>JAHFDZ010000286.1 GCA_023248745.1 Myxococcales bacterium | reverse complement strand
ACCTCAGGCCCAATGGCGCCAATGTGTCCGCGCCGGAGTCTTTTGAAGGTGACGCAGTGCTGGCATCGCCCTCGACGAAAATCGGGTTGAGATCGCTGTGCAGACCAGTCCGCGATCCGCATCCGATCAATGCGCTGATTGCGATGGACATGCTTGTCAGAACTGAAGTGCGAAGGAAGCAGTGAGGCCGGGCCATCGGGAGCCGATGCTAGATCCCTCCAGACACTCGCGACATCATTTGTGCATTGCGCGCGTTACATTAACGTTTGGACGAGTCTCCTCATACGCGAGCGATCAGCGTTCCGGAGCGTTGCCAAAACCGAACGAAGAGCGCAAGTGCAACGATGATGAGGCCCAGGGTAAGCCCAAGCCAAAGTCCGATCGCACCCATCTTCATTGCCACACCGAGCGTGAATCCCAACGGAATCGCGAAGGCCCAATACGCGATCAAGTTCGCGACAAGTGGCACGCGCGTATCGCCGGTGCCTCGTAGTGCGCTCGATGTCACCACCTGAACGCCGTCGAAAAGTTGGAAGCATGCCGCAATGTAAAGAAGCTTGACGGCGATGGGTAATACCGTTTTGTCGGGGGTTAGCATGAGCACGAGCGTCGATGGAAACAATGCGAACACACCCGCGCAGGCCCCCATGAACGCTACGCCGAGGCCGATGCCCAAGAGGCCAGGCATTCGGGGCGAGACTCCTGCGCCTATGGCCCTTCCCACTCTCGCAGACGTCGCTCCCCCGATTCCAAGCGCTCCCATGTACGTGAAACTCGCGAGAACGATCGCCACCTGGTGGGCACCGACCTCTGCGCGCCCACATCGCGCCGCGAGTACGGTCACCAGAGAGAACGCGCCGTACTCCGCGACAAGATGAACCCCGATGGGCAGGCCGAGCCGCATCACCTTCGCCTTATCGAACTGGCTCTTGCGATCAAGGGGAGCAATCGATCGCGCGTAGGCGTAGACAATCAAGAATTGAACAATGCTCCCGACGCTGAGCGCAAGGCCAGCGCCGAACGATCCGAGTGCGGGCATACCCACTAAGGGCATACCGACCGAAGTGAATGCGGCGTCTCCCCGAACGAGCAGCATGCACACGGGCACGTTGACGATGTTCGCGATGAGTGCCGATACAATGAGAATCGACGTACGATGCCGCGCCTGGAGGTAGCCCTTTGTCGCGCAAAACCCGACGATGAAAAACATGCTTGGCAGCTGACCCAGCGTGAAACGCTGCGCGTGTTGCGCGATCTCGGCCTCGACGCCAACGTAGGGCAAAATAAATGTAGCTAACATTGCTACAATTGCGCACGGAAAGGTCCACAAGAGGGCTGTGCGCAAGGTTGTCTCGAGCGCATTCCACGCTTCTGCGTCCTCTCCTGCGCCGATGGCCTGTGACGCTAATGTGTCACAAGCGCTTGCGATGCCCATTGCGAACACCATGCACGTAAAGCCAATCGCTCGGCCTGTGGATGCGCCGCCAAAGTCGGCCGAGCCCTCTTTGGCCGCGTAACCAAGAATGCGCGTGTCCACCACACCCATGAGCATCGTGAGGAGCTGCCCGCCCGCGATGGGTGCCGCAACGGTAAGTAACTTGACGAGTTCGTGCCGAATGCTCGCGCCCGGTGGAACACGCGACGATGGAGGTGCTTCGTGCGGCAAAAACTGACCTTTCGAGGACGCTATTGACGTCGTGAGTGTCACACGGGGGGTCGGGCCGCAAGCGAATGTGGATGACCATGATTGCGTCCAGTTTTCATCGGCATCGGGTGTGGTATCGACCCCGCCGTGCCAAACAAAGCTCTCATTTTCTTCGCTTTGAGCTGCGTTGCGGCGGCTTGTTCCTCGAGCAGCTCGCCACCGTTGGGCACACCCGATGGCGGCGTTGCAGACGCATCCGCGGCGGACGCGAACGTTGCCGATTCCACGTCAACCGATGGCGGAAGCGACGGAGACCTTCGCTCGTTGTGCGCCCATTGGTACGACGCTCGCACCGATTGGTTTGTCCGCTGCGGCGTTCCAAAACGAAGTGACACGCGCGCGACCGCACTGCGCGAGAAGAGCGTCGACTATTGCGTGGTCCTTGCCCAAGCACCCGGCAATCAGTCAAAAGGTGGGCTCGAGGCGTGTGCAAAGAAGTACGAAGCGTCGAAGCAGTGTTCAGAAGAGCCGTGCACGACGCCTCCAGGCTCGCGCGCCGGAGACGAGCCATGTCGCGACGATAGCCAGTGCAAGAGCCTCGTCTGCAATCGCGAGTTCGGAAACACGTGCGGCGTTTGCGACAACACCGTCGGCCAGGGCCAAAAATGCGACGAGTTGTCCTGTGATCCAGGTCTGACTTGCGACGATACCAACGTGTGCGTTCCCGCGGTCGAAGGTGATGTCGGCGAGGCCTGCGGCAACAGCGGATGCAAGTGGTTCCTGTATTGCGGCAAAGACAAAAAGTGCGCGCAAGCCCCAGAGGGTGAGGGCACGGCATGCCCCGGTGGCTTCTGCTTCTTCGGCTTCAACTGCGGCGAAGACAGCAAATGTCACGCGTTCAGTTACGTAGGAGTGGGCGCGGCATGTGGCGTGACCAAAGAGTGCGAAGGTGGCGAGTGCGGCGATGACGGCAAGTGTGTCGGGCCCGCAAGCGATGGTGCCGCGTGTGGGGGTACCAATGGGCCGTGCGACGTGGGCTCTTCGTGCGTGAGCGGCAAGTGCGCAAAAGAGAATCCGAGCGCGTGTAACTGAACATCGTGTTGATGACGCTGCGCTTGACCCCAAAGCAGCGCGTTCTTCGTACTAAACTAGCAATTGCTACAATCAAATGATCGTTTGACATGCGTTGGAAGCGTGTCAGCATGAAGGTATGAATCGCAATCAAACGCCAACTCGAAGCCCGCTTCGTATTGCTCGCGTACTTTTTCAATGGGGGCTGCTCACTCGCGATCTCGCTCGCCTCGACAAGGTGTTTGCGCTTCAGGATGAGCTCACACAGCTGCGCTCAGCAGAGGAGGAGGCAGCCGTCCTAGGCGACTTTGCTCGCACACCGGTCGGTCGCGCGGCGCTCGTCCAAAGGCACCGACTTGGTCGTCTCAAGATGGAGGAAATGCTTGCGCTTGGTCAATCAACGCTCGGTGGTGCATACGCAAGGTTTCTCCAGCAGCGCGGGTTGTCACCAGAGTCGATTCCGAATCGACAAGTGCTCAACGATATTGACTATGTGATCGCCCACTTTTACGAAACACATGATCTCTGGCACGTGCTGACGGGGTTCGAAACCGATCCGGCCGGGGAGGCTGGGGTGCAAGCATTTCTCCTGGCGCAATCGAGGAGCTACCTGCCGCTCCTCGTTCTCTCCTCAATCCTTCTCAACACCGTTCTCTATTCTTATGAAGATCGCACCGCTCGTCTTGATGCCATCACCCGTGGCTGGCTGCTTGGTCGTCGGTCGAAGAGTTTCGTGGGCGTTGATTGGCGACCGTATCTTGTAAGGTCGCTTGACGATGTGCGCGCAGAGTTTGGCATGACCGGCGGCGAGGCGCACTCGTGAATGCGAACGTTGTCGCCCTGTCGATGCTTCTTGTAGCGAGTCCTCTGGGCGCGTTCGATTCGTTCTACTTTCACACACTCAAGTTTCGTCTCTTCGAGCGACCCGAGTCTCGAATCGAGGAGATGACACACCTACTTCGAAGCGCGCTTATCGGATCTGTGGCCATCATTCTCTCGCGTGGCGATCCACACGGAGGATGGTACTGGCTTGTCTGCGCCCTCTTGGTTCTCGATTTTCTTAACAACATTGGCGACGCGATCAGTGAGCCATCGAGTCGAAAAGAGCTCGGAGGGCTTCCGCCGCTTGAGTACGTGATCCACATCACTGGAGCAGCCATGACCGGAGGTGCTGCTGCCGCGTTCGTCGTGCTTGGGTGGCCGATGGCGCACCTCCCAACTTCACTTGCTCCAAGCACACAGATGCCTTCAGGGTTAGCAAGTGTCGCCCTCGCCCTGGGGGTATCGGTGATTGTCGTCGCGGGGGTTGAAGCCGGTCTATTCGTCCGTTCGTGGCGTCGGAGTACCGTGATAGAACGCCAGGCGTCGTGAGGAAGAGCGCTCCAAACAAGAGGCCGATTCCGCGAGAGCGCTCCTCAGAACGGACGCGCGCGCAGCTTGTCACGGCCGCTCGTGTGCTCTTTGCCAAGCACGGTCTCGCTGGGGCGTCGGTCGCAGAAATTGCGGAGAGTGCTGGCGTGAGCCCCGCGATGATTAACCACCACTTTGGTGGAAAGCTCGAGCTGTATCGCGAGTGTTTGAAAGGGTTTGGCGAGCTGAGGGTGCGTGCGATCGACAAGCATCTTGTCGTTCCGAAATCGCGCGAAGAGTTTCACGTTCGCCTCGAGATGCTTGTGACGGATCTCTTTGATGTACACGTCGAGCATCGCGACGTTGTGAACATTTTGCTACGCGATCTCGAGGTGGCCGATCAATGGGGACCGGGAATAGAAAAGTTACTTTACGAATTCACGCCGCGGTTTGCGGTCTTTTTTGAGCTTGCGCAGAAAGCGGGTTTCATTCGAGCTGACTTGCCGCCGATCGCTCCTGCGTCGCTCATCTACCTTACGCTGTCGGGTCTACTTCAGGCCGACGCGCATCGTGCGAGGGTCACCGGTCTTGGCATTGCCGACGTTGGGCATCGCGCGTTGGTCGTGAAGATGGTGATTGATGTTGTGCTCAATGGTGCTGCGGTGCGTTGAGTGGTTAGGGTGCCGTCAACGTCAGCACCATGTATCCGGCGTCGATGTAGCGGCCGTCGACTATGAGGTCAACCGGACGATCATTCCCTGCGCAACGAAGCCTGCGCGTTCATAGAGTTTGCGCGCTGCTGACGTTTCTGGATTGAGCACCCATAGGTGCAACTGCTCAAGGCCCTGAAGGGAACGAGCGTGATCGACGAGCATCGCGAGGAGCCGACTCGCGATGCCGTTACCGCGGAACTCGCGCTCCACGTACATCGTGTGAAGGAAACCTTTGTGCCGCGCCTTGGATCGCTTGTCGCGCTTGAACGTCGCAAAGCCGTTTAGCCGACCTTCGTCGAAGCTGCCAAAGGTGACGTGCTCGTCGCCGCTACCGATTAGGGACTGAAAGTGCGCGATCGGAAGATGGGCCTCGTCCTCCGCGCTCTCGCTGAACGATGCGGAATCTTCGACGAAAGCGCGAGCACGCAGCGTTCGATACGCGCTTGCGTCGGTTTCGCTGAGGGCACGAATGAGGCTATCTGAACGAATCATTGGTGCCTCAAAGGCCTATTCGACACGAACATGTTCGCGCGCCATCCGCGGAGCTTAGCGCTGCATCGCAACGTGAGCTCCACTCCGCATCGATACGCTACCGCAAACTCGGAGAGTGACCCCGAAGGCGAGTAGAGCAAGCCACGACTGGCCCGTCTGGGCGTAGCATCCGAACTTTGAACTTGCGTGGCATTTGTTGTTGGGCCTGGCGTGGTTAGAGGCGGTGGGGGACGGTGACACTGAGATCGGCGCTCACGCCTTCGCCTGCAAAGCGGAATACATATTGAGCCTCGCGCTCGAAGCACTCTTTGAGTGATGCATCGATGGGTTTGTCGGTTCGCACCGACGTTGCGCCATCCGCAAACACTTCGATGGTGACTCGGCCTCTGAATCGACTTAGTTGACGCAGAGTCGACTCACACGCCGCCACGGTTACTCTTATGCGATCCTCCGTTTCCTTTCCGACGGCCGGAAACGCATGGCCGTCACGCAGGTCGTCGTAGGCTGCCCCTTTTGCAGAACTGGGCGGCTGCCCATCCCACCAGGACTGCCACGCACCACCTGGCGCGAACTTCGCGTCGTGCTGACGAATGGCTTCCGCACCACCATGGCGATCTTTGCGCATGATAAGGCGGATCAGATTCTGGCTAGCGCCAATTGCGAAATGTTGATTGCTCTCGGGCACGCTGCGCCACGCACGTTCGGCAAGTTCGAGATTGACTACGCGCGCGGCTTCTTTTGCGAGAGCATCGCACACGTATGGGGCGATTGACTGGGGCAGCGCAAAGAGCTTCTCGGTTGCATCGGGGCCCACGCGAGCTGCCGAGACCGCAAGTCTTGAAGCAAACGCTTCGAATGAAATCACGGCAGCAAGATCGTTTTGCGCGGCGGCCTCGTAGGTGGCGTCGAATGCGGCTTGCCACTGCTGTTGATGGGCATGAATGGCTCCGACTTGCAGTAAGGCCTTGGTACGGAATTGCGGATCAAGCTGCGCCGCGAGCTTGAATGCAAACGCCGCTCGCGCGAGCTCATTTCTAAACGCGAAGAAAAGTCCGAGCGTCCACACGGCATCGGCCGATGCCCAAGACAGAGGCTCTGCAAGTATTGAGGCTGATACTTGGTCCGCAAGGTTGAAGTTGTAGGCACTGAAAGCAAGCGGGTAAGGCGGGTAGAACCTCATTGGCTCGTTGCGCGGATCGAGCGCGTTCAAATCGTGCTGAAATGCTGCGCGCTCTAGGAAAGGCGGATGACCTGGACCGGCGAGCAAGTAGTTGGCCCAATATTGAGCGGCAGAGTCGTGAGGGGCCTCGGCGCGCACACGAGAGAGGAGCGCGATACCCTTGCCTGCGTCAGATGGCGTTGAGTCAATCAGCAACGCCGCGCGCATGAGCGCAAGGTTCGGCGAGGGGCTAGCCTCGTCGGCCTCAGCTAATGTCTGCGTGAGCGCGCTCGCTATTTTCGGACGATCAAAATAGGGGGTCGCGATGTATGCCCTAATGGCTTGAGCAAGATGAAAGGGGAGCTCGGGGAGGATCGCTTCTAGCAAGCAGAGTCCGTCGCTCTTGAGACGGTGTGCTTCGTCCAGAAGGCGAACGGACTTTTGGTGGTGCGCCTTCCCGTCGTGAACGGTGACATGCACTGTTCTCAATTGCTTCGTTGGGAGCAACGGCCCGTGGGCTGCTTTTTTGACTGGCGCTACGAGCTGAAGTGGGGTCGTGACGTCAGCGAGGCGAATGCTCGAACCGCGCAGCGGCCCGCACTCTGGCGAAAATGGCGGAGGGGGCACAGTCATCTCGCGCACGGCCGCGGGCGGGCCCGGTGCCCGCACCTGCGCCGCATGTCGTCTTGGCGAGGCATCGCACGCGACAAGCAAAGCAAGCAACGAGAGTTGAAAAGGCCGAACGTCCACCTCTGCCTTAGACGTGTAGGCACGCGGTTCGATGCACCATTCGAAACACAAACGAACAACGGCGCGCCCCTTTCGAGAACGCGCCGCTCAATTCGTCAACTTTCCGTACGACCTACGAAATCAACTCAACCAACCCAGCCGCGCCCATGCCGCCGCCGATGCACATCGACACGATCGCATAGCGACCCTTGCGGCGCTTGAGTTCGTGAAGCGCGGTTGCAACAAGCTTTGCGCCGGTGCAGCCGAGTGGGTGACCGAGAGCGATCGCGCCGCCGTTCACGTTCAATCG
>JAHFDZ010000285.1 GCA_023248745.1 Myxococcales bacterium | reverse complement strand
TGGCTCGCGCCGTACGACGCGCGCATCGGCGACGTCATTTTCGCGGTCCGCGCCGAAATGGTGATCGATCCCAAGCGCCTCGAAGCAATCGTCAAGGAAGCTGACGGCAAGGCCGGCCTCCTCGCGTTTCGCAGCGGTAAGTATGTTCGTATCTACGGCCGAACACACGAGCCGCCAGCACCCGCAGTTGCGCTTGAGAGTGAGACCGTCACCGTGTCCTGCCAGCGCGTCGAAAGTGAAACGATTGTGGCCATGCGCGTTGTCGAAACGCGCCCGCGTGCGCGTTCGGCAGCAGGAATCCAGAGTGGCGACCTCCTCCTCACGCTCGACGAGCAAGCGGCGTTCGGCCAGTCAACGGGCTCGCGCGTACTTGTTCTGCGCAACGGTCGCCTTATCGAGCTGCATCTGCGCCGTCGGGTCGTGCTCGATCTAGCGACAGCGCAAAAGTGAAGTAGCGCGCGCGAAAAATCGATGGGCGCGCTCAGCATAAGGAACCGATGTGGGTTTCGCCGTGTCACGAGAGCATGGGAAAAACTCGCTCGCTGTTCCTCCTCTCGTTGATCGGTTGCGCGAACTCGAGTGCGCCTCCGCCGACGCTCCCGCTCCGTCAGGTGCGCTTCTACGAAACTGGCGTTGCGTATTTTCAACGCTCCGGAAGGCTCGAGGCGGGAAAGCGCACAGTGCTGCCGGTGCCTGCTTCTCACCTCGACGACGCGTTGAAGTCGCTCGTTGTGTATTCCGAGAATGCTCGAACGCGCGCAGTTACATTTCCAAGTCGCATTAGTCCGGGTCTTGCGCGATCGCTCGCGCATCTGCCAGAAGCCGAAGCGCCCGTGACAATGGCCGATTTGGCGCAAAGCCTTCGCGGCGCGCAGGTGAAGCTCGAGACGCGCGAGCGGACGTTCTCGTGTCGCATCGTTGATTTGGTGCGCACGCCGGCTAAAAAGGACGTGACGGAGGGCTTCGATCTTTCGTTCATGACCGATGAAGGTGCGTTGCGAACTGTCAAGTCAATTGACATACGCGCCATCACGCCGTCTGACCCGATCCACGCAGAGCGTCTGCGAACGGCGTTGGGGTCGGTTGCGGCAGACAACGCATCGGTCTCGCAGGCGCTTGAGCTTCTCGCGGAAGGAAAAGATGTAACGATCGGTTACATTTCAGAGGCGCCACTGTGGCGGGCCAGTTACCGACTTGTCCTCGGCAAGAAGGGACTGGGGCGCCTTCAAGGTTGGGCGTTGATTCACAACGCGAGTGATGAAGCGTGGACGGACGTTCGCGTCGAGCTTGCAACCGGACGTCCAGATTCGTTCGTGTATCCGATCGCGGCGCCGAGATTTGCTCAGCGTGCCTTAGAGACGCCGACGGTGCAGGCGTTTACGGTTCCCCAACTTGGCAATCGCTCGGCGGACGCCATGTGGTCCGATGGCCAAGGCGGCTTGGGGCTCATTGGCAGCGGAGAAGGAGGCGGCGGCCGAGGCGAAGGCGTCTCGATGGGTTCGTACGGCAGCATCGGACGTGGCGCCGGATATGGCGCCAGAGTTTCCTCTCGAGTGCACCAAGAGGGCACGAGTGTCGCTGCGACGCGCGATGACCTTTCGATCGGCGATCTGGCGGCTTTTCCTGTGCAGCCCGCGCAGCAAGGTGTGGCTGTCGCGACCTATCCTGTGTTCGATCGAATCGACTTGAGGGCCCACCATTCGGCGTCGGTGCCGCTCATCAGTGCCGACGTGAAAATTGATCAAACGAGTTACTTTAAGGAAGACGGGACCGAAGCGCGCGTAGGCCTGCCTATTCGTAACGACAGTGGTTATGAATGGCCCGAGGGACCTGTCTCCGTCTTTTCGGAAAATGGATTCTCTGGAGAGGTCGTGCTCCAACGCATGCGTGCCGCCGAGAAACGATGGCTCTTTTTTGCCGACGACCGATCGCTCTCACGCACGACTAAACTCACGAACAGTAAGCACGTGCTCAAACGCATCGTTCGCAATGATCGCGCTGGGACGTTGCTGCGCGAAATCGGTGAGGTCACCAATACGACGCTACACACCTTCAAGAGCCAGTACGTCACAACTCATGACGCAGTGGTTGCCATCGCAATCGGTAGCAATGCCGCAGTGACGGGACCCGACCGGCTGGACTACCAAGACGGAACCCTCGAGATGTGGTTTCACGTTCCTCCCAAGGGCGAGTCGGAACGCAGCGTGGACGAGATGTATCCGCTCGTCAAAACGTTTGATGTCGACGCCATTTCGGAAGAGCGCGTCAGCGAATGGCAGAAGGTCAACTTTAATGACGATGTGACCACGAAAGCTCTCGAGAAACTTGCAACGGCCGTGCGAGTGCGAGCAGAAATTCGGCGGCGGCGCACAGATTGCGAAGCGGCAATCGCGAAACTGACGGCCGATTCGACTCGCTTGCACGAACACATTGTGGCGTTCAAAGGCCCCGCGCCCGGAGCGCTTGCTGCCCGGTTGGTTCGCGTCGAAGAAGAGCTTGGCAAGCTCACGACCAAAAAGGACGCCCTTGCAGTCGATGAAACAACGGCCATAAACGGCATCAAAGCGGCGTTCGGTGCTTTTCCGTTGGGGGGTTCGTCGGTGTCTCATTGACAACCAAAGACCCCGCTTGCGACGATCGGTCATGATGTTGCTCGCGGGACTTGCGCAATGATGCGATTGCAAGCGGTTGGCGAAACCCACGTGGGTTCGAAACGCAATCACAACGAAGACGCGTTTGCGGTTGTTGATGAGTCGCAACTCTGCGTGGTTGCGGACGGCATGGGCGGACACGCAGCAGGCGAGGTGGCGAGTCGCCTCGCGGTGTTCAGCGTGCGCGAGTATTTTCGAAAAGCCCCTTGGACTGACGCCGAGACGAATTGGCCGTGCCGACTTGATGGAATGCGTCGCCTCGAAGAAGAGCGCATGATTGCGGCCGTCAAGTTTGCGAACCATCGCATCTACGACAGCGCGCAACGGGAGGCTCGACAGAAGGGCATGGGCACCACCATCGTGTGCATGCTTGGGGTGCGCGATGGTGTGCATATTGCGCACGTCGGCGATAGCCGGCTCTATCGCATTCGCGATGGTCAAATCGAACTGCTGACCGAAGACCACTCACTGCTAAACGACTACGTACGCGTGAAAAATCTGACATCAGATGAGGCGTCGTCATTTCCGCACAAGAACGTGATCGTGCGCGCGCTTGGAATGAAGGACGCGGTCAAGGTCGACACGCGGTTTGAACAGGCACGCCACAACGACTTGTTCCTGCTCTGTTCCGACGGTCTCTCCGGACCGGTGCCGGAGCGCGAAATGCTCGACGTGATCCTCTCGGCTCCCGATCTGCACGCGGCGGTGTTGCGGCTCATTAATCACGCAAACGATCACGGCGGTCCAGACAACATCACGGCCATCTTGGCGCGTGCTCAGGTCTCATAGGCGGCCTTCGGGTTCGCGAATCGGTTCGTCACAGTCGCGGCGACAAGACCCACGCCACAATGGTCGCGACGACGAGCATGACAATCGCGATCACAATGGCGACTTTGCTGGGTGGTGATGCGCTCCACGACGTGCCGTAGAACTTGCCGCGTGATCGTTCTCTGAGCTTGCGTTGCACTTCGGGGAGCACCACGGCGTCTTGTTTCGGCGACGCGAGAGCGCGGTTCAGGAGCGCGCGCATCGCGGCGGAGTCTTCTTCCTTCTCGTCTTCTTTCTCTTCGGGTTCGTTGTCGTGGATCATTTCAACTTCTCTCCCATTGCCGCCTCAACGAGTTCGCGAAGGATAGCCCTTGCACGAAAGATCCGACTCTTGACGGTTCCTGGCGGAAGGCCCGTAATCTCGCCGATTTCTTCGTAGCTCAGCTCTTCGACGTCGCGCAGAATCAGACACTCGCGAAACGTGTCATCAATCTGGGCGATCGCCTGCTGCACGATTCGCTCAATCTGTTTTCCCGAAGCCACTTCGTCAGGACGTGGAACTGCCGCCATCGGCGCCCTTCCGTGCGCGCTCTGATCGGTTTCGGGATCGAGTTCTTGTTGCTCACTTGCTTTGCGAACGCGAAGGTATTTGTAGCGATTTTTGCATAGATTCACCGCGATGCGAAAAATCCACGTCGACAGTTTCGATTCGCCGCGAAATGAGTCGATGGCCTTGAAGACTTGGATGAAGACTTCTTGCGTGATCTCCTCGGCTTCGGCCGGATTGCTGAGCAAGCGGGTTGTGAGCGCGAGCACCCGTCCCTGATGTTCGGTAACAAGCTCATTGAACGCGTGTTCATCACGCGCGAGCAAACGTTCAAGAAATCGAGCATCGGGCTCGCTCGCGTCAGTCACTGCGGCCCATGGTGCCCGACGTTCCGCCTCTTCCACAATGGCAATGCCACGCACCAATCGATGAGACCCTCGGGCGCGCCAGAAGTTCCGGCCAGAAGTTCCGGCCAGAGGCTTTCGAGCTTCGCCTCAGGACGCAGGGTTCGGGCGCAAGGATTCGAACCTCGATAAGGAGAATCAAAATCTCCTGTCCTGCCGTTAGACGACGCCCGAAAGGTTGTCGGAAATCTACCTACCTCCGGCTCGAAGGCAAGCGTTCGCTGTTTCGGTGCTCTTAGGGTGGGCGGCATGTCGGCGACGGCGTCGGCATGTCGCAGGCGTTGCGAACGGGGTGGTTGTCGCGCCTCACGCGCTGCGAATTTCCGCCGAATCGTGGCGTGCGCAATCTGCCCACATTGCGGCATATCGATTGCAATGACTCGACTCGAACGCTGCCGAGGCTACTCCCCTCAACTGTCCCTCTGCAACCTCTCGGCAGCGTTCACTTTCCTCCTGGTGTGCGGCTCTCAGCGCGACTTGATGTCCGTCGTGAATGTGAATGCGCCGTCGGTTGCCCCACTCATCTTTTCGGGGATGCGCTTGCGAAAGTACTCGACAACCTTGAGCGCGCTCGGGTCGATCTTTTCGCCCTTCGGCACAACCAAAATGAAACCCGTGGTGAACGTTTTCTTGTTGCCATGGCCTCCCGAAGGGTAGTGCTCGGCACGCGTTCCATAGCTCTGTTTGATGGCTTCGATGGTGACGTCGACGCGTATGCCCGACGCCGTATTTCCAGGTCGCGCGTAGTGCTTTGGGATGTTCGACTTGTCTGCCTCGATCACGAACAGGTTGCCGATGTCCGAGCCGTCGTCGATGCCCATCAAGTACTTGTCGAGTTTGGTGAACTCGC
The DNA here is from genome assembly GCA_023248745.1 of Myxococcales bacterium. Taxonomy (GTDB): domain Bacteria; phylum Myxococcota_A; class Polyangia; order Polyangiales; family Polyangiaceae; genus JAHFDX01. Next base: position 2,253 of record JAHFDZ010000285.1, on the reverse strand, counting down.
GTGGAAATAATGTCGAGACCCACTTCTCTTTCGTGAGCGGCACGCCAAGCCAACTATTGCCGTACATGATCGAGGCGCTTGTGTGCACGAGCTCACGCCAGTGTCCGCGATTCGACGATTCAGAATCGCTGCCAAGGGTGACTTCAACGGTCTTGCCATCTTCGGTCTTTCCTTTGACAGGGCTCGTCAAGTAACTGATCCATTGGTGACCGATCTCGTGCGCAATGACGCCGAGGGGCCAAGTGTCGAGCAACGGTGCGGCCCACGGCTTCCACTTCTCGGTGCTGTTCATGTTGGCGATGCCGAGCAAACGCTTCTCGGAGCCACATACGGTTTCGAGCGGTGTGTCCTTGCCGTCGACCGAAAGGCCAATGCCACTCACGAAGTTACGGTAGCCCTGGTAGTAGGCATTGTAACCGATCGCGAGATCTTTTGCCTCACTCTGCGCAAAGACGAAGAGCATGTCGCGATTGTCTTTGAACTTGGCGTAGAACGCTTCGCCCGCCGTACAGATGTCGATGTTGTCACTTTGGATGAGCGCAGTGGTGCCCTCGGTCACGATCGCGATATCTGGATACTTCGAGTCGGTCGTCACGCTGTAGTTTGGTGACTTGGCGGCTTTGGTTGCTGAGGCGTGGGGCGCGTTCTTCGTGCGCTTCTTTGTTTTTGGCGACCCCGCGCGCACGTGATCGCCGCCGCACTTTTCGACGACGTTGCCTTTGTGGTCATCGTCTTGGCTTACGGCTCCGCTGGTGCGAGCGATTGTGAGCACGGCGAAGCTCCACAAAATGTAACGCATGGTGTTACGCATGATTCCCCTCCTGGCCGGGACCCTTTTCAAGAAGCGCGGTCTATGAAGAATTCGGGATTCGCCCGCGTCGCGCAAGTTTCTCAGTTTCGAACGAGTTCGATCGCTTCGAGCTCACGTGCAACTTGATCGCCCGCGAGGATGCCCGGATACGTTGCGAGCGCCTCATCCGTTGCGAACTTTCCGACTGGACAAAGCCTCTCGTCGGAGCTTGCGGTCGCGAAAAGCGTGGATGAAATGCGCCACGGAGCTCGCCCTTGTGCGATCTCGGTCCGAATCTTCTCTTGCGCGGCTTCGACTGCGAGCACCTCGTGGAGGCCGCACAATACCGCACCACCGGTTACATATTCGAGCTGCTGGCCCGCTTGCACCAAGATGCACCCTTCGGGCACCTTTGCGAAAAAACTCTCGCCCTCGCGCGTCCACGCGCGAAGGCCCGGGTAGTTCGATTGCGTGTGCGCCGTTAGGAAGTTGAGGTCGTCGTGAAATCCCGCCAGCACGGTGCCTGGTGTTCCGTATTTCGCAAGGTTGCTGCCAGTGGGTGCGAGCAGATGCGGTCCATATTCGAGAAAGCTCGTAAAGAGATCGCTTCGTTCGCCGAAGCCACGCGCCGCCATCTCGAGCAGCGTGTGCACGGTGCACACCATGTTGGTGCTCCACGCGCCTGTGATGTCGTACCACTCCGGAAACGCAGCCGGCATGACAGGTTCGGCGTTGAGCCAGTCGAACCGAGTCGTGGGCGGCTTCTTACCAATGGCTGCGAAGAAACGTTCTTTCGGATCGGCCGTGGTGATCGGCGTAGGCTTGTGGCCTTCTGAGAGTTTGGCGACGACGTCGGGTCGGGCTTTTGCGCGCTCGATGAACGACGGCGTCCAGCCCACTTGGTAGCCGATCTTAGGCCGTGCATCGGGCGCCTTGAGTGCGTCGGGTTGCGCAAAGTAGCGCTCCATGAGGCTGGCGAATCTGCGTGGCAAATTCTCTGGTAGCCGCGGGTCGCGCACGATTGCGATTCCGTTTTTCTGCAGTGACCGCGCGATTGCTTCGCAAGTGTCGCCACCTTCTTTGCCGCCACTCTTGAGATAGACGCTTAGATCAATCACCGGGAGGTCGACGCTCATGCGCTCGGGTTTGCCACGAACCAACGTGGGCGCAAGTGCGATAGCCAAGGTTTCCGCTCGACGAATCGACCGATGACGAGTAGGGTCTCGTGCTCTGTGGCTCTGCCGACGTGGAAGCGTGAACCCCGCCAGGTCCGAGAGGAAGCAACGGTAGCGTGGAAGCGTGTGGTGGGGCCTTTCCGTTTTGTTTTGTTGGGAGGCACGGTTCTGCTGGGAGTGCCGGACTTTACGGTGGGGGATCTGCGGTTGTGGGTGCCGTTTGGCCCTCGGACGGGCGAAGTGCTGGGAGTGCTGGACTTTACGGTGGGGGATCTGCGGTTGTGCGTG
>JAHFDZ010000284.1 GCA_023248745.1 Myxococcales bacterium | reverse complement strand
AAGGTGCGGCTGGTTAACCGAAAAACAATTGAGGCACTCGATCGGCGCTTTGGTGATGAACGTCGCGTTAAGGTCAGGCTTGCCCGGTTCTGATTTCTTCGCCGGAAGATCAAAGGTCGGCGCAACGGGACGGACAACATGCTTGACAAGTTGCACCGTTGCCGTTGGCGCTGTCGCAATTTTTGACGCAAGCCGGTGCCCACATTCTTGGCAGAATACGAGGTGCTGCGGGTTCTCTCGGCCACACGATGAGCAGACCAACGCGTCTTGGATGGGACATCATGGACACCCGCCCCGTCAAGCTTGCTGCGGCATTTCTTGGTTCGTAAATGTACCTACGATCGATCTATTTCGATATTAAAATCGCTCTGTCGATTCGAGGCGCAGCTCCAGGCTAAAAAACTGCGGGAAGCCCGCCGAAAAGAACTCTCCTGGTTGTCCTGGGTTGGCGAGGCGTTGCAAGTAGATGCCTTGCCAAGAAAATCCCACGCCAACGACCGAATTTGCGACGTGCGCTTCAACGGCGGTTCCGACGGTGAGCGAAGGCCCCCACGTGTCAATCGTCCACTCGTTGCCGTATCCACTGACGCCCAAGGAGGAAAAGGGGACGAGAAACCAGGCCTTCCCCAATGGATATTGGTAGCGCCCATCGGCCCGAACCTGTTGAAGGATGCCAAGTCGGTAGAGCAAGCTCGCGTCGTGTTTCGAGAAATCGTAGCCGCCGCCGATGTACCAGCGCTCGCGAAATACATGGCCAAAGCGCGCCGCGATTCCGCCGCCGGACCCGAGTACGCAGGTTGTGCCGCTGCGACAAAAAGGGCTGCTCAACGCAAACTTACCTGCGATAGCAATGCCAAACTGAAAGACGTTGGGCTCGGTTCGTTGCGCAATTTGCGCGGTTTGAACCAGTGTAGTTTCGGCAAATGCAATTCTCGCGGTGAGCATTGCAAATGTGAAAGGCACCAGAAGTCGCACTTGCTAAGCGTATCGCAGCTGGCCGATTTGGGGCGAGTTCAAAATGTAACATATCATGATCCTATTTAGCTTCTAAAACGTGTTGGAACATGAGGCAATTGCGAGCCTCATTTTCATCTCTCGCAACCACAGTGCGTCGATACCTTGACATCGGAAACGTCCTTCGCGTATTCGCCGGTTGATAGGTGGCGCACACACACTTTGCGCTGCATGGAGACATCGATGGAGATTCACCTCGACAAGCGCGCTATTCGTCAGATTCGACTGTCCGCCCAGGACGCAGTCGAAGAAGGTGATACCGAGACCCTGCGCGAAGACATCCTCGAGGCATTCACGGAAGAGCAGGTCGAAGAGATCGAGCGCCGCCTGGATAGCGGCGACTTTTTCGAATTCTTGACGGACCTGCTCGATGAGTGGGGCGGCGACGACGTCGAAGAACTAGTCGAGCTGCTCGATACGCAGCTTGGCGACGTGGGCGTTGACATCAAGTTCGAGAAGCGACCGGCCGGCGACGACGATCCCGCTGCCGAAGAAGAAGAAGAAGAAGAAGACGATGATGATGACTTCGATGATGATGACGAAGACGACGAGGACGAAGAGCTCGACGAACTCAAAGAAGACGACGAAGACGACTGAGTTTTTTGCTACCCGCGGCCAATGAGCTTGCGCGCGGGGCGCGATACGTGAGGACTCCCTTCGTCAAAGAACCGCCAGGGCAGGTCGGCCATGTTGCCTGCGTAGGAGACCCCTACCCGCGCCGAAGTCGTGATTGATTTCGGCGCTTTGCCTTTTTCCAGCCAAATCGAGTCGCCGAGGAGTGATGCGCCGTTGTGGCGTCGATCAATTCCAAGCGCACGTGAAGCTTTGCCCGGACCGTTCGTTGATTGGTCAATGTTCTTGACCGGTTCGATCGCGCGAACAAGAACCGCATGCCCCTGCCCTAGCCCGCCGCACACGACGTTGAAGCAGTAGTGCATCCCGTAAACGAGAAATACGTATGCACACGCTTCGGCGCCAAGAAGCGCTTTCGTTCGTGACGTCAATCCGAATCGCGCGTGACATGCGGCGTCGGTGGGCCCACAGTAAGCCTCTGTCTCGACGATTCGCCCGATGCGGATCGATCCATCACTTTGGCGCACTGCGACGTGGACGCCAACGAGTTTTGGCGCCAGTTTGAGTGCCGTCGCGGTGAAGAAGGTGTGCGATAGTCGCGCTGAGAAATTCGACTTCATGATCGTGCTCTGCGCGGTCGAAAGACTCGCAACCTAGGGGCAGCCGATCCTAAGATACATAGGCTTTCGGGTCTGAGGTTCAGGCCAGGGTCGATGAGGGTTCCATGTTCGAAGAGTTTGGTATCAACGCCGGTTACGTAGAAGAACTTCACGGGCAATATTTGCAGAGCCCGCAATCGATCGACGAGCAGTGGCGATCATTCTTCGAAGGCAAGACGCCCGCGCCAGGCCACGATCCGACGAGCAGTGGCACGCAAGCGAACGATGACGTGCCGCGTATCGCGCCTGCGAATGGAACATACGCAAATGGTCAGCGTGCCGCGCCAGAAGTGCTCCCTGCGGCCGTCCTGCAGGGACGCGTGGTCGAAATGATCAACGCGTATCGCGTGCGTGGACACTTGTTCGCAAACATCGATCCACTCGGTCAACCGCCGCACGCTCCGCCGGAACTTGATCTCGTCAATTTTGGGTTAAGCGAAGACGACGTCGATCGCGTTTTTGGCACCGCGGGGATTGCGGGTTTGCCGCCGACGGCCACGCTTCGTCAAATCATCGGACATCTTCAAGAAACGTACTGCGGCTCGATTGGTGTCGAATTTACGCAAATCGAAGATCCGACGATGCGCGATTGGCTCCAAGGAAAAATGGAAAGCACGCGCAATCGGCTGACGCTCGATCGCAGCGAGTGCATCCGTATTTTGACCAAACTCACCGACGCCGAAATCTTCGAGCAGTACATCCACAAGAACTTCTCCGGCTCAAAACGTTTTTCTGCTGAAGGCGCAGAGAGCATGATCGCAATGCTCGATTTGCTCATCGAGGCAGCAGGCGCGCACGGCGTTGAAGAAATTGTGTTGGGCATGGCGCATCGTGGTCGCCTCAACGTGCTCGTCAACACGATGGGTAAGAACCCACGCGACCTCTTTGCGGCATTTGAAGACAAGCGTCCGGAGCGCTTCTTAGGCACCGGTGACGTGAAATATCATCTTGGATATTCGAACGATGTCACCACTTCGTCGGGCAACAAGGTCCATCTCACCCTTGCGTTCAATCCGAGCCACCTCGAATTCGTCAACCCGGTTGTCGAAGGACGTGTTCGCGCGAAGCAAGATCGAAGGCGCACTCAAAACGTGATGCCGCTACTCATCCATGGTGATGCTGCATTCATTGGGCAAGGCATCGTTCCCGAGACGCTGAACCTCGCCCAGCTCGCTGGCTACAACACGGGTGGCACGGTTCACCTCGTGGTCAACAATCAGATCGGGTTTACGACCTTACCCGGTGATTATCGGTCCACGCGTTATTGTACAGACATCACGCGCATGCTTCGCGTTCCGGTTTTTCACGTGAACGGTGAAGACCCAGAAGCTGTGATTCAAGTCACGCGCCTCGCGGCAGAGTTTCGTCAGCGGTTCAGACAAGACGTCGTGATCGACATGTATTGCTACCGCCGGTACGGACACAACGAGAACGACGAGCCGCGCTTCACGCAGCCGCTCATGTACGCACTGATCGACAAGAAGCCCACGGTCAGGGATGTTTACGTTCGGCACCTTGCGAGCCGCGGGATGGTGACGCTGGAGCAAGCAGACGAGATCGCGGCTTCACGCAAAGCTGCACTCGATCAGGCACGCGAAGAGGCAAAAACGGGCGACTACCACAAGATGCCCGAGGCCATGGGTGGCCTGTGGGCGCCGTATCGCGGTGGTCAGGATGCGCTCGTTCCCGAAGTCGAAACCGGTGTGCACGAAAGTGTACTTCTCGAGTTACTTAAGAAGATGGCAGCGATGCCACAGGATTTCAAAGCGAATCCAAAAGTACTCAAGGTGCATGAGACTCGCCACGAGCGCGCAAAGAAAGGTGAAGCCCTCGATTGGGGAACGGCGGAGACGTTGGCCTTCGCAACCTTGGTAACGGAGGGGCATCGCGTTCGCCTCACAGGACAAGACGCAGGTCGCGGAACATTCACGCATCGACACGCCGTTCTGCACGACATGGAGACTGGGCGGATTCACAAACCGCTTACGCAATTGTCGCCAGACCAAGCCGCCTTCGAGGTGATCGATAGTCCTCTCTCAGAGGCGGGAGCGCTTGGGTTCGAATACGGCTACAGCCTCGACCGCCCGGACGGGCTCGTGTTGTGGGAGGCACAATTCGGCGACTTTGCGAACGGAGCGCAGGTCATCGTCGATCAGTTTCTTGTCTCGGCCGAAGACAAGTGGTCGCGCCTCAGCGGTCTCGTGCTCTTGTTGCCTCACGGATACGAAGGTCAAGGACCGGAACATTCAAGCGCGCGCATCGAGCGTTTCCTGCAGCTTGCCGCCGAAGACAACATCCAGGTATGCAACGTAACGACGTCGGCACAAATCTTCCATCTGCTCCGTCGGCAGGTGATTAGGCCGCTTCGCAAGCCGCTTATCATCTTCACGCCCAAGAGCACACTGCGCACGAATACTTCGCCACTTAGCGACTACACAAAAGGCACCTTCCAACGCGTCCTCGCCGACAACGTCGTTGAACCTGCGCAAGTGAAGAAGATCCTTCTCTGCAGCGGTCGCGTGTTCTTCGATCTCGAGCAGACTCGTCAAGAACTTGGACGAACAGACGTCGCGATTGTTCGGCTCGAGCAGTTCTATCCAATTTCGGGTGCGCTCAGCGCAGCGCTCGAGCCGTTTGCTCCGGGCACACCTCTTGTCTGGGTGCAGGACGAACCAAGGAACATGGGCGCCGCATATTTTTTGAACTCACGCATCGGCGAGTTCATCGGCGATCGCCATCCCTTCAGCATCATTTCGCGCGTAGAGAGTGCAAGTCCTGCAACGGGCAGTCACGCAAGTCATCAACTCGAACAGAAGATGCTCCTCGACGAAGCGTTTTCGGCTTGAACAAGGACGCCATCTTTCCATGACCGCACGATTGGATAGATTGGCGTTTTCGGGTCCGCGCTCGTGTTGGTAAGCGGGTTACTCACCGCGCTCGTTCTCTTGTTCGCGATCGCAAGTGCGAGGCGACCAAGGATGCGCCGTCGGCGTTCGCGCCGCCTGTTGTTCCTTTTGGTGATCGATCTCATCTTGCTCGTATTGGGCTACGCGCTCGAGAGGGCGGGCCTGTCGTTGTGGAGTTCTCGCGCACGCGTGACCGCGCAGCTCGTCGAGTCTCTGATCGCTATCGATCTGATCGCGGGTCTCGTGTTCGAGCTCGCACTACCCGCGCTCAGCGTGACCGTGGCGCCAATCGTTGGCGATATTATCGTGGGGGTCGCGTATGCGGTGACGTCGGGCGTGCTGCTCACCGACTTCGGGCTCAACGCAACAAATGTTTTTGCAACGTCCGCAATCCTGGGCACTGTCGTTTCGTTCTCGTTGCAAAATACGCTGCAGAACGTGTTCGGTGGTGTGGCGTTGCAGATTGATGGAACGGCGCACATCGGCGATTGGATCAGTCTGGGTGGCGATGCTCGGGAGCGACCACTCGAAGGTCGAGTTCGCACAATTCGTTGGCGACACGCTGTGCTCGAGACGCGTGATGGTGACACAGTCATCGTTCCAAACGATCTGCTGCTTCGTTCTCAGGTGATCATTGCAGGCAAAGCGGGGCCGATGGGTCACGAAGTTGACCATCTCGATGTGGTGCCAAGGCAGCATCGCCTGCAGGTCCAATTTCAAGTCGATCTCGCGATCTCACCGCTCGACGTCATTCACGTTGTTGAGTCGGCACTTTCAGTCGCTGCCATTGAAGGCCTTGCGGGAGGCCCTGCGCCAGATTGCATCGTGGTCGACTACGCGCGTCCAGGACTTAGCGGGGCAACACTGTACGCGGTTCGATTTTGGATCGTCGACATGACGCGCGATCAACTGATCGCTTCGCAAGTGCGCATCCGAATCTTTACTGCACTCCAGCGTGCGGGCATTGCGCTGGCCCGCCCTGCGACGAGCGTTGCGCATTCGCGCGACAGTGGCGAGCCGAAGAGCCCTTCGGTTGATGTGCGCTCTGATGTGCTGCGCCAAGTCGAGCTCTTTGCGCAACTGCACGAAGACGAACGGCGCTCGCTCGCTGAGGAACTTCATTTCGCACCGTTTGCGGCTGGAGAACTCGTGTCTCGCCAGGGAGCGACAGCACACTTTCTCTACATCCTCGCCAAGGGGAGCGTGGAGGTGCTCCTTCGAGCGCCCGAAGGAAAAGCGCCTCGCCTCGTGACGTCAATCGACGCGCCAGGTTTCTTCGGCGAAATGGGATTGCTGACGGGGCAGCCACGCACCGCTGACGTGCGTGCGATAGGTGACGTCGAGTGTTTTCGACTCGAGAAGGCGGCGTTTGCACAGATCATCAAGGCACGCCCCGAAATCGCGGAGCACCTCTCAGAAGTGCTCGCACGGAGGCGTGAGGAATTAGACATTGCGCTTTCGGGCCGCGATGCGAGTTTGCATCCGCGTAGTCAAGAAGGTGAGGCGCATCGTATTTTGCGAAAAATTGTCGAGTTTTTCGGTCTCGAAGGCCGCTCGTGAAAGAGTGTACACTGCATATTCCGGACGGCGACGCAGCAGCTCGCCTTGTGCGCGCGCTGGGTAGTCACCGCTATGTAGCGTCGCGCCTCCATCTTGTGCACGCCTTCGCGTTTGTTGCCTGCGAGGGATCGCAAGGTCTTGACGATGCGTCGAGCTGGGCGCGACGTGTTCTTGAGAGCGGTGTGATCGAGATCGGGTCGCGTGACGAGCGCCTGTGGCGTTCTTCGACCGAGGCTGAGATGGCTTCTGTGCTTGCGACGTTTTGGGGTTTGGGTGCAGCCCGTCAAAAAGCGCATAGTGAGTTACGAAATTGCCTCGATCGAATCGGCGAAAATATAGCAACGAGAGATCTTTTTTCTCCCGTTGATGAAGACGCAATTTTTCCTCTTCTTGTCGACTCCGGTTGGGAGCTCGTCCCGCTCGCCTCATTCGATCGCGAACGCCACAAAGGTGTGATTGCGGCGTACGGTGAACCCATTTTGTTTGAAGCTGCACGCTTTGACGAAGAGTCCGCCGTGCCCGCTCTGGTGTATCAGGTTGAGCTACCCGCCATGGGTGCTCACGAGCTGCTTTCATCGACGAACGAACGCGGCGAGTTTGTCGATCCGTGGCTGCCTCTTTGGATCGACGTTCCATCGATCTACGCGAGTTACATTTTGCGCGGCGTCGCACGCGCTGCGAAAATTGACGAGCCCTATTTTGATGACGAGCAAGACGACGCCGAGCCATCGTCCGAGCCGGCAACGACCATTAGCTTCTAGGACTC
>JAHFDZ010000283.1 GCA_023248745.1 Myxococcales bacterium | reverse complement strand
GGGGGATTTAGGGGCAGCGAGCGGTGGTGCGGAGGGCGGGCAGTAGGTCGAATACTGTGATGAGTAGGGGGCGTTCGGCGGTGGGGTGCAGGATGTCGAAGGTGGGGCGTTCGACGGTGCCGCGGAAGGCGGCTTGTTCGTAGAGGACTTCGTTGCGCACGCGTGTTTCGGTCCAGCCGGAGGGAAGGGGACGTGCGTAAGTGACGCGGACGTCGCTGGTGCCGTAGCCGTATTTGTTTGTGAACAGGGTGCCGTTGAGTTGGGCGGCAGTGAACGTCGCGCCGGTTTTGCAACTCGAGGCCGTTACTTGAAAAAAGAGCTGGCCGCTTACGCTATCGGCGAGGGGACGATAGAGCGAAGTTGCTGGTTTGAAGACCGAAGTGACGGGCGTGGTCGTGCCCCATGACCATTGCGATTTGAACAGCGAATCTCCGCTCGTCGAACCAACGGTCGAGAGTGCCGTCTTTGTTGCGGCGTCTGCACCGGTCGCTGCTGCGAGAGGACCGAGGCATGCGTCTCCGTCGTTCTTGTTTACGAGCCGCGCCTTGGTTCCTGTGACGTCGCATCGGCCCAACGCGACGTAGAAGCCAGCGCTCTGACCCAGCGACAACGCTTCTTGCTCGTCACCGGCTTCGTCCGCTTGGGGTGGAGCACTTTCGGGCGCGACCGCGCAACCGGTTACAAATGTGTAGAACGCAAATAATCCGACGTATCGCATGTGCGCTCCTCTAGCGCGATGTGCAGCCGGCGCCAGAAAAACCCTGGTAACGAGTGCGATTGACGTGCGAATCCGGACCCGCGTTTCTCGACACGCATTGTTAGTTTCGCAGAAAAACCAAGGTTTCTTCTCACCGTCGCGAAAGAAAAACTGACGACCGCTTGGATGCCGCTGGCGACCGCTCGCTTCACAAGGCGCACCCGCATGAGTCGAACGCGCCACAATGGCGAGATGAGAAAGTGGATCGCGACATTGCTTTGGGCTTTGTTCTGTGTCGCTGGCGTGCTCGCTATGCGCGTGTGGCACGGGTGGTTTCAGACGGGCGTTGCGGGCGCGTTGGTCGCATCAGAACCCTTTCACATCTTTGCGCACGCCGTGCTTTACGGCGCGCTTGCCGTTCTTGCGGCGCGCACGATGCGTGGGTCACGCGCTTATGCGCTTGTGCTCGCCGTTGCGATCGTTCAGGAACTTCTCCAAAATATTGGCCGGCATCCACTTGGTCGGGAGGAGCTTTTTGATCTCGTGGTCGACTCCGTTGCCGCGATCGCGTGCCTCGGCATTTCGCAACTGTGGAAGTTGCGAATCGATAGCGGGCAAGTCGAGGTCAAGCAGCGCGCGCACGTCGTCGAGAGGGGTGGTCCATAGGTCCGCCCAACGCACACCGAAAAGAGCGGCGCTGCGCTTGCCGAGGAGCCAACCGCGAGCGATCGCGTTCATGCGTCGGTCACGATCCTCAAAGTTAAGAAATAGGGTGTTCACAAAACCACCTAGCAACAAGAAACCAGCGAATCGCGCCGGAAATTGAGCGAAGTAGAACGCTTGCAGGCCAAGCTCACCGGCAACGTCCGTTTCGAACCCTGTGACGGCATGCCACACATCATGCGTGTCGTAGAGATAGGCCATCGAGTAAGCAAATTCGTCATTGGCTTCGAGCCGCGGAATCGCCGCAGGATCGAGGCCGAGGTGATCCATATGTGCCGCGAATGCTCGTCCCAACGTGCCGCTAGGCAGCGTGCGCAGGTACGCGAGATCGATCTCAAGACGAGGGCGCTCTGCGAAGGCGCTTGCGCCACGTGGATCTTCTCGAAGCCCGTCGATGATCGCTTGGGCTAGTTCTGTACCGCGCATGGCCTTGGCGGCTGCGTCGAACAACGCCCATACTTGGTCGAGTCGATCCGGATCGCGAGCAAGGATTAGTCCGCTTCGGATAGCGCGTACGACGTGAATCGGATTCTTCATGGCTAGACCCCTCTTGTTTGCTAGGTTCTAGTATGCGAGCTATCGCTCACATTTTCTACTCGCGTTTCCGGAGCTCTCAATGCCACCAAGGCCACGAACAACGGCCCGAAAAAGACCGAGTCAAAAGCGATCGCAAGAAACAGTGGTTGCGATCGTGGACGCAACCGCTCGCGTTTTGAAGCGTGACGGCTACGACCACATGAGCACCAATAAGGTGGCACTCGCCGCTGGCGTGAGCATTGGCTCCCTCTATCAGTACTTTCCGAGCAAAGAGGCGCTAGTCGCGGCGCTCATGGAGCGGCACTTCGACGAAATACGTGCGCTCTTCGAGGAAGAAGCACAGCGTCTGGCTGGGGTGCCGCTCGAGGTTGCGGTGCGTGCGATCATCAAGCGCACGATTGAGGCCCACCAGATCGATCCGATCTTGCATCAAGCGCTTGAGCAAGTTCCGCGTATCGGACTGCTTCAGAAATTCGACGATGTACAAGAGCGCGGGCGCACGCTCGTGCATCAGTATTTGCTTGTGAGTCATGAATCACTTCGGCCGAAGGATCTCGAAATTGCGGCCGACTTGATCGCCTCATTGATCGAGATGGTGAGTCACGGCGCCGTTTTGCGACATCCGAACCGCTTGAAGGACGGCGTACTCGTTGACGAAACCGTCGACTTGATTTTGCGCTACCTCAAGAAGTGACGCGAGTTGTTACCCATGAGTGTGTCGATCCAAATTGAGAAGGTCACGCTGGGAGCATGTGTGGCTTGGGGACATGCGGCCTTCGCCGTTCCATCTCGCGGACGCCTTGCAGTTTTCGAAACGAACGGAGATTGCGAAGTCGTCCTCGGTCGCTTCGGTGCGGGCGATGGCCATTTGTTGGTTCGCGCTTCTGGCGGCGCGCCGCTCCAAGTGGGAAGGGCACTCTACGTTGGGCTTGCGTTTGAACGAACAGACCCGCTCGTTGCCGATGCGACGATCGTCAATTTTTTGAACCGTTATGTCCGTCCGCTTCGGCAGGCGTTAAGTTACGGCGGCCGGCCGGTGGCCTACTTTGGGCGTGATTGGCTCAGCTTAGGCGGTCGCCCAGTTGCGCAAGTGGGGTTTGCTCATGATGATCATCACGCGTTGTTTGAAGGGTGGATTTCGCTTAGCGGGTCTTTGTGGCAAAACGAAAGTCGAGCTTCGTTTCGCGCCAAGCTGCCCACAAGCATTTCGAAGTGCGATCCGGATGCGCTCGCGCGCAGCATCGTGAATACGTATCTGAAGACCTTCGCACGTGAGAACGTACCTGCCGTGCTTGCATGTGGCGCCGCGCCGACGGCCGCGCAGCTTCGAAGGCCTTACCGGTTTGACGCCGAAGCGCCTTGTGCGATCGGCTCGATGAGCGTTTCGGTGCAGGGCGGTCGCGTTCTTTTGGGAGGCGACTGGATGGCCGATGAAGATGGCGTGCGTCGCGTTGAGGCTTCCATCGAAGGCGTTCTGGCGCGAGGTCGAAAGACCGATCTCGAAACGTTGGCGGCAGAATTGTCCTTGCCGGCCTTAGGCCTTTTCGGGGTGGAGTCGCCCTTGACTTACGCGGAGCACATTATTCGGACAATTGACGATCAACAACGTTGACTTATTGTTGCGCCGGTTCCCAGTAGTGTGCCTTCGGGGGGCGTTCGCTTCCTAAGAATGTGAGTGTCGTGACCGACGCAAGCGTGCATCGCACGCGGAAGAGTACGAACGGAAAGCGCTTCACGAGATAGGCAGGACGTTCGTCGATGCGGCGTTCGAATCCAAAGCGCGCCATCTGAATCGGAAATTGGTGCGATACCATGACGACATCTGAATTTGCCTGCAAGAGCAGTTCACGCGTGACTTGCATCATGCGCAGTGCGACATCTCCAGGCGCTTCGTGTTGGTGAGTCCGTTCGCGATCGAAATAGCGCGCGAGGTATTGTATCGGCGCAAAGCGACGCGGCAAGCCATCGAATGGCGAGTCGGCTTCGACGAGGCGTTCGTCGGTGCGGACCGGCACATCGAGCGCGTCGGCGACGATGGCTGCGGTGTCTTGCGCGCGCGTCAGTGGGCTTGCGAGAACGAATGGAGGTGACGTTGCGAGCAAACGGCGCAAGTGGCTCGCGGTGGCGCGCGCTTGCGCCTGGCCTTCGATGCTGAGAGGAAAACCCGGCAGTCTACCGTACACGACCGCATCCGGGTTGTGCACCGCTCCATGTCGAACAAAGTGAACGCGTATCACGCTATTTCTGCTGCACGGGCGGTGGGCCTTTGAATGTTAGCGGGTAGCCGCCGCCCACGATATCGAACGTTACGGCCTTGCCTGGGTTCTTCACGCTCCAGTCGTACAGTGACTCTGTGGGGCCAAGGCGTACGCCGTTCGGTCGTTCCACGATTTCGCCAGCGGGCGTTGGGTCGCCACCGGGCATGCAGCCATCGTAAAGTACGTTGACGAGCTCGCGCGATGCCTTGAATGGCGCTATGCGCGCATCGAACCGCGCGCGATCAATAGACCATAGGCCGGTCAGCGCGGTGAGTTTTCCAGGGAGCGTGCCGTGGTCGATCGCGAATTCGAACGCGGCGGCGGCGTGAGGCTCGCGCAAGAGCGTGCGAAGCGCGGCAACAACGGGTGTCGGTGTGCCCGCAGCGCCGGTTGCGGTGCCCCCGTACCCAGTCGCGGAAATGACCGTTTCAAGGGCGCGTTCACCCTGAGGACTGAGGCCGAGCGAGGTCGAGGAGGGATGATTGGTCGCGGTGGGAATGGTTGCTGTGGCTGGCGCTGAGGGTGACGCCGCGTCGCCACCATGCGCGGACGTCCGGCAGCTTGTGCAGAAGAGGAACAGAAGAGCCAATGCACGCATGAGTGCGATGTTCGCATGAGCGCGTGGTGCGATCGAGCGTCACGTCAGAGCACGGCAGGCTATGGCGCACAAAATAAGAAAATATTCTTGACCATCACGCGGTGAGGAATTCCCACCTCGATGTAGGACTCGCTTGCAACCGTGTAACCAAGGCGTTCATAAAATCTGCTCGCGTCTTGCCGCGCATGGAGTCTCACCGTCTTCACGCCGAGGGCGCGAACTGTGTGCTCAAGAAAGTTGACCAATTTGGTGCCGACACCCGAGCGTTGCGTCGTTGGATCGACAGCCATTTGAAAGAGCCGGCCGAGAGTCTCGCTCTTTTGATGAAAGAGCACGCATCCGATGACTCGTCCCGAAGTGAGGGCGACGAAGTGAAGGCTCTCGTCCTCAAAGGGAAAGAAGACGGTTTCACGCGCAAGTCCGAGTGGCGTGCGAAGGACAGCGACGCGCAGATCGACTTCGGCCGCATAGAGAGGATGCCGCGTATCGACGCAATGAATGGTCAACGAAGATGACAATGTCATTCTGGGTCAAAGGTTAGGTTGAGCCGAACCGGTTAGTCTTGTCGAGCGCGAAAATACGACCGTTTCCGTGCGATCGTTGCACCCGGATTCGACCTCGGTCATGTTGCCGCGCATGAAGTTGACCAAAGGCACCCGGGTTGTGATTACAGGCGCTGGCAGTGGGCTCGGTCGTGCGTTTGCCGAGGAACTTGCAGAGCGCGGTTGCAAACTCTTGCTCTCCGACATCAACGAGACGGGTCTGCAGGAGACCGCAAACCGAGCGAGGGGACTCGGCGCTGATGATGTCGTGGTTCAAACGACCGACGTGCGCAACGCCGAGGAAGTTGAACGCCTTGCCGCACTCGCCGACGATCGATGGGGCGGGAGTGATCTTGTGATCAACAATGCCGGCGTCGCGGTTGCTGGCGCCGTTGGCAACGTGCCTCTCGAAGACTGGCGATGGGTTGTCGACATCAATTTGTGGGGCGTCATCTATGGGTGTCACTCGTTCGTTCCACGCTTTCGCAAGAATCGATCTGGCCATATTTTGAACGTGGCTTCGGCCGCAGGCTTAGTCTCGACGCCGAAGCTCGGACCTTACAACGTGACCAAAGCCGGTGTGGTTGCGCTTACCGAGTCTATTCATGCAGAACTCTCCGGCAGTGGCGTTGGTGCCACGGTGTTGTGTCCGTCCTTTTTTCAAACCAACATCGCGAAGGCGGGTCGGACCTCAGGAGATCCCAGGGGGATGGTTGGCGCCGAAAAGTTAATGGCACGCGCAAAGATCGATGCGCGAGGTGTGGCACGTGAAGCGCTTCGAGGCGTCGAAAACAACGTGCTCTACGTGGTGCCCATGGCAGATGCGCGTTGGATGTGGCGCATCAAACGCGCCATGCCAAGTGCGATGGGGGCCATGTTTAGTGCTTTCGGACGTCGATTTGAATGAGCTGCGGATTAGTACATTGAGTTGATTATCAAGAATCAGGACAACGCAGCTGCAGCGCTATCGCGCCCGCGTGCGCATGCAATGTTGCATTTCACGGTGCTTCTCTGGGGGCTGACCGCGATCCTTGGAAAGAGCATCACGCTGTCGGCTGCGGCCGTCGTTTGGTACCGCACGGCGATCGTGATCGCCGTGGTGTTTGCGGCGCTTGTCGTGCGAAAAAGGCCGCTGCGACTGCCGCTCGATCGCTTCATTCGACTGGCGGGCATCGGCGTGCTTGTGGCTGTGCACTGGCTCTTATTTTACGGCTGCATCAAGGTGTCGGGCGTTGCAGTCGCTGTGCTTTGTCTATCGACGCTTGCGCTGTTTACCGCCGTTGTTGAGCCTCTGGTCTTTCGCCGAAAGTTCCGTACTTACGAAATAATGTTCGGTGCCATTGCAGTTGTGGGTGTGTTGCTTTTGCTCAAGCTCGAACGGCTGGGCAGCCCGCTTGGACTTGCGATGGGAATCGGGTCTTCGCTGTTTTCGTCCGCCTTCGGAACGATGAACGGCAAAGTTGCGAAGAGTGAAGACCCGCAGATGATCACACTTGTCGAGCTCGGAAGCGCCTGTGCGGCGACGTCGCTTGTGTTTCTTTGGGACCCCACCATGTTTGCGGCACCCTGGGCCGTGCCCGCAGCTGATTTCGTCAAGTTGATTGTCCTTGCGATTGCGTGCACCGTGATTCCTTGGATGTGGAGCTTGCGCGTGCTCACGGTGCTGTCGCCGTATGTGGTGTCGCTCGCGGTGACCCTTGAGCCCGTGTACAGCATGGTGATCGCGCGCGTGGTGTGGCCCGAGACCGAGAGTTTCTCGACACGGTTCTATGTGGGTGCAGCAGCCCTGCTTGCGCTGAATCCGCTCAACGTGTGGGTATCGCGTCGTATGTTAAGGTAGTTGACTGTGTAGGCTGGCGCATTGCTACGCGGCGACCGGCTATAAGCGTTGCGACGAAGCCGTCCGTCGGGGATGGCTTGACCTTGGCGCTGATCGGACGCAACTTTCAAAGAGTTCTTTGAAAAGGGGGCGACAGGTTTCGACGGAGACCTTTCGAATCGATTGCTGCGTACCGTGGCCCGCTGACCCACGTAAAAATCCGCGGAAACCATAATTGCAAACGATAACGCAATTGCTCTCGCTGCCTAATAAGCAGGTCTGAAAGCCGTCCAAAGGAGGAGCCCGCCAGTGCTCCCCGG
>JAHFDZ010000043.1 GCA_023248745.1 Myxococcales bacterium | reverse complement strand
CCGAGCGGAAGGGCAACCGTGACGCCCTTGAGGTTGTGCGCGGTTGCGTTTTCGATCACCGCCCATGCTTTGGCGGGGCGAGGTGATCGCTCACTCTTTTCTTGCTTCCATGCGCGTGCGGTCGCGATGTCCTCTCGCTTCGCAAGTGCGTGCGGCGTTCCGTCGAAGAGTATGTGACCCCCATGAGGTCCAGCGCCGGGGCCGAGTTCGACAACGCGATCGGCGCCACGAACGATGGTGGGATCATGCTCGATCACGACCACCGTGTTGCCGGCAAGCGCGATAGCGCGCATGACGCTTTGGAGCGGAGGAACATCGGTCGGGTGCAGCCCTACCGTTGGCTCGTCGAGCACGAAGAGCGTGCCGGTGAGCGCCGCACCAAGGGCCGTCGTAAGGGATGCGCGTTGCGCTTCGCCTCCACTCAGAGTGCGCGCTTGTCGATCGAGGGTGATGTATCCGAGCCCCACGGCTTCGAGATACGAAAGGCGAGACAGAATCGCTTCGCGTGCTCGCTTTCCACCCCCATCGATGGCTGGCGTGTTGGACAATAGTTCATGGGCTTGGCCAATGGTGAGCGCGTGCCATTCGGCAAGATTCTTGTCAGCAACGCGATAGGCGAGGCTTGAGACCCGCAGCCTTGTGCCATGACATATTCCGCACGTTGCGTAGTCGCGGTATCGCGCGAGAAAAACGCGCACGTGCATTTTGTAGGTGCGTGTTTCAAGCCACTTGAACCATCGCCGCACGCCTGGGAATTTTCCGCCATCCCATGTGCCATCACCGTCGAGGACGCGCGCGCGTTGCTCTTCGCTAAGCGAGCTCCAAGGAGCGTCTATGGGAACGGCATGCTTCTTTGCGTACTCAATGAGCAACGCGCGTTCGGTCTGCGATGTCTTTCCGGTCCACGCCGAAATAGCGCCTTTCGCGATCGATTTGGATGGATCGGGAATGACTTTGTTCCAGTCGACTTCGATGATGCGGCCAAATCCTTTGCACGATTCGCATGCGCCGAGCGGCGAGTTGTATGAGAACAGGGCCGGCTTTGGAGGCTCGAACGTGCGCGCGCAGTTTGGACAGACAAGGCCTTGCGAAACAATGGTCGTTACATTTTCGTCAACGGCATGCACATACGCCCGACCCGCTCCGCGCGACCAGGCAGACTCGAGTGCTTCTTGCAGACGACCGACATCGCTCTTCTTGGACGTGAGGCGATCGACGATCGCGCGTGGTCTGGCACCCACGGCAAGCGCCTCACTCGGTCTGACCTCATCGAGGTCGCGCATCGCACCTTCGATGTAGAGGCGTCGGTAGCCGTCCTTTGCGAGTGCATCTCGGATCTCGAGAAATTGCTCGCCATCGTTGAACGACAAATCGTAACTAACAGTGATCTTTGTGTCTCCCTTTCTTTGAACGTCTTTGGCGGCGTCTCGCGCCGAACGCAACTTGGCGCCGATGCCGCAATCGGGGCACGTCGGAACCGATTCGCACGCAAAGAGCGCTGCGAGATAGGCCTCGAGATCGGTCATCGTCGCAAGCGTTGAGCGACTCGACTTGATGGGTGCTCTGCGGTCAACGGCGATCGTTGCGGCGAACGGATCGAGTGTTTCGCAGGGTGGGCGTTCCATGCGTTCGAGAAACTGTCGCGCATAGGGACTGAAACTCTCGACGAAGCGTCTTTGCCCTTCGGCGTAGAGCGTGTCCATCGCGAGCGATGACTTTCCCGCGCCGCTCGGGCCGGTGATCGCGACAAGCTCGCCGGGATTGAGCGTGAGAGAAACGCTCTTGAGGTTATGCGTGGTCGCGCCACGAAGGACGATTGACAGCATGGGCGATCACTTAGGCGTGCGGAAGAGCGATGCGGAAGACAGCGTGTGGCTGCCCTTGCAAGAGCGCAACCTCTCCGCCGTGAAGTTCGACGATCCACTTGCACATGGCGAGGCCAATTCCAGTTCCGCCGGGTCTCGCGCTCACAAGCGGTTCGAAGAGCGTCGTTGTAACGGATGGGCTTACGCCAGGTCCGCTGTCTTCGACGTCAATGATGGTTCCTTCCGCGTTGCTCGACACGCGAGTCGTGATCGTCACGGTCCCTGGTGTCATGGAGATCGCATTGCGGTAGAGCGTGCTGATCGCCCGCGCGAGAAGGGACCCGTGGCAACGCACCTGCGGATCGTCAAGAAACTGATCGACCCAGTTGGCCTTGAGCTCGTGCTTGGCGTGCGCGATCGCCTCTGACACTGGGGTGCGTGTAAATTCCCTGCTTTCGCGGGCAAGCGCGACCAGATCCTCAACGGTTGCTCTTGCGCGTTCGGCGGATCGAGCCAGCGCGGCTGCCGACGGATCGCCTGGAAGGCGTGTGGCGATGAGGTGTGCGTGCATTGAAATAGACAGCATGTCGTTGCGAAGCTCGTGCCCAATGGCCATCGCAACATGGTTCAATCGATCGGCTGCTTCACTGGACATGTGCCCCCCTTGTGCGAAAAATAACGCTCGGGGCACTGCCCGAGACTGCCGTTGGATTGCCGATTTGTAGCAAAGCGGCGTACTCTTTCACGAGCCCTTCTATGGCTGCCGCCCCAGAACTGCATATTCAAGCCGGCACATTACTCGCCGGTAAATACCGCGTCATACGTGAAGTCGGACGTGGCGGGATGGCTGCGGTGTATGAGGCAGAGCACATTGCCCTTGGGCGCATGGTCGCCGTTAAGGTGCTCGCGGCCGAGCTCGTGCGTTCTCGGGTGGTGACAGAACGCTTTTTTCGAGAGGCGAGGGCGATTGCGAGCGTGAAGAGCCCGCACATTGTTGAAGTCTACGATTCAGGCCGGCTCGATGACGCGCGCCCCTTTATTACGATGGAGTTACTGAAGGGCGAGAGTCTCTACGATCGCATGGCGCGAATCCGCCTGTTCGAAGCGGCTGATGTGGCCCGCATCGTCAAGGATTGTGCAAATGGCCTCGTTAAGGCGCACCAAGTGGGCATTGTTCATCGCGATCTGAAGCCCGAGAACATCCACCTGACCATTGCGGAAGATGGCCACGAGATCACGAAGATCCTCGATTTTGGCCTCGCCAAATTTTATACGCCCGCTCGTGGTGACGAAGAGGCCACACGCCTGACCCGTGAAGGTGCTGTGTTCGGAACGCCGGCGTATATGTCGCCCGAGCAAGTCAAAGGACACGGAGCGGTCGACCATCGTGCGGATCTTTGGGCCCTCGCTTGCATTGCGTTCGAACTGCTCACGGGTCGGCCTGTTTGGAACACCGAGCAAGGTGTCGCGATGACCTTCGCCGCCATCGCGGCTGGTACGCTTCCAGTTCCTTCGCGCATTCGCCCCGGGTTGCCACCGGCGTTCGACGCATGGTTCGTTCACGCCTTGCAGCGCGCGCCTGAGGATCGCTTTCAAGACGCGCTGACGCTTGCCGATACGCTCGAAACTGCCCTCGCAGGTGTTACCAATGAAGGGCTCGCAAGCGCCATGACGCTTTCGAGCAGCCACGTGCGCCTTGCCGCCGACACCGCTCCGGAAACGACGCAAAGGCGACAGGTTGAAGACGTGCCTTCGCCGAGCGTTGCGACGATGCCCCCGCACAAGCGCTCGCGTATGCCCGTCGTCGTGCTGGGGATTGCAGGTGGCGCTGTCATCGCGGGTGCGTTCGCGATGCGCGGCAGGACTTCTGAACCGGTGCCGCGTCCGCTGACGACCTCGTCGGTCGTCACGCCGCAGCCGCCAGTCAGTCAATCTACTTTACCACCTGTTCTCCCGCAAGAACCATGGCAGCGACTGATCCTGGAGGCACAAGAGCTCCTTGCGCGTGGACAGGCCGAAATGGCACTTGCAAAGTTACATGAATCGGAGTCCGCAGGAGCGGGCCTTGCCGCGCGAAGCCTCGCTGAGCATCTAACAATTGCGAGTGGCGGGGCAGGGCCGTGCAGGGTCGCAGGCATTGCACGTCCGCGCATGAGCACGCAGGGGCCTGCCGGTCGTCCAACGATCGCGGCAGGGCCAAAGGGACCCATCGCCGTTTACACCGACGATCACGAACAAGCGGGGCACGAGCATGCTTACGCCGTGCATCTCGACCCTTCAGGTGCCGCGCTCAGCGCACCGCGTGACGTAACGCCCGAGGCCGATCGCGCATCGCGCCCATCGCTCTATGTGCACGAGGGCAAGCTTGTTCTCCTCTATCTCGACCAAGCAGGCAGTGAGGCCGGCGTGAGAGCGCGCTGGGTTGACGATGAGGGACGCGTTGCGGGGCCAAGCGTTCAAGTCGCGGCAGGGCGAACGGCGCAGTGGCCTTCGCTCACGCGTTCGCCGGATGGGTATTGGATTGCGTGGCAAGAAGAACGTGACAAGAAGGGTTACGATTTGTTCGTTCGGCGCTTTGGGCTCAATCTGCAAGCGCAGAGCCCAGAGCTCAAGTTGACAGACTATTGGTACGATCGAACGCGTAGCGATGGGATGGAAGTTGTCGCGCCGCGCGTCGCGTACGCGCAAGGTGCGTTGTACTTTGCGTTCGGCGTTCAGCGTGCGAAGAACAAACTTGTCTATGGTTTGCGCATCGCGCTCGACGCGCCCGATCTTGTGACAGGCCTCGTCGAAAAGGCGCCCGCAGCGCCGATCCCTGGCGGCGTTGCGCCGAAACATAAGGATCGCGAAATCGGCGATCTTACGCTTTTGAACGAAGACAAGAGCGACGCTGTTTCGCCGGTTATCGAGTGTGGCAAAGAGGGATGCTTCGTCGTTTGGCACTCCGCACAAAACGGATCGCAAATTGCGCTTCTCGACGTGACACGCGGCCTTGTGGTTTGGCGCAAACGTCTTTCGCGCTCGGCGGCGCACCCGTCGATCGACGTGAGCAGCGACGGTCGAGGCAGTGTTGCGTTTGTCGATGGCGGCAAGATTCGTTTTGCTGAGCTCACACGCGACGGCATTGGCGCAGCCACGACGTTTGGTCGAGCGCAGACCGACGCAATCGTGCGCCCATCGGTCTCTCGCAGCTTGCGACCGGGCGAGTGGTACGTCACGTGGCTCGCACCTGAAAGCACACGCAACGAGGCGTTCGTGGCACGTCTCATTTGTCGCTGACGAGCCAATCGGTCATCGATGATCGCGACTCAGAAAGTGTGGCACCCATGGGTAACTGCGATTGTTACAATTGTGGCCATAGCGGTGATGTCAAAGGTCCTTCCGCCAGCAGCCGAGGGGCCAGCGGTAGCGGCCGCGTTTCTTGCGCCCGCGTGGCTGTGGGTGTGGCGGCACGATGACGCGATCGTAAAGGAGCATGGAGTCGCGCTTGGCGGCTTCATGTTGCACGAACGACGCGAAGGACTCGTCGGAACGTGGCGCGCACTAATCGTGCTTATTGTTGTTACAATTATCGTTTTGGTGCCTTACGCATTCGGCTATCGGCTTTGGTTTCACATGAACGGTCCCGTGCATTGGGCGAACGCCTGGCGAGGCGTTCTTGCGGAAGCGCCAGGGCAATTGTTGATGGTCGCGTTGCCCGAGGAGGTGTTTTTTCGGGGCTATCTGCAAACCGCTCTCGATCGTCAATTCACAACCAAGGTGCGCATACTTGGTGCAAACGTTGGCTTGAGCCTGGTCATCACAAGCGCCATTTTTGCGATCGGTCACGTGCTCACTCGTCCGAGTCCGGAACGCCTTGCTGTGTTCATTCCGTCGCTTCTCTTCGGATGGATGCGCGCGCGTACCGGTGGTGTTGGCGCATCGATCCTCTTTCACGCTTTGTGCAACTTGTTAGCTGCAGCATTGGTGCGAGGACTAACCCCTGGCTAGACCGGACGGCGGGTCCAAACATCCTGTTTAGTACGGACCTGTACGCGCGCGTCCTTCGTGCTACACGCCACGCACCCATGGGAGTCGCGCTCTTCGATATGGATCGAACGCTCGTCCGCAGAGAGACGGCGAGCCTTTATGTACGGTCGCGCCGCGATCGCGGCTTGGGCTCTTGGCGCGACACCGCGCGCGTCGCTTGGTGGGTTGCTCAATACACGTTGGGCGTTATCGACGCGCCCGATGTGGCGTCCCGCGCGCTGATGGTGCTTGCGGGCACCAAAGAGTCTGACGTCGAACAAGAGTGCGAAGTGCTCTTTCGAAAGTACATTTTGCCGCACATCGGCGAGCGCGCGCGTGTTGCCGTGGCGCATCACAAGGCAAGAGGCGATCAGATGGCAATCGTGACCGGGGCCTCGCCCTATGTTGCGCGCCCCGTGGCGGACTACTTTGGCATCGAGCACGTTGTGGCGAGCGATCTCGAGGTAGTGGAGGGCGAGCTTACCGGTCGGCCTGTTGAGCCTCTTTGTTATGGCGTTGGCAAAGTCATTCGCACCAACCGTCTCGCGCGAGAGGCGGGCTTCGACTTACGAGAAGCCATGTTCTACAGCGATTCGTATACCGATTTGCCTTTGCTCGAGGCCGTTTCGCACCCCGTCGCTGTCAATCCTGACATGCGCCTCAAGCGGGTAGCAGAAGCGCGTGGTTGGCCGGTCGAGATTTGGTAAACATGCGGAAATGGAACTGCCACTCGTACTGCTCGACGCAATCGTTTCGCGCGCACTCGTTGAGGACTTGTCCGCAGGCGACATCACCACAGAAGCGTGCGTCGACCGAGCGACGACCGCGGTTGCGCATGCTGTCGCACGCACGCCGATGGTCTCCTGCGGCGGAGAAGTTTTTGCCAGGGTATTTCAGCAAGTTGACGAATCGCTTCGCGTTGTTGTTCATGTTGAAGATGGATCGAGCGTCGCTGCGGGAGCGCGCCTTTGGACGGTGAGTGGTCGCGCACGAAGCGTGCTCTCTGGCGAACGTGTTGCGCTCAACTTGACCCAACGCATGACAGGCATCGCGACCCTTACTGCGCGCTACGTCGCCGCAATCGCGAGCGGAACGAAAACGCGCATCACCGATACGCGAAAGACGACGCCGGGGCTTCGCGTACTTGAACGGTACGCCGTTCGTAAGGGTGGCGGTTACAATCACCGCGATCATTTGGGTTCCGCCGTGTTGATCAAAGACAACCACATCGTGGCTTGTGGTGGAGCGGGTGCTGCAGTTGCACGTGCCAGGGCTCACGCAACGCACACGTGCCGCATCGAATGCGAGATCGATCGCCTCGAGCAGCTCGAAGAGGTCATTGCTGCAGGTGCCGATATTGTGCTTCTCGACAATATGAGTACCGATGTTGTCGAAGAAGCTGTGCGCCGCGCGGCCGGACGTGTCTTGCTGGAGGCGTCAGGCGGCATCACGTTTGAACGCGTACGCGAGCTTTCGCTTGCAGGTGTCGATGCGATTTCTGTTGGCGCACTCACGCATTCGGCGCCGGCTGCCGACATTGGGCTAGACTTCGAGTCGTCAACAAAGTGAACGAGTTTGCTGACGTCGCCGAACGGCTGCGCGCCGCTGGTAGCAAGTGGGGTGCAGTCGTGCACCATGCGCTTGAGACAGGGTCGACGAATGATGACGCGCGCGCCGCCGCCAAGGAAGGTGCTCCTTCAGGCGCAGTGTGGATTGCAGAGCACCAAACGAAGGGACGAGGTCGCCAAGGCCGTCAATGGCTCTCATCGGTCGGCGAGAATTTGTTGTTCTCGGTACTCCTGCGCCCGGGATTCGAAGCGCGAGACATGCCGCCCGTCACGCTCGCGGTGGGGATTGGCGTATTGCGAGCGCTTGTCCAAGCGAGCGGGCGCGATGACCTGGCGATCAAGTGGCCCAACGACATCGTGATGCGTGACGATCTGCGCAAGGTCGCGGGCATCTTGGTCGAAAGTACGGTGACCGGAGGCGTGCTCGAGGCGCTAGTGATCGGCGTTGGCATTAACGTCAACCAACTAGACTTTCAAGAAACGATACGATCGGGCGCGACCTCGATGGCTGCCGTGGTAGGGCGCGGCTTCGACCGAAGCCACGTTCTCGTTTCGGTGCTTGCGCAGGTGGAAGCGTGTGTTGACGAGGTGTTGCGTAGTGGTTTTTCCGCACTTCACGAAGAGCTTGAACACGCCGATGCTTTGCGCCACCGCACAGTGACCGCTGGTGGGGTGACAGGCATCGCACGCGGCATTTCGGTAGACGGATCGCTTCTGCTCGAAGCGGCATCTGGGCGTGTCGAGATTGGAAGTGGGGAAGTCGACGTTCTTTAGTCGCTCGCTCAGCCCTCACGCCGCTAAGGCGCGCGCTTGCGGACGGCCGCCCGCGTCAATTGAGGTATCCTGCCGTATGCATGAAACAAGTTCTCACGCTGAGCGCGCTTGGCGCTGCGCTCATTGCCATTACCGCATGTAAGAGTGCTGCGGTCGATTCGTCGCCAAGCGCCGCACCGACTGCAACGACCACGCCCTCCGCGTTGCCGAGCACGACGCGAATTGAGCCCACGCCAGACCCCATTACGCATCCGTGCGTTGTGCTCCAAGCGCGATTCAAGAAGCGCAAGGATGAGGCAACCGGCACGTGTGAAAAGGACGCGGACTGCGGTTGCTACAACCCAGTGCACGGAGACCTCGGTTGCGGCGGCGTTACTGACTCGGTGACTTCGATCGAGCTCAGCAAGATGGAAGCCGAGTTTCACCGGCTTGGGTGCGTGTGGCCTCACCAGTGCGCGCCGTGGGCGTGCGCGCCAAAGTGCGCGCGTGGACGCTGTAGTCGCTAGCGAAACCCCACGACCGCGTCGCGTTATCCAAATAGCCGCGAAAGCAGCCCCGTCTTTGCTCGAAACTCGAACAGTCCTGTTGCGAGCAGTGCCGGCCTTTGCCTCAGGTGCTCATTGAGATCGGCTTGCGCATCGAGCCACGCAAGTGCGCCGTCGAAGGCTTCTTTCTGTGTGGCTGCCAAGAGGCTGCGCAAGGGTCCTGATTTATGGTCAAAACGGTTGACGAATACGGCAGTGGCGAAACCGAGTTCGCTCGCGTCAAGCTCCGTCGCTTGATGAAACTTCAACCCTCCGCATCCCTTTGCAAAAACGGCCGAGCCGTTGAGAAGCAGAGGGCCAAGGCCACATGCGACTGCCGCGAGCTCGGCGTCGCCCGGCGCATCGTAGTGTTCTCCCGCTTCTGCGAGAACGAGTGCACCGGCGCTTCGTGCGAATGCAGTCGTGAGTGCGATTGAACTCGAAAGCGATCCACGCGTGAGCGGAACGATGTAGCGACCGCTTTCTTCGGTAAGGCAACTCGTTGGAAGGAGCTTCGCACCGGTGCCGCATGCGCCAGAGCCGCAGTGGTTTGCTTCGTCTTCGTCATCGATAGCAACCAGTGCGATCGGCAAGTCGCTTGCGATGGGCACATAGCTGCACATCCGCTGAAAGAGGCGTTCGACGCTGGCCTGATCGTTCGTAAACGCATCGGGAAAGTAGTCGCTGTTTGGAAGGACGAGCTCCGCCGTGCCGAGGGCGTCTTCCCAGTCGTCGAAGTGGCGCGCGAGGGATGTGAGGATGGCGCGACGGGCCGCCTCGCTTGGCAAATCCATGGGCGCTACCGTAGCGCGCCGAACCCGCTCGTGCGAGGTACTAAAGCGCCAATACGTCGGTGCGATTGCGGTGCGCGTCTGCCCAGTGCAAGAGCGACGGAGGCAAATGCCAGCCCAATTTTACAATGCGCTCGATGGGGGCCAATGTACCGATGCGCGCTGGAAGTCCTTCTAGCCAGAGTACGCAGGTCATGAGCGCCATGTCTGCTGCCGACCAACCACTCGCCGCGATCGTTTCTCGACCAAGCGTCGCGACGCGCTCGCCAAGGCGGTCAAGATTCCGCTGCGCGCGGCCGACGAGCTCGGATGACACGTTGCTCCAGTCGTCGTGCGAAGAAAGCAGAAAGTACCGCGATCCGAGATCGACCAAAATATCGAGTGCGCCGTCGACTGCGGCGACGGTGTCGAAGGAAAGCGCAGCGTCTTCGCGAGCTGTGGGCCACAGCTTGGGTGCGTTCGGATATGCAACGTCAAGATAGTTGATAATGGCGAGGGAGTCCGCGATGGCCTGCCCCTGATCGACAAGAACCGGAACTGTCATCTGGGTTGACAATGCGCGCGCTTGCTCGAGCAATGCGGCATCGCTTCGCGCATCGAGGCATTCGTAGGAAAGATTCTTGTGAGCGAGCGCAAGCCTCACGCGCCGTGAAAACGGCGACATGGGGAAATGATACAAAGTGAGCGACATTTACGGCGTCATGGTAGCCGCACGTCGGTCGTGACGTTCTCGCTTTTCGGCAATAAATGCCACCGCGAGACTTTCTGCGAGCTCATCTTGATGCCCTGCCCGCCGGTCGCTCGTGCGCCTGTCGCGCAACGCTTCTTTGAGCGCGTGCGTCGAGATGTACGAGACCCCAACGCGCTCGGCCATGAGCGCGTGTGTTCCGCAGAGAAAGCAATGCTCGCCCGAGCGAAGTGCGAAACGCGTAAGTCCGCGCGTGTCGGAAAAGTCGCAAACGATGCATCGATGGATCATGGACCTTAGTGTCGCGTCTCCGCCCTTCTTGGGACTACTTTTCGGCAATTTTGATCGCCCCGAGCACAAAGCCCCCAAGCGAAAGCAAAACGACACCGCGCAGAGAGCCACGAGGCATCAGCTCACGAGGCCCAGCCACCCGTCCCACCCAAGCGTCACGCGCTCCCGAGGCATCAGCTCCCCTCATCACCTGATCCTGATCCTCTTCCTAGACCAAGCACGTCGTCGCCGTGAGGCCTGTGCCGCTCGGGCTCGGCTTCGACTTGGAATCCGAGCACGATCAGGCGAGCCGATCAGGTGAAGAGGTTTAGGGAAATGCGAAGAATTGAGGCGCGCGGTGGGCCAGCGGCGCAAGGTTTTGGTTTTGTCTAATATTTAGATGCACCGGCCCTGACGAGCCCCAGGGGTGGTGCCGTCCGACACTTCCAAGCGTCACGCGCTCACAAGGCATCAGCCCCCGCGATGAATGGGTGGTGCCGTCCGACACTTCCACGCGAAACGCGAGCCCCGACAAATTAGAAAGGCGGAGGTGCGTCGCAGCCCAGGCGCAAATCGACCTGCGCGTTGTTGTCAGCTTGAACCCTCTTGCAGGTGTCGTTGCAGAAGAAGATCTTCGTCGGATTGGCGTTGTCGTCGAAGTACCAACTGTTCTTGAACGTGTCGCACTTCGTGGCATCGGTCACGCGCGTGAGCTTTTCGGCGGGAGGCGCACCATTGGGCGTGTACTGCACGACCACCTTGTTCGGGTCGGCGGTGCCGGCTTCGGGCTGCGGTACCTTGTACTCGCAGGCCAAGCGCGCGCGGATGTTGTTCGCGAAGTTGTCGAGAACGTCTTTGTAGTCCGTCTTGCAAACCGAGTCGATCAAGCCGCCGGTCGTGTACGAAAGGCGCTGGTACTCGAGGCCGGGATTGACCGCGCCGCTGCAGTATGTCGTTGACTGGTTGGCCGTGCCTTCCTTCCAGCCGCAGATGCTGTTGAAAGTGTACTTGCGTTTCGTTGCATCGCCGAACATGCCCGCCGGCGACTTTGCGAAGAGTTGCTTTTCGAACGTGTCCGACGTGACGTATGGCGACCGCGCGTCGTCGTCCGTGACTTCGATAAACACCTTGAAGGCATCTTCGCGGATGTAGCCCTTCCAGGGGGTTGTGCCCGTGTCGTAGGTCGACAGGATGAGCGAGAGAGAGTCGGTGCTCTGCACGCCTGAAGCACTCATCGTGACGTGGTGGAACTGCGGCGGATTATCGGCGCAGTTTGGGCCTGCAAGTGGTTGCGGCACACAGACTTGGAGCGACGAGGTTCCCTTGGCGACGATGAAGATGACGCGATAGTCGAGACCACTCGTTCCGATTTTGGATGCGAACGTGTTCACGTTCGTTTTGACCTGCGCCATCTCGGCGCCCATGCTGCCGGAGTTGTCGATGACGAAGATGATGTCGACGGGGACCTTGGCCGCGTTGACCGTAACAGCTGCGCACTCTTTCGACGTGTCCGGCAGCTCGGCGTCGCCGAAGCTAATGCCCGTGTCGGGGCTACCGGTCGAGCTATCGTTCCCACCATTGCCCGAATCGGGGAAACGACCACTGTCGAGCTTCGTTCCGCATGCCGAGCCAAGCAACCCGCCCAAACCCACCAGCGCTGTGAAGCCGAAAAAGAACTTACCGCGTACCATTGTTCCTCCACCCATCGATCCCGACCTAGTTCGGCGTTGCCTAATAAGACGACGTGAAAGGTTGGCTGGCAACTTGCACTTCGTCAATCTTCTTTCGCGTCTCGATAAATTGATCGCGTACAGCTGCACAATGTCCGCAATCGCCTATTCTTCCCGGTAGGAGGCACCTTTTGAAGGTTTTGATCGTTGAGGATGACCAGAAGTTAGCCCGCTTCGTTTCGCGGGTCATGACGGAAGAGGGATACCAGCCAGATCTGGTTACTTCGGGTGAGGAGGCCATTTCGCAGGGTAAGACCGGTCTATACGATCTGGTCCTCCTCGATTGGATGCTGCCCGATGGCGACGGATTGCACGTCTGTCGCGAACTGCGTCGTCTTGGTTATGTCGGCCCCATTCTCATGTTGACCGCGAGAGGTGAGCTTCGCGAGAAGGTGCTCGGGTTCGAGGCGGGCGCGGATGACTACCTCGTCAAGCCGTTCGAGGTCGAAGAGTTGCTGGCTCGCGTTAAGGCGCTCTTGCGAAGGACGGCCGGGTTTGCGTCGCTCAACATTGGCGATCTTGAGATCGACCGGCTCTCTCGACGTGTTTCGTTATCGGGCAAGTTGCTTGACCTTACGACGAAAGAGTACGCGCTCCTCCTCTACCTCGCAGCGTCGTCGGAGGGAAAACCCGCATCGCGCACTGCGCTTCTTGCGAATGTTTGGGATCTCTCGTTCGATCCCAGTTCCAATCTCGTTGAAGTGCACATCAGCCGCTTGCGCGACAAACTCGGTGACCATGCATGGATGGTCGAGACGGTTCGAGGGGTCGGGTACCGGCTTCGCGCGAGCCAAACGTAGAAGATCCTAATAGAAAATGAGCTTCCGTCAGCGCATCGTCGCGCTTGTTTGCTTGGTCACCTTGCTCGTGATGGGTGGCGCCTTCGTTGGGGTCGGACGGCTTTTTGTAAACTCGCAATTGCAGCATCTCGACGAGGCGCTGCTGAGCCTCGCGCGAGAAGAAGCAACGCATCTTGCGTCAACCGGCTTTACCTTTTCGCCAGAGCCAGGCGTCGACGTCGATGACACGGGGCCGCTGCTAAAACACGGGGCGGTCTATGACGATCACGGAAATGTGATCGCGCTCATTCACTTTGATGCGTTGCCTCCCGCCGCGACGTCGTTCGCGTCGTCGAAGCTGGGCAAGCCGTTCGACTTCGAACTGCGCGGCGAGCTCCTTCGTGGCGTCGTGATCAGCATTCCCGCGCATCCGAGCAAGCGCTTGCTCATGGCGGTCACGCTCAAGGATATGCAGGGCGACGAAGCCCTCATTCGTCGCGCGATGGCGCTCGCAGTTTTGGTGGCCGTCATCTGGGTGGGCGCGCTCGTTTCGTACATCGTTGGGCGCTACACGCGCGGTCACCGCGCGATCGCCGAGGTTGCTAGACGCGTTTCGGAGGGCGATCTTTCGGTGCGCGTTGGGCATGCGGATCAAGACCCTGAAGTCCGTCCGATGGCGGCCGACATCGATCACATGGTCGACCGCCTCCAGCTGCTCGTCTCATCGCAGCAGCAATTTATCGCGCACGCTGCGCATGAGCTGCGCTCACCGCTCACCGCTCTCTACGGTGAGCTTCAACTCGCGCTTCGCAGGCCGCGAACGGCCGACGAGTATCGCGAAGCGCTTCAGGAATCGCTCGATTCCGCGAGGCAGCTGCGCGATCTCGCAGAGAGCTTGCTCGCGCTTGCTCGCGTGGGCGGCGCGCCGGTGGGGGTGGCAAGTCGAGTCGAACTCGCGCCGCTCGTTTCGCACGTGATTGCCCAGGTCGCGGCTGCGTTCGAGCCTGGCCGCGTTGTGTTTGAAAATCATGTGACAGAGGGCGATACAATTGGTCGAGAGAGCGATCTCGAACGCTTGTTCCGAAACTTGCTCGAAAACGCATCGCGCCACACTCCGCAAGGCGGACGCGTTCGCGTTCGCGTTCGATCGCACGCAAACGATACGTTCACTTACTTGACGGTGTCAGACGAGGGCGCAGGCGTGAAGCCCGAGGATCGCGAGCGCATTTTCGAACCGTTCTATCGCGCCGCTGGCACAAGAGCCCTGACTCAGGACGGCGCCGGGCTGGGGCTTGCAATTAGTAAAGAGATTGTGCGCGTCCATCGTGGCGAGCTGTCGCTTGTGCCGGCCGAGTCTGGCGACCTATCGGGTGCGTGTTTTCGCGTCGCGCTGCTCACCGCGGTGGCGGTTGAGCGACGATCAATGGTCTGAGGAGCGCGCGCGAAGCTTGGCATGGCGTTTCGCAGGGGATACCGTCGCAACATGACGGATTTGTTATCTTCTGAACGCAAGCGCCGTCGAATCCCGTCCATTGTGCTCTTCGCATTTGTGGCGTGCATTGGCTTATTCGCGTTCATCGCCCGAAAAGTGGGTGCTCAAGAGACCGCTCCGCGCGAGAAAAATGATCGAACGTCGTTACGGTTAGCGGCGCATGTCATTGCGTCTGCCGCTCCTGTGCCCGTCACGGCTGACGGCGGCGAGGCGCCACCCGCCGCCACGTACGAAGAACCCGTCGACTACGCAAAAACGGGCCCCGAAGGGGGAGTGCCCGTGCACAACGAAGGGCCATTCAAGTCACCGTTCGCGCATCCGAAGTTTGGCGGCCCCGCGCTCATAAAGGTCGGCATCTTGTTGACGAATGTTCGCAACTACGACGTTCAAAAGGGAACCTTCGAAGCGGACTTCTTCTTGTCGTTCACAAGCGACAAGGCAATGCCGCCGATGGACCCCATCTTCACGAACGGCAAGGTCGACCTCAAGGAGGTGATGGCCGACAAGCCAACCTTCAAAATGTACCGCTTCTTGGGCACTTTCTCGTCGCCACTCGATTTGCACGACTACCCGTTCGATACACAAGAGCTCTCCATCGAGATTGAGGACGACGACAACGGTACCGATCAGATCAGGCTCGTCGCCGATCAAGGGCACACCAATCTTGACGTCGGCTTCGGAGTGTCTGGGTGGAGCGTTGCATCGCTCGATGCGCGGGTACTCGATCACTACTTCCCCGATCGGTTTGAGTACGACGATATGTACTACTCGCGTTACATTTTCAAATTGGGCCTCGCGCGCTTTGGGACGAGCGCAGTGTTCACCGTGTTCGTGCCTGCGATCGTGATCGTTCTCATTTCGCTAACGGGCCTTTGGTACCCACGCGAAGAACTTGAAGTGCGCTCAAACGCAACGACACCGATGCTCGCAGCGGCGGTGCTCTTTCACTTCGCGCTCATCCAGTCGTTGCCTGCAACGGCGTATCTCACGCGCGCAGACAAGCTCATGATGGCTGTCTATGCCATCTTGGGTCTGCACATGCTCCTCACTTGGTTGTGGTTCGTGTTTGATGAGAAGCACACGCTTCGGATCATGAGCCTTGGCAAATGGATTGGCGTTCCGCTCACGTTCGCGGTTCTTGGCACGGGGATGTTCCTATGAAAGCGCGCCGAACGAAAATGGTACCGCTCTTGGGCACTTTCGCGCTCTTGGCGCTTGCCGACTGCAGCAGAAAGACACGATGGTTCGACACGCAAGTCGAGATTTCGCGCATGGACGTCGTGCAGCGTGACGCGAAGGGAAAGGCGCTCACCAAGGACGTCGAGTTTTCCTACAAGGACTGTCCCGGCGTGCAGGTCGAAGTGGTTCGAGGCGGCGCCGAATTTGCCGAATGTATGGACCGGTACAAAATCGGTGAGAAGGTGGCCGTCAAAATTGAATACCACTGGGATGCTGCCGGCTATTGGGACTGGGACATCCATGCGATGGGCGTCTGCAAGCGCCCACCTGAGTATGGCGACGAGGCTTCATTTGACACGGTGCAAGAGTGCGAAGACGTCGTGAGCAATGGTGCGAAGGTCGGTTTTCACTGCAATCGCTTGCCGCAGAAGCACTTGTTGCAAAAGTGTCCTTGGTTCGGTCGATAGTGCGCTGAATTAAGGAGAAGGGATCGTTCCGCGCTGCTCAAGCGGTGCGGTGCCTTTTCGCTTGAGATCAAACGTCCACGAACCGAGCAAGTAGACGAATTCTTGCGTGTACCCGCCGCGATCGAGCGGCATGTCACGCTCATAGGCGACGTGAAATTCAACGGGCGGAAAGCGAATGATCACTTCAGGTGTGAGATCAAGCTCTGTCGGTTGGACCACGTTGCTGGCCGTTCGATCCGTGAAGAAAGTCGTATCGACGCCGAACGAGAGGTGATCGTGGAGCACGGAAAGTTCGGTATGAAAGCCGTAACGAAAGAGTGCGCGGCCCGTGTTGTCGGGGCGTGCAAAGTACGTTGGGTTTAGCGCGAAACATCCGAGCGTGAGCCAGCCGGAAATGTCACCTTCGATGAGCGATTTACCCAGCTTCGGCCACAGCTGCGCAAGGGAATAGAGATACCGCGCACGCGCGTCGATGTACTTCTGCTTGGGTGGCGCAGCACTTGGCGTGCGCGCATAGCCACCCTGATCGAGCGGTGCGTCGACTTCGTAGCGAACGCCAAATTCGATAGCACCAGGCCCCGTGTCCCATGTCGAGGTGAGCCCGACGATCATGTCGAGTTCGGATGGCACCATGCTGCGTGCGCCGCTGGCGATTCTGTCGGTGAATAGGTTGACGTCGAGCGGAATCGAGAGGCGCCGGCCGATGAGATCGACGTCTGCATGAAGCGCGTATCGCAAAAGCGCGATGCCGCTGTTGTCCGGTCTCGCGGCATAGCTCGGGTTGTAAAGCGAGACGCCCAACGATGCGGCGCCAGACACGTTGAAGCCTGTCTCGGCTCCGTCGACGTCGCCACCGTGCGCACTCGCTTGCTTGTCGAGCGCGTGCGCGTGCGATGCAGCCAATGCAAACAACGCAAACGCGATGGTTACGGTGCGCATCGGGGTGCCGGAGGGATTTCGTAGTTGAACCAAGCGCGTGGGTTCCCCTCTTTGCCGTCCATGGCAGCGCGCGCCACGTTGAACATCTCGCGCGCGGAGACGTAGTGAAGCTTCCAGTTTTTGCCGTCGTTGTAGTGCGTGCCGAGTTCCTCGTGGAAACGAACCATGGCGTCACCGAGCATCACCGCTGCGTTTTTTTCGGGAGCACCATGGGAATGCAACTTGACGAAGATCCACTCGGGTCGTCCGTAAACCGAGACAGCTTGGGATGCCCAGGTATGCGCCCGCGCGATCGTGGGCGGATCGGTGCCGTCGAGGGAGGCGCTCTCGATGCGAACGCCTCGATTGCCGGGCCGCATCGCTGGAGCAAGAGGCCCAGCAATCATGAGCACGCGACTTTGCGCTGGGCTGCCAACACGGGCCAAGATGCCCTCTTCGTAGCATCGCCTGCTTCGCACGTTTGCTGGGTAGTAAATGCGATTGACAATGCTCGGTTGGCACGAATCGGGTGCGCTTGGAAAGGTGAGGTCCGCGTAACAACCAAGCTCGTAAAGGAGCTCGACTTCGTCGTCGACGCCGCACCACTTGCCGTCACGCCTGCCGTTGGCAAGTGCCCAATTGCCGTGGATGAAACTCCAACGAAGTTGACCGTCAACACGTGGAAGGACTTGGTGGCGGTCGAGGCAGTCGAGCGTCGCGAGGTACTTGTCGCGAAGCGTATCGCGCGTGTCAGCGTCGTGATGGAGGTGCACCTCAACCTCACCAAAGCCGCCCGACACAAGGTCTTCGAGCATGCGCAGAAATGCGTCGTCGTACTCCTCACCTGGAAAGAAAAAGGAGTGTCGTGGTGGCCTGCCGTTCGAATCTGCAAAGCGGCTGGCCATCTTTGGGTAGCCCTCGTGCCACGCTTTTACGCGAGCCTTACCGACATCGAGCGAAACGCGTCCGTGCAGCGGTTCGTAGTGATCGCAAATCGCAAACAGAAGATGTTTGGTGCCGCGCGCGCGTGGCCAAAGTGCGCGTTCGGCGCGATCGCGCAACCAGCCGTGAACCCAAAGGTGCATCTCTTTGCGAGCGAGTTGCTTGATCGGCCCGAGCCAAGAAGGCAAGGCGCTCGGATCACGCTGCCAGAGCTTCATGCGGCTACTTTGCCACGTCCCACAAAACGACGCCGAGCGTTTTTCGTTCACCGAGTTGACGAACCGTTTCACGCAGATCGTTGCCGCTCGAGTGACCCGCACGCGTCACGACGATCATGGCATCGACCGAATTCTCGACGACGTTCGCGTCACCGGACCCGAGCACACTCGGGCCGTCGACGACGAGGAAATCGTAGCCACGACCAAGAAAGCCAATCGCATTCTGGAAGTGAGTGGAGTGCAAGGTTTCGGGAAAGCCCGGTTCGGCCGGTGACTCTGCGAGGACGTGAAGCGCCGGACCGAGGGCGACGACGCACCACGGGTCCATGCTGCCGCGCATCTTGCGAACCAGCTGCGCGCTAAAGCTCTGTCCTTGGGGAACGTCGAAACCGAGAACCTTGGCGAGTGACGGACGCGCGATATTGGCCTCGACCAGAAGTACGCGGGCACGCTGCGATTCTGAGAGAACGAGCGCCAGCTGTGTTGCGAAAGTGCTCTTTCCCTCGTTCGCACGCGCGCTCGTCACGCCGAAAATCCACATGCCTTCGGCTCGCCTTTGCTCAAGGCGATGCCGAATGATGCGCAGCTGGGCAGGCGCTTCGGTGCTCGTGTTGCCAAGCATGACGAGCACGTCGCTATTGGGAGGCGACGCCCAGGCAGTGACCACCTGCACGGGCGAGTCCCCGTGGTGGTACTGCTCTATTTCGCTGCGATGAACGATCGCAGTTCGATCGTCATTCAGCACGTTTGTTCTCCATGTCGCATCGCCTGAGGGCAGTCTTTCTGATTATACGACGCGTTGCCATTGCTTGAATAGGTGACAGCCGCCGCTAGGGGCTTCTTTATGGACTTCTTCCAAGCAGCTCATCGCCTCTGGCCGGCAGTCGCTCGGGTTGGGTCCAGTCTGGCGATCGTAAGTACTTCAATAGTCCAGCCCCAAACCCAAGCCCGTGGGAGATGTGAACGATAGGGAAGACGGCCCACACGACGGGTATCGCTTCGATGCCCGCTTTTGCCCCGACGCGAATGGCCTCGATTCCGGTGAGGACTGCGTATGCCCCCGCCGCCCAAGGAAGGATGGGATGAAGCGCGGGGACGACGATGAGCGTGACGCCACCGACGACCATGAGAAACGGGATCGCAGGGCGAAGGGAAAGGAACTTGCCGTGCTTGAGCAGCGTTCGCGCTCGCCCTTGGCCGTACTTAAAGTACTGCTTGGCGAGTCCGCTGACGCTGTCTCTGGGGTAATAGAAGACGTGAATCTTCTTGCTGAGGTAGACGCCGCCGCCGAGCTGGTGAATCCGCTGGTTGATTTCTGCGTCCTCATTCGTAATGGCGCCGGGATCAAATAGCCCCGCCGTTTCGAAGACTTCGCGACGGAACGCACCTGGAAAAACGCTTTCGACCCAGCCCTCGTTGTCCGGGTCGCGATACTTCGATCCGCCGACCGCGAGCGCGCTGTCGAGCGCCGCACAAAGCGCACGCTGAAAAAATGATTTCGACTTGGTGCGCGCCGCGCCGCCGACATTTTGTGCGCCCGTTTCTTCGAGGACCTCCACGCACTTGCGCACGAAGTCTGGCGCATAGTCTGCGTGAACATCCATGCGGATAATGACGTCGCCCTTTGCGCGGCGAATGGCGGCGTTCATGCCCGGCGCTTGGATGCGATCGGGATTGTCGATGAGAATGACCCTTGGGTCACTGGCGGCGATCTTCGAGATGATTTCGCGTGTGGCGTCGTGGCTCATGCCATCGGTCACAAGGATCTCGATGCGGTCGCGCGGGTAGTCCTGGTTTTGGACCGCCGCAAGGACCTCCTCGATGTACCGCTCCTCGTTGAAGCAGGGCATCACAATGCTGACGAACGGAAGCAAGACGTCGGCGGACATTTCTTGAGTATAACTCTCTCAAAGCATGAAAGGTCGCGTTCGATGAGTCGTCTTTCCGCTCTGCTTGTCGCTTATGCCTTTCCGCCGGTCGGTGGGGCGGGGGTGCAACGCATGACCAAGCTCGCCAAGTATTTGCCGCGGCACGGTGTAATCACACGTGTGCTTACCGCATCAAATCCGAGCGCGCCGCTGCGGGACGAGTCACTGCTTTCCGACATTCCGCCTGAGGTAACCGTCCTTCGCGCGAAAACGTTCGAACCCGGTTACGAAATGAAGCAGGCGGCTTGGAGCGCGATGGCGGAGCAGAAGAAGCCAACGCTCAAGCAGCAGTTGGTGAGGCGCGCTACCGGCTTTGCGAAGCAGCTGCTCATTCCGGACGCGCAGCTCCTGTGGCAACCGGGGGCGGCGAGTGTTCTTGCGCAGCGTATGGTCAAGCGTGCTGACGATGCGGTTCTGGTGAGCGCGCCGCCGTTTTCGCAATTTGTCAGCGCGCCGTTGGTTCGACTGCGCACGGGCGTTGGTCTTGTTCTCGACTACCGCGACGAGTGGAGCACTTATCGCACCGCCTATGAGATGGGGGCTAGCCGGTTTGCGAGCTTGGTCGGCGAGCAGCTCGAAACGGTTCTCCTTCGCGCTGCGCACTTTGTGACGACGGCGACCGAGGAGTTTCGCGAGAACATTTTGTCGCGCTTTTCGTTCCTTGATCCGTCGCGCGTCATTGCGATCCCCAACGGTTACGATCGAGACGATTTGCCCAAAGTGTTGCCGGAACCAGAGTCGTCAGGTAAATTTACAATTACCTACGCCGGGACGCTGTTCAAATTGACGAGCGCG
Organism: Myxococcales bacterium; assembly: GCA_023248745.1. Taxonomy (GTDB): domain Bacteria; phylum Myxococcota_A; class Polyangia; order Polyangiales; family Polyangiaceae; genus JAHFDX01. The sequence goes on along the minus strand of JAHFDZ010000043.1, from coordinate 6,865 downwards.
CGAGGGTTCTTGCAAGCGGTGAAGCGCGTTCACAAGCTTGAGCCAGCGCTTGCGAAGAACCTAGCGGTGCGGTTTATCGGGCGCATTGTCGATACAGAGCTCGACGCATTCGAAGGAACCGAGGCGCTGGGCGTCGAGCGTGTTGGGTATGTGCCGCACGATCAGGTGCTGCCAGCGCTTGCGAAGAGCCACTTGTCTCTTTGCATTCTCGACGAAGTGCCAGGGGTCGAGCGCATTTATCCGGCGAAAATTTTCGAGCAAATGATGCTCGGTCGCGCAACGCTTACGCTTGCACCCGATGGCGCACTCGCCAAGTTGGTTGACCAACATGCGCTCGGACCGCGTCTTTTGCCGCGCGACGTTGAGGGGATTGCTGAGTTTCTTATCGCGACTCTGCGCACTTTTGCGGCGGGAGAATTTGTAACCGAGATGGATGCAAAAGGCATCGAGCGGTACGACCGGTACTCGCTTGCAGGTGAGTTTGCTGAGGTGCTGCGCGAGGCGAAGCGGGCAGCGTGCCATTGAGGTTCGCGCGCGCAGGTGGGTTCTCGCTGAGCTCAGCAGCGTCTTTGTGCTTCGCTATCGCGTTGTTGGCCATGGGCTGTTCGGTGGCATTCGTTGGCGCGAAGCAAGATGCGAGCGGCGATGCCGGGAGCAACGATGCGCCCACCGCTATTGCGGCTCAGGCGTGCCCTTTGCTCACGGATGCGTCAGTCTCTTCGCCCGGTCCTTATCGTCATCGGCTCCACGTTGCATCGTCAAGCGACGGTACTACCTTTCAAACAGACGGCGCGGTTCTTGTCGAGCACGCTTCTGCGCCCGATGCGGTTACAGGGCCCGACGGCAAGACTTGGGTCTACTTCGTCAACGGCAACCCGGGGCAGCATGCGATCTTCATCGCAAGGCAAAACGACGCAGGCAGCTGGGAGGCGTTTGACTGCGTCCGTTTCGATGGTGCGATCGACGAAACGGCAGTCGACCCAGACGTTGTCAGACTCGCGGATGGTCGTTACCGCATGTTCTACAATCCTCTCGTGCCGCCCAACCCCACGGTGCCGAATCCGATCATCAGCAGCACGTCATCGGATGGAATCCACTTCGTTCGCGATGCCGCGCCGGCGATCGCCGTAGTGGGGGCGCTCAATCCGACCGCGGTACAGCTCAACGACGGTTCGTGGCTAATGGCACTCGCGACTGAAAACAAGATGTATGTTGCATCAAGTGCTGACGGCAAAACTTTCTCGGTTACGGCAGAGTTCCCTCCTTCGATTCCTGACATGGCTTACTTGCCCGAGCTCAACGAAGTTCGCCTCTACAGCGCTGAAGTGTCCGGCCTCAAGATAAGGTCGAGCATCAACGGCGGTGCGTCGTGGGCCGATGTCATCGCCCACGCGCCCGCCGCGCAAGACCCGTCGGTGCTGCGCACGAGCGCTTCGAGCTGGCTTCTATTTTATCGAAGCGAATCGCGTTGAGGCCTACCGCATCGCTTGAATGGGCGACACGCGCGCTGCGCGAATGGCAGGGAGGAATCCTCCGAGGATGCCCATTGCGAGTGCCGCGATGAGGCTTGTCGCAATGACGCTGATCGTCGGCTGAAACGTGAACACCATCTCTGACCAACTCGTGAAGTTGACCATCGAGAATGAGCCGAATCTCAATCCTGTCGCCGCAAGCGCGCCCACGGTGCCACCGCACACGGACAAAAGTGCGCACTCAAGCATGAACGCCAACAAAATTTGCCACCGAGGGAATCCCAACGCGCGGAGCGTTCCGATCTCGCGCTGCCGACTCGCGATCGAACCGTACATCGTGATCATGGCGCCGATCATGGCGCCGACGGATGCGAAAACCGCGAGGACCCCACCAAGGGCCGTCACGAATATTCTCAAGCCGCTCGCTTGCTTCTCAAGAAACTCGGGCTCGCGCATCACTTCGAAGCCCAGGTTCTTGTCGCTCTCAACGCTTCCCTTGAAGGCCTCAAACTTGCTCGCTGATTCGAGGCGCACGCGCACCGAAGACACCAAGCCTTCGCGACCAAGGCCGGAACGAACGGTATCGATGTCGGCCCACACTTCGGACTCGAAGGACGATCCGTCATCTTCGAAAATGCCGACCACACTCACCTGTCGATTTTTGCGCAACTCGAATGACTGCCCGACCTGGAAGCCCTTGAAGCGACCTTGCAGGCGCTTGCCGATGAGGGCTTCGTCTGAACCGGGTTTGGGCGATCGGCCCGAAGTCACACGCGCGCCAGACCGAAACGCGAGCGCATCATCAGGGACCCCTCGGAGCAAGACGTTCGTGAAACCTGGATCGCCAATCTTCTCGAGTGCGAGCACCACCACAACTTCACCGACCCCAACAGGCGCGCCCTTGTCGTTCAGCTTTGCGCCTGGTGCCGCAAGGATGAGGCCGACGCTCGCGGCGTCGATGTTGCTGTTCAATTCGGCATCGCTTCCCTTGCGTAGGACGACCGCATTGTCAGCACGACCAGAAGAGCCGAGGGTTTTGTCGATACCTGCCGATGCCATCAGCACGGTTGCGAGAACGAAAACGACGAGCGCGATGCCGAGGGCGGTTGCCGCCGTCGTCGCCTTGCGCGCGAGCAGGCTTCGAATGTTGTAGCGAAACGGAATCATGCGACCCTCCGAAGCGCGTCGACGACGCGAAGACGCGTGACGCTCCATGCCGGTATCCCCGCAGCAACGAGGCTCATACCGACGGCGAGGGCAACTGCGAGCAGCGCGTTTCCACCCGAGATGCGGAAATAAGGGAAAAACGATCCCATGTTCTCTTCAAGGAATCGGCCCATGCCGAGCTGCACGATGGGATACGAGAGCGCGAGCCCGACAATCCCTCCGAGGACGCCAATCGTGAACGACTCGCCGAGAACGAACACCGCAAGGTGGCGCGGCAAGAATCCGATCGCGCGGAGTGCTCCGTATTCTTGTGTGCGCTCCCTTGCGCCCATCGCGATTGTGTTGCCGAGGATCAGCATCATGATCAGCATGATGATGATCGAGACGATATCGATGGCTTTGAGGACCGCCGTAAACATGCCGAGGAACCCCGCGTTGAACGCACCCTCGCTTTGACTCAACGTCTGCGTGTCGCGATCGTCAAACTTGCGATCGATCGCGAGAGACATGTCCGCGGTGCGCGCGGGATCGGAAACCTTCGTGACGATCCAGCCGATCTTGTCCTTCGTGCTCGAAGGCATGCCTTCGTTCAGATAGTTCCAATGAAAAAGGAAGGTCGACCGATCGACCGATTTGCGCGTAGCGGTGTAAATGCCCGAGATCGCAAATTCCCAATCACCCGGAAAGATCTGGCTCTTGAGCGCAATTCTGTCGCCCACCTTCCAGTTCATTTTTTTTGCGATCGCGTCGCCGACGATAGCGCCGCGCCGATTCTCCTTAAACGCGGCGAGCTCGGCGGGCTTTACGGCGCAGTCGTTGTACACGTCGAAGTAGGTCTCGGCATCGACCGCCAGCGTCGAGAAGAATTCTTGCTCGTGCTTCGGATCTTTTCCGCCAAACCAACTCGCCCACGTCGCCATCTTTACGCCGGGCTCTTGTCGAACGGTGTCGATGTAACGTTTCGGTAGCCACATCACGAACGTGACCTTGTGGCGAGTCACGATGCGATCGGGCGCGGCCGATTCGACACCGATGTTGTATGCCCAGACCACGGTGCGAAGCATGATGAACGCGAGGACGGCGATCGCGACACCGAACACAGTTAGCGTGGTGCGGAAGCGATTGCGCATCGCGTTCCTTGCAGAGAGACCAAGAAACGTCATGTGATCAAGGCTCCCTTGTCGAGACGATGGCGCACTTTTGCGCGTTCGGCGGCGACGGGATCGTGTGTCACCATGAGGATGGTCTTGTTCATTTCGCTGGCGAGCTTCTCGAGCAGCGTCAAAATATCGTCCGCACTTTGACGATCGAGATCGCCCGTCGGCTCGTCGGCGACGATAATGGCAGGATCGTTGACGATTGCGCGCGCGATGGCGACGCGTTGTTCTTGGCCGCCTGAGAGTTGGCGCGGGTAGTGCCCCATGCGTTGCTCGAGTCCGACAATGCGGAGTGCGGTCTCGGCGCGCTTGCGCCGCTCAGCACCGCCAAGGCTTGTGAGCAAGAGCGGCAACTCAACGTTTTCGAGCGCCGTAAGGACCGGCATGAGGTTGTACGACTGGAAGATGAAACCCAACGTTCGTGAGCGCCAAGCCGCAAGCGCGCCCTCAGAGAGGTGGGAGATATCTTCGCCTTTCACTTCGACGCTGCCCGCGCTCGGGCGATCGAGTCCGGCGATGATGTTCAGCAGCGTGCTCTTGCCGGAACCGCTCGGTCCCATCAACGCTTCGAAGGTGCCCTCGGCGAGATCCAGGTCGAGCCCCGAGAGAACTTTGAGCTGCTCGCCGCCGCGCTCGTAAATTTTGCTAAGCCCGCGCACGCGGACCATGGGGCGCACATCGGCCCGGTATGCCTGGTTCATTTTTCTGCGATCTCCTTCACCGCTTTTCCGTCACTTAGCGTAGGCGCTGGGGCCTTAATGATGCGTGTACCAGGAGGCGGGCCTTCGACCAACTCGAAGCCGTCCTGAAACGCTGAGCCGAGCTTGATTGGCCGCAATTGGACTTTGCCGTTGTCGATCACGAACACTGACTTCTCCCCGTTTCGATCAACTATCGCGTTAGCGGGCACGACGATCTTTGGCTTCTGCTTGATGGACTCTTCGTCAATTGCCTTCGACAGGAAGCTCACACGCGCGCCCATGTCGGGAAGCAGCGGAGTTACTTTATCAAGCAACTTGACCTTTACCACGACCGTCGCCTTCGAGCGATTGACGCGGGGCGTGATTTCTTTCACTTCGGCCCGGATGCGTTTATCGGGCTGTGAGTCGAGCACAACTTCGGCGGGAGCGCCGGGTTTCGCCAACGTAAGACGCGCCTCGGGCACGTCTGTTTCGATCACGAGTGATGACACGTCCACAATCTCGAAGAGCGGCGCGATGCTCATGACCGACACAAAGTCACCTGGCTGCGGTGCGCGCCCCACAACGATTCCGTCGATCGTCGCCGAGATTTTTCCGTGCCTGAGCGTCGTGGAGAGTGCGCGCGCATCTGCCTCGGCGGCAGCAGCCTCAGCGCGGGTTGCCTTCACTGTTTCTTCGGCTAGCTTGATGCGACCCGCGAGATCGTCGCTCTGCGCTTTCAGCGCCGCGCCTTGGTCTGCGAGCGTTTTTTCGCGCTGATACTGGCGCTCGAGATCGACCACTTGTGCTTCTTGTGCCGTTACCCTCGCGCGCGCTGCCGACGCGCGAGACGCGAGCGTCGCCGCTGACGCGCGCTGATCGGCCACGTCGACCTCGAACAAGAGGTCGCCGGCCTTTACCGTCTGTCCTTCGACGACGTGCACGCGGACAATGCGTCCGGCGATATCGCCCGTCACCTTTGCGACGCGTTCGGCGACGACGTATCCGGTGGCGGTGAGATCGATCGCACCCTGGGCTGGAGACACCTTCGATATTTCGGTGACGGCTACCTCAATTTTGAAAACCTTCGCTTCGAGTGATGGCAACAGCGCGAAGGTTCCGACCCCAAGCAGGACACCGAGTCCGAGCACGATCGCAAGGATGCGGGCGGCGCCCGAACGTGACTTCGACTCGCTGCGGTCGATTCGAAGTGAAGCCAAATCTGCGGAGAGATCACTCATGGCGGGCGCGCGAGCCTAGTCGTCTCTGCCGCAAAATCCGAAGCCGATCGTATGAAAACCGACCGGTTTTCTATAATATCATTATGATATCAAGCGCACCCAAGTTGCCTATGCAGGACCCGATGCCCGCCGATGGCCGCAACGCAAAGTCCGGCCCACCCACGTTGCTTATCGGGATCCGATGCGAAAAAGCACGACCTTCACGGTGTCGAGCATGATCGACAGGTCGAACAACACCGAGCAGCTCTTGATGTAGAAGAGGTCGTACTGGAGCTTCTCGATCATGTCTTCGATCGTCGCGCCGTAGGGCGCTCTCACCTGCGCGTGTCCGGTAACGCCAGGCTTCACGTACAAGCGTTGCTTGAAGTAGGGGACTTGTTGCTCAAGCTTCTCGATGAACACGGGTCGCTCTGGCCTTGGTCCAACCATGCTCATGTCGCCTTGAAGGACGTTCCAAAGTTGGGGCAGTTCGTCGAGACGTGTCTTGCGAATGAAGCGACCGACGGCGGTGACGCGAGGATCGTTTTCTTGCGCGAACTGCGCGCCAGCGGCTTCGGCGTCGATGCGCATTGAGCGGAATTTTAGAATGGTAAACAACTTGCCGAATTGACCCGCGCGCACCTGCTTGTAGAGGACAGGGCCTCGGGATTCGAGTTTGATCGCCATGATCGTCAAGATCATTAACGGCGCAGCGAGCAGCAATCCGATCGAGGCGCAAGCGACGTCGAGGATGCGCTTTAGGCGACGCTGTCCTGGAGAGACGTTGAAGCCTTCGGCGAAGATGAGTTGGCTGGGCTTGAGCTCACGGACGTAGAGTTTGCCGGCCTCGCGTTCGTAGAACTGAATGCCTTCCATCACTTCGACGCCACGAAATTTGCTCTCGAGAAGCTGATCAACCGGCAGCGTTCCGCGCCTGTCAGGATACGCGACGATGATGAGCCCAACGTCAAGTTGTGTGACGACTTCAAAGAGATCACGGTAAGTTGCGATAATCCCCTCGGCCGGGTTCACTTGAACGCGATCGCGCGCAAGCAGTCCAACGAGTTCGAGTCCGAGGTGCCGATGCGTCCGCACCATCTGCGAGATCTCTTGCGCAAGCGGACCGTGGCCCATGATGATCGCGCGGCGGTAGAACGCCGAGTTGTCGC
>JAHFDZ010000282.1 GCA_023248745.1 Myxococcales bacterium | reverse complement strand
CAGACGAGATCGCGAGCTGGCTCGGCGGCCTTTCGCGCGCCATGCGCTTCACGCTTTCGTTACCTGATGCGATCGATTTGTGCGAGCGCGTCTTGCAACGGCTTGATAGTGCCGCCTCAATTCAACTTCGCGTCATGGGCTACGTCGACGCAGGTCACGTACTTGCCGCCATTCATCGTTTCGATCTTTCAACTGCTTACTTTGCGCGCGCAGAACAGATCGCTGACGGCAACGAAAAACTCCTCACACCTGTGCTTCTCGCGTCGGCGGAGCAATCGATCTTTCAGGGTGATTTCAAACGCGCATACGAACTTCTCGAGCGACTTCAATCGCTGCTCTCGGTCGACAGCGACAAGCGTGATCGACGAAAAATTCTCGTCAATCTAGCGCAAGCCCACGCCGCAGGTGGCGATCGCGCGAGGGCAACAGCGGCGCTAGAGTTGGCGGAGCATCAGACCGGTGGTGAACCCGCCGAGGCCGCCGAACTCGAAAAATTACGCGGGCTCATCGACTACTTTTCGCGCGATTTTAGAGGTGCGGCAGCCCATTTCGAATCCGCAATTGACCATGCGCGCGCTGGTGATCTGTCTTACGAAATCGCCGGCAACTTGCACAACCTCGGCGACGCACTTGTTCGCATGGGCGAGTTCGCAAACGCGTTCGGCGCGCTCCAGCAATCGCTCGCACTATGTGACGACCTTGGTTACGAAAGGCTGGGTAGCCTCAATCGAATGTTCCTTGCGTACCTCGACGGCCTCGCGGGCAACGGAGACGCCGAGCGGCTCTTGCGGCAGGGCATTTCGTACGCCGAGCACAACGAGTTTACGTGGGACGCAATAAGCGGACGGTTGCTCCATGCCCAGCTGCTAAGCAAACGCGATCGCAAGGACGAAGCGCGCACCGCGTTCACACAACTGCAAGAGCTCGCCGAGCGTGCCGGCAATCGCCTTGTTGTCACCGACTGTGAGAATGAACTTGTCGTCCTTAGCCTGGACGACTCCGTCACACTGAACGACCAATAAGGAATCGAGAGATGACGGTCGTCCCGAATCCAGGCAACGTCGCGATCGTAGACTCGGCTCCTCTGCGTTACTTGTGGAGCCACGCGCACGGCTTGCCAGTTGTTGTCGAGGCTACAACGACAACCCTTGCCGACTCGCTCGTCGCCTGGATTCGACGCGAGCGTTCTTGGATTGAAGAGGCGCTGGGCCAACAAGGAGCCATTTTGCTCCGTGGCTTTTCGATCCGCACGCCGACAGAGTTCGAACGCGTCGCTCAAGCCGTGAGCCCGACACTTCTGCGAGACTACCTTGGCACAGCACCCCGCAATCGCCTCACAGAATACGTGCATTCTGCAAGTGAGCTACCCAGTCACTACCCTATCCCTGCGCATTGCGAGATGAGCTTTCTCCCGAACGCTCCGAAGCGCCTCTTCTTTCACTGCAACGTCGAACCCACGGGCCGCGGCGGCGAGACGCCCATCGTCGACATGCGCGCGGTCTATCGGGGCATCGATCCAAGCGTTCGCAGTGAGTTCGAAGCGAAGCAAGTCACAAGCACTCGTATCTATTCGGGTCCTCGCTCACGCAAGAGCGTCGACTTGTGGAACGTCAAGCGCTGGGACGAAATGTTTCAAACGACAGATCGCGCAATCGTGGAGACTCACGCCACAAAGGAGGGCCTGGCGTGCGAGTGGCTTGCGGGCGATCGCCTTCGCCTCACCTGCACAAGACCCGCGGTGCACCACGATGAGGCGAGTGGCGAGCCTGTCTGGTTCAATCATGTACTCGTGCTCCACGTCGACGCAGCCGCAAGCGAATACGCGCAGGTTGCCGCAAGGCAACGCGAACTGCGCTACTTCGGCCTCGGACTCGTCGCGCGGGCGCTCGCCGCCGTGAAGCATCGACTCTACTCACCTGACGATCAAACGATGCACATGACATTTGGCGACGGCACCCCGATTGACAGCGCGGTGCTCGAACACGTTCGCGACGTCACTTGGCAAAATATGGTGTTTTTCCGTTGGCACGCCGGAGACGTCATGATTCTTGACAATCAGAAGGTCGCGCACGCCCGCATGCCCTATCGAGGACCACGATTCATCTCCGTCTGTTGGGCGTAAGCGAAGTGTCGCCCTAAGGAATCGCGTACAGCCCCGCCACGAGCCCGGAATTTGCGGGTGACGTGCCACCAGTACCCGAGAGCAGTGACACACCGGTTTGCTTCGGGGATGAGCCCCTTACGCCGAGCGCGATGGACGGCCCGCCACCACCCGCACCGCCGCTTCCGCCGTTACCCCCAACGCCACCTGTCCCGCCAGCTCCGAGTCCGTTCGTACCCCAACCACTGCCGCCCTTGCCGCCGCTCGTTCCCACAGCGCCCACACCACCACCGCCGCCACTTCCACCGCGGCCTGCGATGAGCTCGGCGGTTTCAATCGTGATTGCGCTATCGATCAGAAGGACCGCGACGCTCGCACCACCGCCACGACCTGCATCACCCGCGCCGCCTGCGCATCCACCAGCGCCTCCGCCCGAACCCGAATCAGAGTAGTAGGTCCCCGAAGACGCAGTGGCGGCGGTATCGCTCGGACCACCACCGCCACCACCACCACCCGGTTCGCCGTTCGCGCCCGCGTTCCCGTCTGCGGGAACATATCCGGCCTCGGAAAATGTACCTACATTCGCACCATTTTGGCCGTTCGCGCCGAAAGCCCCTTGCGGCCCGGCTTGTGCCACAACGGTGTTCGTTCCACCCGCTCCAACGCGCGCGCCTGAACCTCCAGTGCGCGAAGCCTCGGCCAGTTTGCATGTGAGCCCGAAAGAAATGCTCCACTCACAAGTCAATTTTGTTGACAATGCGCCCGACCCGCCCATGACTCCCTGTTGCGCAGTCGGTGCCGCGGCACCGTTGATAGTGCATTTCGAGACCCCAGGTTCGCCCGACGCGACGGCGCAGAGCACCGCACCCGTACCGTTGCAACTGCGCCACGGCATAAACTTGTAACCGTCGCTCGCACTGCTGGAGGTAACGAGTGGTGCATCACCACCTGTAGCGCCCGACGACGCATCGCCCGCGCGAACAGTTACGCGCACAAGGCTCAGTCCCGGTGACGCGAGCGCGACAAGACCAAACGAACTTGCGCTCGCTGCAGTAGCGTTTGGCGACACCAATGTGAACCCTTCTACGCGCGTCGCCTTTCGGATCGCATTCGCGCGCACACCGTCGGCGCTGGTCGACGTGACCAGTGCCTTGCTCGACGAAATTGTCCAATTGCCGGCGTCGCATGCGAAGTAACCAAACATCGAGACGCTTTCGACGAGCGTGACTTGCTCGGTGTAGCTCTCTGCGCAAACGTAAAGACGCTTACCTTTTGCCTTCGCGAGCGAGAGGCCTTCGGCGATCGAAGACGTCGGTTGAGCTTGCGTGCCACCTCCTCCAGAAGTGCCGCGTGAACGCGAAACGAAGACGCCGTTGGCATCGGCGATCACGCATGGATTTTCGGACGGCAGCAGAAGCGGATCGCACCCACTAGATGCATCGCCACCTGCATCACCTTGGCCTGCGTCGTCTCCGGCGCGCGGCCCAACGTGATTGGGATCGGAGATGGGCTTATCGCCCGTGCCCTCGACAAAGGCGCTGCACCCCACCGCTGACAAGAACGCCAATCCGAGCCACCGCATCGACAACCTCCGTTTGACAGAACCCTCAATTGGGCTGGTCTCACGCATCGGGCGCGATGTTTACTTGGTTGCTCGTTCTTTGTCGTCGGGCTTCTAAGGTTTGGGCGAAAACTTGGGATGCTCGCCCGTAGGCACAAGCGCAGATGCGCTCGGGTTTGCTTGCACCGCATCGACTTTTTGGCCAGCGCCCCAGCGACGGAGCGCAGCGAGTGCCAAAAACGCGAGCGCGATCAGCAAAAACAGCGGCAACACAACACGCCCACCCGGCACGCGTTTGGTGGGGCGATCGATTCGAATGGTGGGGCGCATTGGAGGGCGCTCGAGCACTACCTTCGGAAGCGGATCTTCGGCATGAGAAGACTTCAGCTTGTGCGACGAACTGTAACGCGCGACGTCGGCGCCATCACTCGTCGGCGCCTCACGCGGGGGTTCGCCATCCCGAGAGCCAGGGTTGCTCATATTTGAAGATTACACCTGCTTCGGCGGCTCGTCGTCTTTCGATGGCGCGTCGTCTCCTCCGGCACTTTCTGCAGGTTCTTCAGGCTCTTTCGCGGGCTCGGGCGGCGCAGGAATCAAAATTGCGCCATCGCCAAGACTCATCGCGAGCTTGGGTTGCCTGCGGGCCTCTTGCCAAAGATGCGCAAACAGAAACGAAAGAGAGAGGGTCGACGCAAACGCAATCCACTGACTGAGCGTCAGACGAACGCCCACAGGTGTCGAAAACGAAGCCGGCTTCAACAGAAAGAAGGCCGCAATTGAAGGCACGAGTGAAATAATGCGAAACAAGTTACGAATCTGCTCTTTGGGCACTATGCGCGAGAGTCCGAAGATGAACCCAACGCTCATCAAAAAGAGCATCAGCGGAATCGAAAGATGGCGCGCGTATGCGGGGCCCCACAAATCGCGCTCGATGTCATCACGAAGAAAATCGGTGGCAAAGCGAAACACACCGTACGCAAACAGCACGACGATGAACATTTGACCGCGAAACACAGCACGCTTGCGCAGCGCAAAAAAGAGGAGCACGAGCGCGAGCCCGCAGAGCGCTTCGTACAGTTGTACCGGATGCACCGCGAAGGAGTGGTTGAGCGCGGTGAGCTTCGCGGCGAGTGGACTGCCGCGATAGAGCGCAAGATGGCGCACGAACGGTGGTGAGCCGTCACCATTCGGGATCGTGCCATTGGGCCAATGCGGAAACTCGCCGAGTTTTCTTAGCCACGCCGGCGCCCAGTCTCCCAGTTGCTTACCGAAATCGGAACCTTGAAGGTAGGCACCAATCGGCGCCGTAATAATGCCAATGCCCAAACTTGGCGCCGCTGCATCGGCCCACGGAAGCACTCGGATGCCTTGGGGTCGGAGGTACGCCCAGCTTCCGAAAAAGCCGCCTGCAATCGCGCCGTAGACCAAGAGGCCGCCCTTGCGCATGTCGACCACGTCCGCGAGCGTCTTGAAGTCGTCAAGATTCATGACGACGTAAGCGAGGCGGGCACCAACCATTCCGCCAATCGCCGCCACCACGTAACACGTTGCCATCGGATCGCGTGGCAGCCCTTCTTTGTCGGCGATCGTGAGCGTGACGTACCACCCGAGCACCAGTGACAAACCAAGCATCACGCCGTAGCTGTAAATCGGGAGCGACGACGCGGCATACGCCACGGCACGAAACTTCCAAGCCACGGGTCCCAAAACCAACGCTGCAGCGACGGTTCCAAGTGCGATGTTGCGTTCCTTTTTGAGATTGGTCACGCCGAAGATCGCAAGGAGCACGGCGACGGCCACGATCGCCCACCATAGTTTTAGGGGGGTCTTTAGGAGGGGGATGCGAAAGAGAATGGGGTGCATGAACTCGCCTCTTGGCAGGCAAAGGCCGACCTGCGCGCGGTTCTAACCGTTTATCGGTCCGTTTTCACCCCAGAACGGCCACGCAGAATTGAGCCGAATTATGTGGTAAACGGGAGCGATTCCGATGACGACACGTGCACTTATTCTTGGGCTCGCTGCCGCAACCGCCGCCTGTATTCCGCCGGGAAACGCGCCCAGTGACAGCGGAACGACAAGCAAAAGCGCCGGGTTTCGGCCCTCTACCGGCATCATGAACACCGCGTTCGTCGACACATTCGATCGCTCTCCGGCTGACGCCAGTGCTCCCTCAACGGGCGCGCCTGAGGCGGCTCCGGCAGACGCTGGGCGACAAAAAGTCAAGAACGTTGACGACGCAGGGCGCTCAAGCGCTGCGCGGGCCGAAAGTGTGGCAGCCCTTGAAGCTGGCGTTGTGCGCAGTGAAGTTACCACAAAAAATCCCGCCGATCTCGGACCCGACTGGTCATCAACAGCACCACCCGGCATATGGCGAATCGAAAACGGCCGACTCTGCGGCGAACACGCACGAAACCGCGGCGTGTGGCTCAATCGCGTACTTCCGGTCAACGCGCGCATCGAATTCGATGCCGTCAGTTATTCGAATGACGGCGACCTCAAAGCCGAGGTTTGGGGCGACGGCCGGTCGTCGGCGACCACCCAGTCGTACACCAATGCGTCATCTTACTTGACCATCTTTGGCGGCTGGGGAAACACCCTCCACGTGCTCGCCCGCGTCGACGAACACGGCAAAGACCGCAAGTCCGTCGAAGCCAACGCGGGAGGAACCGGGCGCACCAAAAGCGTCGTCTCGGGGCACGTCTACAAATTCAAAGTTGAGCGCGTAGACGGACAGACCATTCGCTGGTTCGTCGACGGAATCGAAATTCACACCTTTGTCGACAGCGAACCACTCGCCGGAATGGGTCACGATCACTTTGCCTTCAACGATTGGGAGGCCAAGGTGTGCTTCGACAACGTCAAGGTAACCGCGCTCTAAACCCACTCAATTCCTGAATGCTCGGCATCAAACAGCCGTATCTTTTAGGCAAGGCGCCCGTGGATCTTCGCGAAATGGAGCAGATGGTCGAAGACCTCGAAACGAGGCTCGATCGGTTGCGTGCGCTCTACGATCAATATTTTATGGGGTTTGAGCGTCTCGAGCCGCTAGTGCCGCGCAAAGAAGTCGACCGAAAGATCTACATTCTTCGCAAGGAGCAGATCCGCAACACGGGGCTTCGCTTTCGCTTCAATATGCTCATTCAGCGTTACAATACGTTTCAAACGCACTGGGCGCGCATTTGCCGGCAAATCGAGGACGGCACATACAAGCACCACGTGCTTCGTGCAAAACGCAGATTCGAAGACAACCCGCGTTCGGTGCCACCTCGTAGTGAGTTTGCGCCGTCGATCGTACCGCTTGCGGCGAGTGAGTCCCCCACAGAGCGTGAGGTCGACTTCGAAATTGATTTTGCGGTGAGTCGTCCCGACGGACAGGGTGATGAGCTCGATCCACCAACGAGACCCGGCACGTTGCGATCGCCCTTCAGCGCTCCGGCGCTTCCGTCGATTCCAATGTCCGCGTTGGTTGGAGAGGGTGCGTCGAGCACAACGACAGTCAATTCGAACACGCTCGCAAGTGCGCTAACGACAAGAGCGCCCCAAACCATTCGCGGCATCGGTCCCACGCCAAGCCAACGACCACCACCGCTTCCGTCAACGGCTTCACGCAGGCCACCTCCCCTTCCGCCTTCGGTAAGGCCGGCTCCTCCGCCAAGCACCACGCAGGCATCGCCCGGACTCACCCGTCCGCCGCCTGCCCCAAAGTCTGAACCTTCGGACGCAACGCTTCAATCGGGCATCACACGCAGCGCGAGACCCATCGCCGAAAACGACCGCGTCGAATCGCTCTACGGTGCGTACCTCGATCAAAAGCGCGTCGCCGGCGACAACAGCCCCGTGGTTTCGCTCGCCAAAATGAAGCGCACCGTGATCGAAACCGAAACGCGCCTGAAAGAACGCCACGGCC
>JAHFDZ010000281.1 GCA_023248745.1 Myxococcales bacterium | reverse complement strand
CACTCTCTTCGACAGGCAGTGAAGCTCAACTGTGGACGTTGAAGCCGTCGGCAGGCGCGGCAGGAAACCTTGCAACGGCAGTTTCCGCGAACCAAGCCACGATCAGCTTTGGCTTGAAGTTTTCAGGAAGCAGGGCGAGCAGCGCATACGGCCATGCAGTTTACACGTATCAGGTGTACCACTCGACCGCAGCCGGTGTTCGCACTGCGATTGCGAGTGGCGGCAGCACGCTCGAATCGGTGGGCACCACCAAGTTGTTTGAAGACATCGATACGTTCACTGTGCCGGTTCCTTCGACCGTCGCGTACAAGTCTGGTGACTCGTTCGTCGTCGAGTATCAGGCCGCGCTCGATGGCTCTTGCGTTGCAGAGATGGGATCGCAGTTTTCGGGTCTCTTTGCCTTCAGCGCCAATCCCTCGATGAGCTACTCGTACTGAAGGTAGTTGATTGCGAGCTTCTCGTAACGAGTGGAAACGCGTGGCCTACTTGTTCGACGAGGGTTTTCGCGACCGTACAGTCGTGGCGTTGCCCTTCAGTGAGCTCGAGCTGAACGCGATTTCCGAGGGCGTCCACGCGAGCATGAATCTTTGTGGTGAGTCCTCCGCGCGAGGTCCGATCGTTTGACGACTCAACGCCACGCACTTCGACGGCTTCGGCCGCGATGCGAATGAAGAATGCCGACGGCCGCCCGCCTTGAAACTCTTCTGCATCCAAATTCACGTACGCGAGGGTATCACGCTCGCGAGGCATCACCGGAGGGGTCGACTCGGCGAAGCCAAACGTGCCAAAGCCATCTGGCCACGCCACCAGGAGCCCTGGTGAGCATAACCGCGACCCGTTGTCCCTGATGACGCGGGGGTTGCAACCCGGAAACCTTCTCGCGTGCGCGTTGCATGATGCATTCAACGTCGGCTTCGGTCATCGACGCACGCAATTCCCAATGCACGATGGCACGTCGTCGTCAAACTGACCGCGATAACATTTTGGTCAAGCATCATGAATGTCAACCGCCTGTACCATTCGGCCGGATGTGCGCCGAAGAAGTCGATGCTCGACTTGCGTTCGCGCTCTTCAGTCCAGCAATCGCGAGCACAAGCGCGAATGCGAGAAGGCCTAGATGTCGGTGCCGTCGGAGATGATGAGACTCGGGCGCTTTTGTTTAGGACGAGCGGCTGGCGAAACGGTTGAGTCAAAGTGGCCGCCAATGGCCTGGTCGGGGTCGTCTAGCTCTTCCGACGACGCGGCGTCTGAACAAGCAGCAGTCGACAACGCGATGAAGGCGAGAGCGAGACGAAGGGCGTGCATTACGTTTGGTCTACGCGACGCCGCGAAGTTGGCCTCACTCGTTACGCGCCAATTTTAGTGAACAGACCGGTGAACCGCACTCCGATTCGCTTCCGGCACTCACAGCCAAAAGCCCCGTTGACAGTCAACCAAGTTGACCCTCAAGAAGCAACACCTCACGACGTGTTCTTCGTATTCACCAGCGCTCAGTTTTGATCGCTCGACGTGCTTCTCAGTCGCGCGCCATCCAGGGACAACGCACTTGACCATGTAGAGGTCATCGCGATGCGCACTGAAAATACTCGCAGGCGGTTCGCATTACAGATCGACCTGCGATCCGAGCTCGAGCACCTGTTCGATCGGAATCGAAAAGTAGTCTGTTGCATTTCGCGAATTGCGCGCGAGAACCGCGAATACGCGTTCGAGCGTGAGGTTCATCTTTCCCTTCGCTGTCGCAACGACCGTTTCGCGACCCAAAACATAAATCACGTCTTTTGCCGTCGCGTTAATATTCAGCTGCAATAGTACGCGGTCGATCACGGCGGGCACATTTGGCGACTCAGTGTAGCCGTAGCGAACAATCACGCGGTGGAGTTCGTCTTGCGACGTCGCTATCTCGACGCGATTGGCTCCGTCGACGACGGGCACGTGTTCGGTGTGCACGGTTAGCAAAACCGTGTCTTCGTAGAGTGCATGCAGGCGCGCTACGAGCATCCGAAACACGGGAGGATATCCGCCCGGCTGTGATGCAAGGACAACACCCACCCCCGAGATTCGTCGCTCTGTGGCGAGCGCTCGCAGAAACGGCTCATCGGCTCGTACGCGTATGCTTTCAGCGAGCAGGCTGCGACCGATACGCCACGACGCCATCACAACGACAAAGCCAACACCAATGACGAGTGGAATGTAACCGCCATCGAACAATTTGAGCGTGTTGGCAACGACGAACGGCGCGTCAATCGCGATGAAGGCACCAACAAGCAACAGTGCTTTCCATTTCGGCCACTGCCACGACGTTCGCAGCATCGCGTAAAATACGAGCGACGTGAGTAGCATCGTCCCGCTCACGGCGAGTCCGTACGCCGCGGTGAGCTTTGACGACTCGCGGAAAATCAGCACGAGTAGACAGCAACTGATGGCGAGACCCGTGTTCATGAGCGGCACGTAAATCTGCCCTTCGGTTTCATGCGACGTGTGCACGATCGTGACGCGCGGAAAATAGCCGAGGCGCATCGCTTGCTGCGTCAGGGAAAAGACGCCCGAGATGAGGGCTTGCGATGCAATGACCGTCGCAGCGGTGGCGAGTGCGATGAGCGGATAGATCCATAGGCCCTTGGGACAGAGTGCGTAGAATGGCCCGCTTGCGGCTTCGGGATGCTGGAGCAAGAGAGCACCCTGCCCCAAGTAACAAAGCATGAGCGACGGAAGGCAGAGCAAGACCCACGCAAGTCGAATTGGCCTTCGACCGAAATGGCCCATGTCGGCGTAGAGCGCCTCGCAGCCGGTGATGACAAGAACGACACCGCCAAGAAGATGCAGACCTTGCATGCGATGCCTGAGCAAGAGCGAGAGACCAGGGAGCGGCGACAGTGATTGAAAAACCGACACATCGTTCCGGATGTTGACGATTCCGAGACCGGCCGCGGTCAAAAACCACAACACCATTACCGGACCGAAGAGCGCCCCGAGGCGTCCCGTTCCGCGCGATTGAATGGCGAACAATGCAACGAGGATCAACAACGTAACGGGAACAATAAAATGCTTCAGTGAAGGCGCCGCCACGCCAATTCCCTCGACGGCGCTGAGCACCGAAATAGCAGGCGTCAGAACACCGTCGCCAAAAAGGAGAGCCGCTCCTGCAATTCCGCAGATTGCAATAAAGCCAAGGCTCTCGGGCTTTCGTTGAAGCACGTTCTCGGGAATGAGAGAAAGAAGCGCCATGATGCCGCCTTCTCCGCGATTGTCAGCGCGCATGAGAAAGACAAGATACTTGACCGTAACGACCAAGATGAGCGACCAGAAGATGAGCGAGAGTGTTCCGATGATGTTCTCGCGATTGGGCGTGATGCCATGCGGCCCGGTGAAGCACTCTTGCAGTGCGTAAAGAGGGCTCGTTCCGAGATCGCCGAAAACGATTCCGACGGCGGCAATGGTGGTCGCAACAATGCGAGTATCTTTCGATGTCACGAAGCTATTCTTATCCGAGGGAAGCCATTCATGGTGCTCGATCTCAACGACCAGGTCCTGTGGGGCGAAAGCCGTCAGGCCCTAACGACGGGGGCTATCGCCTATGATGCAGTGCACAGTTACCTTTACTTTTTTGAAGGCAATGGTGACTTCGCTGACGGGCGTAACGGGCCAGCACTTCGAAGCATGATCCACGTGTGGAAGGTTGGAACCCCCTAGAGCAAGCGTTTGCTCCGACGATGCGGCGCGAAACAAGGGACCACCCACCGATCACGAGCGCGATCGTCAGATTCCTAGTGCGCGCGCATCGCTTGTGATGCCCTCGGCAATGCGTTCGGATAGCGCACTGATCGTAAGCAGTGGGGTCGCACCGAGTGAGCGTGGAACGATTGAGCCGTCAGCGATGAAGAGTCCCTTGTGCACCCCGCCGTCGGGATTGAACACGCGCCCGAGGTGGTCGACGACGCCCGACGAAGAACTGTCGCCCATGGGACATCCACCAAGCGGGTGGGTAGCGATCTCTCGGTTGCCGCCAAACGCAGTGGCCCTCGGATTTGCGATGAAGGCCGCACCAGAGAGCTTTGCATGCTGTTGCATTTCGAAATTGATGAGGCGAATGAAAGGCTCGCCCATCAGACTCGGCCACGAAATGTGAACGTGATCGTCGCCTTCGCCGAGCACGAATTTTCCCGATGCGGAGTCATGTCCACAGGCGAGGTACACCATTGAGTAGTTGAGTGCGCCCTCGAGATCGACGCCCGAAGTCGCGACGAGATCCCGCTTCATTCGTGCGCGTTGCGCGTCGTCGAACGAGCTGCGAAGTTTGGCCTCTCCGTATATTGCAAATGCTCGAGCCATCGACGGGGCAAGCGCGCTCGGGACGCCACCATCGATCAGAAGAAATCGCGCCTGAAGATTATTTTCGTTGCTGGGCAGGCGATAGTCGCCGAACGAAACAAGGTTCTGGCCGACCCCACCGGCCGTAGCGCCTTTGCCTCTTCCGACGCTGTCTGTTCTTGAGCGACCGTTGTACCCAAAGCCGAGCACGTCTCCGTTGAGCGAAAAGCGAGAGCCCAGCGCTTTCGAACACTTCAGACCTTCCTTTTGAGATCGCAACATGATTTCAGTCGACCCCACCGAGCCTGCGGCCAAGATGACGACTTTGGCGTGCACGACCCTATCTAAGAAGCGGCTCAAACCACCACCGTGTTGGTCGACGTGAACGTTGAAGCCGCCGCCTGCCGCCTTCTCGACGCGCAGCACTTCCATACCCACGAAAATGTGGGCGCCGCGGCTCTTCGCGAGCGGGAGGTAGTTCACGGTGAGCGCGTTCTTTGAACCGTTGTTGCAACCGGCGCAGCAGTCGCCACATGAGACGCACGGATTTTGAGTCACCCCAAAGGTGTTGATGCCACCATTTGCGATCTTGTGGTTGACGTTCAAGTTAAGAAACGAGTGCTTCACGCCACGCCGCGTGGAGTTGGCTCGGTGGAGCGCAACCTTCTTAGACCGCTCCAACTTCTCGGGAGAATTGTTGGGCGCGAGGATCGCCTCGGCGCGCGCATAATATTGCTCGAGCTTGCCATTCTTGGCTTCGGCGCGGATCGCGGAGGGCCACTCGGGCTGATTAAATACGAGCGGCTCGGGGCGCATGGAGATAGCGGCGTTGAGAAGCGATGTGCCGCCAAGTCCGCAGCCCACGACGGTATCGACGTTGTTTCGGCGATCGGCATTCCAGTCAATGAGACCGAGCGGATTCAGTGAACTCCGCGTCGCAGCGGGCATGTCGGTGAGCGTGGTCGGAAAGTCGCCCGGCTTCCATTCGCGTCCACGCTCAAGAATGCAAACCTTGCGATTCGAAGATGCGAGGCGCGCCGCGAGGATCGATCCGCCATATCCCGAACCGATGATCAACACGTCCCACGTCGATGTTTGTGCGAGCGCTTCGGTTGGATCTGCAAGCGTGCGCGAGGACGCGGAAGCCGCATGTGCGTTCGACGTGCTTGCGGCAGCGGCCGCAGCCGCCCCCAACACAAGAAACTTGCGACGGTTGCACGCCGGCTTGTCATCCTCACCCATATGCCCGCCCCCTAACCACCGGCCACGATGGCCTGACACATCTATTTCGCGCCGTAAGGGCGTACGGCAATCGATTGCTGCCAATTAAGTGATGCGGCCCGATCGCCGAACGCGTCGTCGCGTCGCTCACTGGGCTCATGCGGTAGCGGCCTTGCCGCTCGTGCTCGGGTTCGACTTGGAATCCGAGCACGATCAGGCGAGCCGATCAGGTGACGAGGGCTTTAGGGAAATGCGAAGAATCGAGGCGCTCACGGTGGGCCAACGACGCAAGGTCTTGGTTTTGTTTAATATTTAGATGCGCCGGCTCTGCACGGTGGAAGCACGGTGGAAGCGACGCTCGCGCTTGGACGGAACGTCGCGTACGATGGGCGGCGGAATGTCGGTTTATCGGACTTCGCAACGGCCGCCGGAAATACGGACCGAGGTCCAGTCGGGGCCGTCTGCGCATGTCTGTCCTCGCTGCAAGGTTCAGCTTTTTTATGGAACGAAGCGTGGCGTGACGGTGCACGCGTGTGGAGCTTGTGGGGGCGCGTTTCTCGATGCGACACAGGTGGGCGTGCTCTACGAGGCATCGGAGGCGAGTGGTGTTGCCGCAGAGCTTGGAGAGATGGCGTCGGTCGCGGCATCAGTCGCGGCGACACATCGGCCGGCACTTCGCGATCGGATCGCGTGTCCGATTTGTGCACGTGAAATGAATCGCGAGCGCCTCACCAACGGCCTTACGATCGATCGGTGCGTTGGGCATGGCATTTGGTTCGACGCTGGCGAGCTTCGACGGGCCGTGCGTGACCGGAGTTTCGTGGATGAGCTCACCTATGCGTCGCCCGGCGAGTTGAGTCCCTGTGCGAAACGCGTTGTCCAGGAGCGTGAAATACACGAGGACGATGAAGTCGGCGTCTTGCTTCTTCAGATCGTGGCAGCCGTTGTCGACGCATCGATTGACTCGACTCGTGAGCCCGGAACGGGCCCCACACCGAGGGCGAGGCCCCGCACATGACTGAGTTGTCCGGACAGGACGCGCTCGACCAGCTCGACCAAGACATACGCCGTGACGCGGAGCGTGTGGCGAAGCGGTTGGAGGAGGCGAAGGCGGCGGCGCTCCCGCGTGGAAAAGAGCCGTTCGATCTCGCTCAGCTCGAGACGCTCTGCGACACCAGCCACGAAGGCCGGATCGATCCGGTCGAAGAGCGGCAGCGCACGTACGAGTACATGTACTATGTGCAGCATCCGGAGTACCTGACGCTTCAGGATCTCGCCGAGCATGTTCGCGAGCTGGCAGAGTGGGCGTGAGTTTGCCGAAGCAGAAGGCGCCAATCCCAAGAGCCTGAGCGGAGACAAGTCGCACTTTGCGTGGCGAGCGCGAACGCCCGAGCTCGTGAAGATGTCACCTTCATCAGAACGCTCGAAGGGTGGTTGTACCTCGCTGTCATCCTCGACCTGTTCCCACTGACTCACGAGCTGCGCTGCTCGGAGATCGCTGCAACGGTGGCCTCGGCGCGCATGTTGGAGACTGACGGCGGGGCTGGGACAAGCCGGGCCGCGAGCCGATCGGCGGCGCGCATCTCGGCCAGCGCCATCAGAAACGAGAGCGTCGACTCCGCGCCCTGGTTCTCGTTCAAGCGATCGACGTGCACGCCGTCGCGGCATCCGCCCGTGCGGGCATCGTAGACCTGCGCATCGTGCCGGTTCTGGCCGAGGAACCACTGAAACGCGAGCCGCGCGTGTTCGAGGAAGCGCGTCTGCCCTGTCAACCGGTGGGCGTCGAGGCATGCCGAGACCATCGCGCATGCCTCGACGGGCTGCTGGTCGAAGCTCGCGCGAACCGAGCCGCGCACGTGAAAGCCATTCGATCCGACCGGCGCAAAGGTGCCGTCGCTCGCGAGGTGCTGGCCGACGAGCCATTCGAGCGAGCGTACGGCAACCGTGGTCGTCTCGTCGTCGCCCATCCGCGCCGCGGACAGCAGCAAGGCCTGCGAGAGGCGGGCGTTGCAGTAGGTGAGCCGGTCCTCGAACCAGGGCCAATCGGCGCTTTGAGACTGGCGGAAGCAAACCATCAGCTTGGCGGCGAGCTC
>JAHFDZ010000280.1 GCA_023248745.1 Myxococcales bacterium | reverse complement strand
AAGAAGCAGCGCGGCGATTGGATCGGATGCCATTGCGCCGCAGAGCGAGACAGGGCGACTGTGCTTCTCGGCGGCGCGCTGAACGAGATCAAGCATTCGGATGATGGCCGGATGAAACGCGCTGGCGAGGGGAGCGAGCGACTGATTTGTGCGATCGACAGCAAGTGTATACTGCACAAGATCGTTTGTGCCGACGCTGAAGAAATCGGCGTGCTGCGCGAAGACGTCCGCCAACATCACGGCAGCTGGAACCTCGATCATGATGCCCACCGGCGTGTGAGGCGCGCGTGCGTGGCCTGCGCTGTCGACCTCGCCTTGTGCGCGTGCGAGGAGCGTGCGCACGTCGCGCAATTCGCTCAAGCTTGCGATCATGGGAATCATGATGCGCACTTCGCCGTGCGCGCTCGCTCGCAGCATTGCGCGCAGCTGAGTGAGGAACACGTCTGGTCGACGAAGCGCGAGGCGAACGGCGCGAAGGCCGAGCGCTGGGTTCATTTCGGATGGAAGCTGAAAGGTGGAAACGAACTTGTCACCGCCGATATCGAACGTGCGCAACGTCACAGGTCTCGGTGCCATTGTCTCGACGACACTTTTGTACAGCTCGTACTGCTCTTCTTCCGTGGGCATCGCCGTGCGATCGATATAGATGAACTCTGTGCGATACAGGCCGATGCCTTCGGCCCCATGATCGAGCGCGAGCACGGCCTCGGCGGGCAATTCGATGTTCGCTTTGAGACTCACGGGTACGCCGCATCGCGTGACTGCGCGTTCATGGCGAGCGCTTAGCAAGTCGCGTGAGAACGCCATGTGGCGCGCGGCACGTGCGAGGGCTTCCTCGATTGCCATCTCGCTTGGGTTGACGATCACTTCGCCGCGAAGCCCGTCGACGATCACCGTGTCGCCCGTTCGAATCATCGCGAGGGCGTCGTTTAGGCCAACGACGGCAGGCAGTTCGAGGGCCCTTGCCATAATGGCGGTGTGGCTCGTTTTGGTGCCTATCTCAGTTACGAATGCGAGAACCGGCTCTTTTGCCATGCCGGCGGTGTCGGCTGGTGAAAGATCGCGTGCGATCACGACGGTAGGGACCGTAAAGTTCTCGAGTCTTCGATCACTGTGGCCGGTGAGCGCTCTCACGATTCGGTCGCTGACGAACTCGATGTCGTGTCTTCGTTCGAGCAAGTACGTGTCGGCTTGTGGCGAATTCGCCTTACGTGCGAAGAGGGTCAGGATCTCATCGCTTGAGGCGACGACGGCCCATTCTGCGCACATGAGATCTTTGCGGATTTTGGCTTCGACGCGTGCCATGAGCAGCGGGTCGGTCAGCATCGCAACATAGGCATCGAGGATTGCCGCGGGCTCGTGTCCAGCGGTTTGCTGC
Source organism: Myxococcales bacterium (assembly GCA_023248745.1). GTDB lineage: Bacteria > Myxococcota_A > Polyangia > Polyangiales > Polyangiaceae > JAHFDX01. The sequence goes on along the minus strand of JAHFDZ010000280.1, from coordinate 6,295 downwards.
ATGGACTCGCTGACTTCGACGATCTGCACTCGTGCACGCTCGACGGCTTCGTGAAGACGCTTGACCTCTTCTTCGGTGCGCGAGAGATGAATGTGTTTGCGTCGAAACGCGTTCTTTGCGTCGCCGAGAACGAGGGCTGTGCCTACGGTTACGCCTGGAGACGCCGCAATGCCGCGCAGGACCAATCCACGAATGGTGGAGTCGGGAGCGACCGATCGGGGAGGCGCGGTAGAGGACGACATGGTTAGTCTGGCTCACCGAAGCGCTCGTTGATGAGCTTGCCGATGGCTTGGACGCACTCTTCGGCCTGTGTGCCGTGCGCGCGAACTTCGACAATGGTGCCTTTCGAGCCACACAGGAGCAGAACGCCCATGACGCTCTTGCCGTTTGCAGCTTGATCGTCGCGTGCCAATTCAACTTCGCATGGATAGCGAGATGCCAATTGAACGAGTTTGGTTGCAGCGCGCGCGTGAAGGCCGAGCGTGTTGATAATGGTGAAGCTACGCACGACGCGGTCGGTCACGGAATTCTCCTGGGAAGGGCGCCTGGGGCAGGGACTTGAACGTCGGCTTCAGTCACGGGTATTCGTGTAGAAGGTGGCGGCATTGTTTCTGCGACGCGGTGCATGTCGCGATGTACGACCGCGACTGGGGACTGAAGCGACGCGCGCAACTTGGGCGCAAGAGTCTCTGCGATAGCGACCGAGCGGTGGCGACCGCCTGTGCATCCGATCGCAACCGTGAGATAGCTCTTTCCTTCGCGCTCGTAGCGAGGGATCGTGAATTGTAACAAGTCAAGAATCTTGTCTATGAACGCGCTAGCGTCAGGCTGATCAAGCACGTACCGTGCGACGGGTTCGTCGAGGCCACTTTGGCCGCGCAACTCGCGCACGAAATAGGGGTTCGTAAGAAAGCGTACGTCGATGAGTAAGTCTGCATCGACAGGCGAGCCGTACTTGAAGCCGAACGTCACGATGCGCGTCGCCATGCGCACGAGGCCTTCGTGGTCCGGCCCAAAGCGTTCGAGAACCATTCGGCGGAGCTCGTGAACACTGAGTCGCGTTGTATCGATAATGTGAGTAGCGCTTGCACGGAGTGGGGATAGACGCTCGCGTTCAAGGCGGACGCCGTCGAGAACGGCAAACCCTTCGCGACCACCGTCGTGCGCGGTAAGTGGGTGGGGTCTTCGTGTTTCGTTGAAGCGGCGGAAGAGTGTCTCGTCGGAAGCATCGAGGAAAAGCACTTGCAGCGTGCGTGCGCCAGCGCCGCCAATCAGCATGAGAGTATTCGAAATGGTGTCGAGGAACGCTCCGACGCGAACATCGATTCCGAGCCCAATGCGCCTCATGCCGCCTGCTTCACAGACCTCGACGGCCTGTGGAGCCAGCGCAGTGGGTAAGTTGTCGATACAGAAAAATCCTAGGTCCTCGAGCGCATGCAACGCGTTCGACTTTCCGGCACCGGAAAGGCCGGTCACAACAACGACAACGGTCGGTTCACTCATTGGGCACCCGATCGGGTCGTGGCAGTCGGACCCACGCCGAGCTGTCGTCGGACTGCGAGCGTTCGCTCGGTCGATCGCTTGGCCGACTCGCGCGATTCACCTCGGTAAAGTGAGGTTCGATCGCATCGATAGAAGGTGCAGCAAGTGACTCGAGCTCGCGATCAGGATCGAGCGTCGCATCGCCCGAAGGGCTGAGGCGTTGGTCGATCCGATCGAGTAATTCTTGAGTGGCGTTTCTCCCAGCGCGGCGCAGAAGCTCGTTACGCGCTGCCATCTCGAGAATGCTGCCCATGTCACGGGCGGGTCGCACTGGGACGGTAAGCTCTCGGATGGCTGTGGACAATATTGAGAACGACTTGGGCTCGAGTCCGAGACGATCGTTGCCGGATTGCTCTTCCCATTCGACAAGACGTACGACGATGTCGATGCGCTTGCGTTCGCGCACGCTTGTGACACCGAAAAGATCCTTGACGTTAAGAATGCCAAGCCCGCGAATCTCCATGTGATGGCGCAATAGATCAGCGGGTTGACCAAATACCATGTTGGGTGGTCGCCAGTCGCAGCGGACGACGTCGTCGGCAACGAGGCGGTGACCGCGCATGACCAACTCGAGCGCCGATTCGCTCTTGCCGATGCCGCTCTTGCCGAGGATCAGCACGCCTACGCCGAACACGTCGACCAGCACACCGTGCAAGTGTGTTTGAGGTGCAAGCCGCTCGTCGAGCAGTGCGTGAAGCGCGTTGATGGTGCGACTGGAACGACTGGGCGTGACGACGAGTGGCGTTCCGGTTGCTTCGGCGGCGTCGCGCATTTCGACGGGCGGGGTATGACCGCCAGTCAGCACGACGCAGGAGAGGCCAAGTGAAAAGAGTCCGCGAGCTGCTCGGCTTCGCGCAGGCGAATCGAGCGTGTCGAGATAGGACATCTCGGTTTCGCCAAGCACTTGTATGCGCGCCGGAACCAGGCCGTGAAAGTGACCGACGAGCGCAAGGCCCGACTTTTGAACGCGGGGATGTCGAAGGGGTCGATCGAGGCCGCTCTCGCCAGCGACAAGCGTCAATTCGAGGGCAACGCCTGGACTCGCCAGGAGCTCGCGAACGCTGATGCGCTGGCCTTCCGGTTTGATCGTGACCGTGGGGTTGAGGGGGTCTTGGTAGCTCAAGGCCCGTCCTCGTTGACTAAGCTGCAATAGATGCCGTGCGCATCGGTGCTCTGAGAGAGAGCAACACAGTAATCGCGACTGCGAAGAACACGCGAAATGCGTGCGAGCGTTTTGAGATGCTCTCCGGCTGCATGCTTGGGTCCGATGACCGCAAAGATAAGGTGTACCGGTGCGCTATCGATTGCGTCGAAGTCGACGCCTGCACTCGAAACGATCAAGGCGGCACATTGATTGGTGAGCAAAGACATTGCGCCATGGGGAATCGCGACTCCGCCGCCAATACCCGTGCTCTGTATGCGCTCTCTCTCGGCCAGGGTTTCGGCGATAAGCGGCGCCTCGATTCGTGTCTGTGGCGAAAGAAGTGTCGATAACCGACCAAGCAACCCGTGCTTGTCGAGCGAGCTCTCATCACTGCTGAGAATCGAAATACGATCAGGGGATAAGAGCTCGCTCAGCCTCATGGCTGATTAATCTTCGCTGTCTGTTACACCTGGAAGCAAGCGTTGAGATGCTCGCTCTCCACCTTTCTTTGAGTGCTGGCCTTTTGCACTTGTTATTTGCCGTTCAATCTTCTCGATTACCCGATCGATTGAGGCATACATGTCCTCGCTTGTATCTTGTGCATGAAAGTGATCATGCCCCGCGTGAAGAACGAGTTCAGCGCTATGCATATGGTGCTGACAACTGAGGGTCACCTGTCCCTGGAGCTCATGTCTTAGAAACTTCTGAATCTTCGACACCTTTTCAGTCGCGTAACCTTTCACTGCATCGGTTGAATCCATTTGGCGGAACGTGATGGCGATGTTCATTTCGGCAGTCCTCCTACGCGGCGGATTCACGATGAAGCCACCGGTGACGCGTGTGCGCTTTGGAGCGCGAAGATCACTGCTTTTGACCTCCGCGGTTCGTGGGTTGTTGATTCCTTTCATCAAGCGTTCAGAAGGCGTGTGCATTCCCACAACCACAATGATCGGTCGCGCTGGCTTAACCTTCAGCCTCGAGTTGGTCTCGACCTGCCGAATTTCCAGGCGAAAGCAAGGTTTTTGCCAACTTTGAGGATTCGCAAAATGGCGCAGCGCAAGTCGTGGAGATGCCCGAAAATATTGGGGTCTTTGGGTACCTCAACGGGTGGGGGCGAGTCGTATGACGCGGTGCGTCCGCGCGTGGGTGCAAAACGTCAATGGGTGGATTGAGCGAAATCGTCTCCAAATTTCAGCGGTGCCAACACACGACGTTGCCGCCACGCTTCAGCGCGCACGCGTATAGACGACGATCCTGTGCGACTTGAATGACGTCCGTGGGGCTCATGAGCGTTCGAGCGGTATAGAGCTTATCGTCGTCGTCGATTTGCACCAGCGTACCGTTTTTGCGAAGGAGCAAATCACCGGAAATGCTCGCAGCGTCACCGATTCCTTGTGCGTCAACTATATTGACTAATCCTTCATCGTGCATGGTTGCGCGATCGGTAAGAGACCAGCAGCTGACATGCCCATTGCGATGGACGATGCATGCGTCCCATTCGAGGTTGACGCTGGCGACGTCGGTCGCGAATCGCAATTCAGTGGGCCGCAAAATAGTTTCAGACGGTTGCGGAGGGGCTATTGGTCCGGATGGAGCCCAAGGCGTGATGTCGCCTGATCCCCAGCAAATCACGTGTCCGTTTTGGCGGACGGCGCATGCTCCAAAATTGCTTACGGCAACGTCGACGGCATCGCGAATGCGTGGCACGCGGATGAGTTCTGTGTAAGTCGCGGGCTGGTTGAGAGAACCAAGACAGCCAAGGCCGCTCTCGCCCCAACATGCGACCTCGCCCGAGCGCAAGAGCGCACAGCCGTGACGGTGCCCCACAGCGATTTTGATCGCATCACTCGCGCCGCCGATCCACGTGACGCTGCCGTCGACTGAGCTCCAAGGGGCACCCTCTCCCCAACATGCGATCTTGCCTGTTCCTTGCGCAGCGCACACCGATGTTCCGAACGCGCTGATGGATTTGACTTCGCGAATGGCAGGACGAGTCTGGGCTAGTGGAAGATCTTTGCCTTCGAGAGACCAGCACCTGACTCCGCCATCTTGTGTCACTGCGCAGGCAATTTCCCTACCGACGGCGATCGCAATTGCGGGCGGAAGGTTGGCTACCTGCTTCATCTCTTCGGCAGGTAATGGGCTTGGCTTCGAAGTCTCAGCAACCGGCGTCGTCGTCTCGGCGGGTACGACAACGAGCTTCTGAATCTTAGGCGTGCAAGCGACGAGCATCGCGAGACCCAATGCGGTCTTGGTCATCGCGACACTATCGTTTGAAACGCGTGAAGTGTGACCTGTTTTAGCGTGTGAGGGCTTCGCGCGCGGCTTCTGCAACCCCAGAAAACGGCGATTGTGTCAGCTGTGTGAGCATTTTTTCGCTGCAGCGTGCTCGTCGTGACGACGGAATGCTCAGAAGACCTTCTTGCGTTTGCTCGACGAAAGAATCCCCAGCATTTCGCGATACTTTGCGACTGTTCGGCGCGCGATTTGAATGCCGTCGCGATCGGAGAGCATCTCGACGATCTGTTGATCGCTGAGGGGGTTTTTCTTCTCTTCCTCGTCGATGATCTTCTTGATGGCTTGCTTCACGCTTTCGGAGGCAATGTCGTCCTCGGTTGCGCGGCGGATCGACGAGTTGAAAAAGTACTTCAGCTCGAAGAGACCTTGCGGCGTGTGAACGTACTTGTTCGTCGTTACGCGGCTGATTGTCGATTCGTGCATGCCGACGGTTTCGGCGATGTCGCGGAGGATCATCGGCTTCAGAAAGCTCACGCCCTTTTCGAAGAAGTCCCGTTGCTTGTCGACGATGCACTCTGTTACGCGGATGATGGTCTTGCGGCGTTGTTCGATTGCGCGAATGAGCCACTGCGCGTTGCGTAGCTTTTCGCCAACGAAGTCTTTGGCCTGCGGGTCCTTGAGTAACTGCTTTGTGAGGGACTCATTGATGTAGAGCCGCTGCACGCCGCGGTCGTTGTCAGTGACCATGAATTTGTCACGATCCTTGATCACATAGACATCGGGCGTAATGCCGATGCTGCGCTCGTCTGAATCGCTGAAGTTGCGGGCCGGGCGGCTTTCGAGCTTTTGGATTTCTTTGACGGCTTCGTAGACTTCTTCGATTGGCACTTTGAGTTCGCGCGCGATGGCTTGGTAGTTGTGCTTTTCGAGGTGGTGCAAGTGGTCGCGGATGATCGTGAGCTCGAGCTCGTCGAAGCCGAACACTTCGGCCTGCACCATGAGGCACTCTTGAAGGTCGCGCGAACAGGCACCGATGGGATCCCACTCCTGCATGATGCGAAGGACTTCGGGCGCATCTTCGGGGTCGAGGCCTACCTCGTTTGCGAGGTCGTCGAGGGTAATGTCTGGGGTTCGCACGCCGTCGTCGCGTTCGATTCCTTTGAGGTCGAGAAACCCATTGTCCTCGAGATTGCCGAGCACCAGTTCAGCGAAGCGTCGTTCGTCTTCGGTGAAGTCGCTCATCTGAAGTTGCCAACGCAAGTGTTCCACGAGGGTCTTGCTGCGCGTGAGGTTGGCCTCGGCCGATGGCAGGTCTTCGCCGCCGCCGGTGCGCGTTCCTTGAACGGGCTGCTGGCTTGAGCGATTTTCGAT
>JAHFDZ010000042.1 GCA_023248745.1 Myxococcales bacterium | reverse complement strand
CGCTAAATAAATCGGTTGAGAAATAGCGTTCCATCCGATCGCAGAGCACCGTTGCAATCGTCTTTCCAGGGCCGAGTCGCTTGGCCATCGCGCGCGCGGCGGCAAGGTTCAGCCCACTCGATGGCCCTACCGGAAGTCCGCGGCGGCAAAGTTCTTTCGTCGCGCAGAGGGCATCTCGTTCGTCCACCTTGATGTCGAGTAGCGCGATTTCAGCGGGGTCGAGGATCGTCGAGAGTCCCTCAACAATGCCGGGAATGCCGCCACACACTTCGGGTTGTCCTGCAAAGCACGCAGAGCCCTTCTCAGGAACCGCCCGCGCGAACTGTGTGGGATGCCCCGCCTCGCGGAGTGCCCGCGCGATGCCCATCAACGTGCCGCCGGTGCCGACGCCCGCAACGAATCCGTGGATTGTTGTGCCCACTTGTTGAATGAGCTCGGGCCCTGTCTCGCGTTGATGTGCGCGAGCGTTGAGTTGGTTGTCGAACTGGCGGGTGAGAAACACCGTTGGGTCGTCTGCGGCCATGCGTTGTGTTTCACGGATCGCGCCCACGATGCCGTCGGCCGCGGGGGTGAGGACGGTTTCGCCTCCGTAGCGCTTGATGATGAGCATGCGTTCACGGCTCACATTTTCCGGCATGACAGCCCGAAACTTTACGCCGATAACCGCGCACGCCATCGCCAGTGAGATAGAGGTCGACCCGCTCGACGCCTCGACAACACGCGTATCCTCCGTGATGGCGCCTGTCTCAACCCCGTGCCCCAAGATGAACGCTGCAACGCGATCTTTGGTTGACCCCGAGGGAAGCAAGTATTCGAGCTTCAGCCAAATGGTGCACCCCGAGTCGTCGTCGCGCAGGGGAATTGCCACCGTGCGGGCTGCCATGCGAATCAGTGCCGCTTTGCGTTCAGCGAGGGACATGGCCATGAGCGTATCGCAAGTGGGCCCGGGAAGGCCGTGGTCAACTTTCTTTACGGGCTGGCGATGCGGCCGGCCGCTGGGGCGCGCTTAAGACGCTTTCTGGTGCGATTCATGCACTTGAAAGCTTGACGCAGCACGCGTCGGATGGTCTATCCACCCACCTTCACGAATTCAAGGAGAAGCGATGCGACACGCGATTACGTTCGTTGGGCTGTTGGGTTTTGCCTCTGTTGGTCTCTATGCTTGCAGCGCCACCGTCGCGGTGCCGACGCCCGATGCGGGTAATGCGGGCGGAACGGATTCAGGCGTCATCAAAGCTGACGCGAAGACCGACGCCGTCGTAAACAACGGCGAAGGCTCATCTTGCGAGAAAGCCATTGTCGCCGCGTTCGACACCGAAATTGCCGGCGCGCTCGATTCGAGCGGCAAGGCGATTTACTACAAAGTCAGCGTCACCAAAGACGACTACCTGGCCTTCCAAGCAAAGACCGCCGATTTGCCAACGTCGGCGGGCGAGGACGTCATCGATACCACCATCACGATTTACGACGCCAGCGGCGCGAAGGTCCTCGCAACGGTCGACGACGACTTGCCGCGCTACAACAAGGACGCAGAACTCATCTTTCGTGCGCCGGCGACCGAAACCCTTTGCGTAAAGGTCACCGACTTCGACTCGTGGAAGGGTGACCCGCCAACGCCACACAAAGACCCGAATTATAAGTTCTCGGTAATCAAAGACAACTTTGACACAGAATCGGTCAACTTCGACACCGAGGCAAACGACACCATCGCAGCGCCTCAAACCGCGAAGCTGAAAGCTTCCAGCAGCGGCACCGGATGGGTCAGCTTTGTGTTCGGCAGCTTGAACAGCGCGAGCGACGTCGACGTCTACAAATTCACGGCGCCGACCGGCACGAAAACCGTCAGCGTCGCGATCCCTCCGATTGGCGGTCCAACGTTTTCTGGAAAGTCGAACTACGGATCAACGATGGAGCGCTTCACTGCGACAGTGAAGAAAGCTGACGGCACCATCATCTCGGAGGTCACGCCACCGACCGGCCAGATTGACAGCACGACCGACTCACTGACGGCAATCGTGACCGAGGGCACCGACTATTACCTCGTCGTCAGCCGCCCGGCCGCGCTCACGGCAGGCGCCAACGACTTCTACTCAACGAGGGTTACCTTCGCGGACGGCAACCCACCCGAGGCCGAGAAGCCAGGAAACAACACCAACAACTCGGTCGCCACGGCAGAAGCCTTAACGATGACCGTTGACACAACAGACGCGAAGAAGAAGCGCGGGTTCATCGTTGCGTACCTGCCAGAGGGCGATAACGCCGACAGCTTCTCGTTCGCGGTAGGTGCGGGTGATACGATTACCCTGGCATGCGGCGCAGCCCGCAATGGTTCCGGTCTCACAGGCTTCAAGGCAGAAGTGTTCGTGGAAGGAATTTCGAAGCAGTCCGAAACCGAATCAGCGGTTAAGGATTTGTTCTGGGGTGACCCAAAGACCTCTCCCACGGCGTCAATGCCAAACATTACCGTGTCCTCGGCAGGCACTGCCGTTCTCCAGCTCTCGGCCGGAGGACGTTCGACCACCAACACCGGAACGTTCTATCTCTGCGGCGTGTTCGTAGTCTCTCCCTGAACGAATCCTTCGAGGAGCATAAACGCCGCGTCCGACGACCTCGGATGCGGCGTTCTTATTTGTCAAGGTCCGGAACTACTTGAGGCAAGCTTCGAGCGCAGCTTTCGCCGCATTGTCTGGGAGCGGAATCGGATTTCCGTTCGTTGGATAGTGCAGCTTCGTGTCCGTTTCGAACGCTTCTTTGGGGATGCTAACCGCGACGCGCGTCGAGAGCGTCAGATCCGCAAGCTCATAGGCACCACTGATAGGCGCGCGCTGTGCGAGCTTTTCGTCTTGAGCGGCGCACGTCGCTGTAAAGTCCTGCCAGTAAACCCAAACGGACCCATCCGGATAGGTCGTCGCATCGGGCACGCTCGCTTTGTCAAACAACTTGACCGGTGTGGTCCAGGTAATCAGGTCGGTGCTCGTGGATCGATAGATGCCTCGCGCACAGAGTTCGCATAGGCCTGGCCCAGTGCACCCGGCCGTCGTCGGGTACCCCTTCAGAAAGAGCACCCACGTTCCATCCTTGCGGCGCGCGATACCTGAGTCACTGAGCAAGATGCCATTCGCCAACGTCTTGCTCACCGCAAGCATCGTTTCTCCCCACGCAAGGTCGGCAAGCTTGGTGGGCGCTGTTTCCTTGATGCACAGCGCATCAAGGTCTGTCGCTTTGTGCGTGCTGTCGGTGAGTCGCGTCATGTAGAGCTCACCGTTGATATTGGAGAAGACGTAGTTGCTTCCGTTCACTTCGAAGATTTGCGACGTCTTTCCACCAGTGACGGCTTTCGATGCCTTGCATCCTACGGCAGTCTTCGCGCCCAGCGTTTTGACGTCGGCGTCCACCACGTTCGGGCACGCCGCCTCGTGGTACATGAGCTGGTTCGAACCGTGCGTGTCCTCAAAGCCGGTCCACGCCGTCATCGCCCAGCGACCATTCGAGAGGCGTGTGAACGTTGGGTCTCCATACGAGACCTTGCCGCCCTTCGTCGCCTTGAGGATGTCGTATTGGTATGCGTCGATCAGCTTGCCATCGCTTGTCAGTCCGATGCGGTTGTTGTTCGTGTTTTGCGTGACGTCTTGATAGATGAACGCCCCAAGCAGCGCGCTCGATCCTCCATCACCGCTCGTTGCGTCGCTACCCGCATCCGTTGAAGTCGATGTGTCGGTGGCAGCATCAACCATTGCGTCAGCCGCTGCGTCGCCACCCGTCACAGGATCAGAGCCACACGCCATCAACGCAACAACAGAAAGGGCTATGAATTTTCGCATCCGCGGATGGTATCGCTACCCTCGCCCAGCACAATGCGCTCATACGATACGTGGCGCGATCCGCCACGTCGTGACGCGATCCGCCCTTACGCCAGCAGCCGTTGCCGAAGCGGTTGAAGCCTGGAGCCAGAGCCAATGGTTGACTATCTATCAGCGAAGCGACTTCAGATACCCAAGCAAGGCAGCGCGCTCATCCGCGCCCAACGTCGTTCCGAACAAGTGTCCAGATTCTTGACGATTCTCCGCAAACATTGCATCGAGCGTTGCAAAGGCACCAGACGATAGAAGAAGCGAACGGTCGGCGACGCCGCGCAATGAAGGCACGCGAACACCGCCCGTCGCGCGCTCCGAATTGACCAAAATGTTTGCGTCTGTCTTCACGCGCTCAAACGCAACCGGTGGCCCGGTCAGCGTGTCGCCCTGATGACACCCCGAGCACTCACGCGCAAACACGCGCGCGCCGTCGCCTTCGTGCGTCGGCTCGACGAGCGATTCGGAAAGCGATCGAAGATACAACGCGAGTCCCATCGCGACCTCGCGCGGAGGACGCACTGACTCGTTCAAGTTCGTGATGAGAAGGGTCTCGATCCGAATCGCGAGCTTGACGAGATCGTTTCTGACGGTGGCTGCACGCTGCAAGTACAGCTGAAACCGCACCGGTCGCAGATCGGTAATGGCCGTCGGATTGTCGACGCCATCGCCCGTAACATCCAGGCGGCCGGGGCCCCACAGATCGGGACCACCACCGACAGCATCTGCCGTCATGCGATCCAAACGGAACGCCGCGTTCGCACGACCGGCGATCCATCGTCCGCCGTCGGTCGTGGAGTGACACGTTGAGCAAGTGACGGCAGCAGAAGTTGTACCGTCAGGAAGCTTGACATAAACGAAGCCACCCAGCTGGCCGTCACCATCAAAGAGTCCGTAGCGCGAGGCGGCATCGTTACGCACAAGCCCACTGTTGGCATATGTGGCGAGCTGCGAAGGATAGCTGCGAAACGCTTCACGTCCGAGCGCGAGGAGCTCGGCTTCGGTACGCTGCGAAGGCAACGCAAGCGCGCGCATTTGCGCAACCTCGACGGTTGCCGGTTGTGCGGTCGCCACCCTTACAGCAGGCGGATTCCATATTGGCAAGGCGCCCCAATTGGCTTCGGTGTACATCGCAAGCCGTTTGCGCGAGTACCCGTTGTCGGGATTGACAAGCGATGCTTCGAGCTCGCGTCGGCGGAACGCAGCATCGTCAAGATACGAGACGATGCTCGAAGGTTCGTCAACCGGCGGAACTGTTGCTGGCGGCGCCGAACAGGCGGCCACGAGCAAGACGAGCGCAACAACGCGCGCGCTCATCCCTCGCACTGGGCGGCGGAGCAGCGCCAGTGGCTCACCTTCGGATCGTACGCGCAGTAAGGTCGCTCCCCCACGGATACGCCACCATCGACTCTTGCGCAGTCGCCATCGTCGACGCACTCGTCCTTGGGCGTGTGGCAATAGTAACCTACCGTTTTCGCGTAGTCGCCACACATGCCAAGCGTGGGCGAACAATATTGCGTGCCGCACTCTGCATCGAGCTTGCAGTTACCCTCGTTCAAACAAACGTCATTGTCGGACCGGAACCCGCCGCCGCACTCGCACACGTGCTTGCCGCATTCCGTATCGCTCTGACACTCATCGTAGTTGCATCGCCAACCATCGTGGACGTTGCCTGAGCAGCGACCGTTCTTGCCTTGCGTGCACTCCGCGTGGGTGTGACACGAAGCAGGTGGTCCGGGGTCAGAGATGTTCGGAACCCAGTCACTTCGCACGCCATCACATTTCGTTGCCGACGCGCGGTGGTGCTCGGGTACGCGCACCGTTGGAGCGTCGCTTTTGCCGCCATCGATCGCGAGCGCGTTGGGGTCGCTTTGCAATGCGCCACCGCAGGCCGCGAGCACACCCATCGTCACCAAGAGCAGAGTCGAACCGATTCGGTTTCGCATGTAGTCCGTTGAAGCACAAAGCGAACCAAGGTTAGACCTCTGCAGCGACTATCCCGCGCACTGACTATTGGAACACTTCCAAGACGCCACCAGCGGATCGAAGGCGCAATAAGCACTCGTGCCCATCTTCGCGCAGTCGCCATCGTCGATGCATTCGTCCTTTGGCGTGTGGCACGCATAGCCGATGACACCCCCGTAGTTGCCACAGCTGCCGAAAGTGGGTGAACAGAAGCCCGGCGATCCGCAGTCCGCGTCGACCTTGCAGTTGCCTTCCGCGAGGCAAACATCGGGTGCCTCAGCGCCATCGCCGCATATGCATGGACCCGCTTTGCAGTCGTTGTCGGTTTGGCAAATGTCGTAGTTGCATGAGTAGACGTTCGCGCTCCATCCGTATCCGCGCATGCAACGGCCGTTCTTACCTTGCGTGCAATCTGCATGTTTCTTACATGATGAGGCTTCGATAGGATTGGTGGGCTCGGCGACGGTTCTTACGCCATCGCAAGTCGTTGATACCAGGCGGTGTTTCTTGGGTATCCGCACAGGTGAAACATCTGCGAGCGCATCGACGATCACCGGTCCGTCAGCGAACGCGTCGACACCAGAATCGTATACCGAGCCTGTGTCCACTGCCGCGTCTGCCGTTCCTTGCACCGAGCCACCGCACGCCGCAATCGCACCAAGGCAACTCAAAGCTGAAATAACGAACGCCGAGAACCGTGTGCTCATCCCCGCACGGTAAAGCAGAACCCGTACCAACGACAGACTCGCGTTGCAGCGCGAGCGCGAGTGCCACGTTGTGCCGAACCGCGATCCATTTGTCGGCGACTAAATCTGCGAAGCACGAGGCGAGATGCGATCCCGCCAGGGCATGGCCTCTTCGAGTTGCAAGGACAACGCAAGCACGTCGTCATCGGCATTGAGATGCCCGGCGATCTGAACACCCAACGGCAGCCCATTGCTCGAAAGGCCCGCCGGAATCGTCGACGCGGGTTGCCCCGATATGTTGCATGGCGCCGTAAAGAGACCCATTGGCGCGAGCGCACGAAACTGCTCCTCACCCGATAAACTCGAATAGGCACCTACTTTCGGCGCACCAACGCTCATGGTCGGCGACAGCAGAAAGTCGGCCCCTTCGATCATTGTGAGAATCCGCGCGGTAAGCATCTCACGATGCTGCATCACCTCTTCAATGCGAAGGTGCTTTCCACACGCTGCGACCCACCGCGTTGCGGGTTGCATAAGGCGCGTCGACGCAAACGGAACGCGCGCCATCATCCATCCGTAGAGCGGCATGAACTCGTCGAGCGTGCCATCCGGCATCGTGCACTCTTCAATGGTGTGTCCCATGGCCTCGAGCAGACGCGCAGTCTTTCGCGTGGCCGCCTCATTCTCTGGTGCGGTGGGCGCGATTGGACTTTGCGTGAGCAAGCGAATCGTCAGCCGCTTCTTACCCAGCCGCAGGCGCCGACTTTCGCGGTTGCGGCGCACTTCGTCGCGTGACGAAAAGCCGCGCATAACATCGTAGAGCGCAGCCGCATCGTCGACCGTGTGCGCGAGCGCTCCCGACGTCCCGAGTCCCAACTTGCGAACGTTCGGATCCGGATACGGCAATCGTCCTCTTGAAGGCTTAAAGCCAAAGAGCCCGCACACAGACGCCGGTATGCGAACCGAACCGCCACCATCAGAGCCTTGCGCGAACGGAATCAATTTCGCGCCGACCGCCGCACCAGCCCCTCCACTCGATCCACCCGCGGTGTGAAGGTGATTCCAAGGATTGCGCGTCGGGGGGTGGGTGTCAGGCTCCGTCACGGGCAACACACCGACCTCGGATGTTGTGGTCTTGCCGATGATGACGAGTCCACTTTTCTTCAAGCTCTTCACATCCGCATCATCGAACGGCGCAACGAGGTATTGAAACGCGCGCGAGCCCATGCGCGTTCTCGTACCGAGAACAAAGTTAAGATCCTTGACACCAATCGGAACGCCGTAGAACGCAGCCGACGATCGCTTTCGATCTTTGAGTCGCGCGGACAGGAGCGCGCGACGTTCGAAGAAGTCAACGAACGCGTTGACCTCGGCGTTGTACTTTTGCGCGCGTGTGAGAAAGAACCGGACAGCATCTTCTGACGAAATTTGCCTCTGAAAGATGAGATCGGCGAGTTGGAGCGCCGAAAAGGAGAGAAGGTTCATGCGCGGCACCATAGTGGTCTCGAGCGCGGATTTCGCCGGCAAATTGGGGATGAACGCCGATCTTCATATGCCTACAGAATCGCACTGAGCGTCTCATGAGCAGGCTGACGTACCATCACAGCCCATGCGCAAATGGATCAACGCTGCTCTCCTCTCAGCCTTTGTTAACCTCGGTTGCACGCCAGCAGCCCCGGACCCTGCCGTGCCCGCACCGCCGGCACCACCCGCACCGCCCGTAGCCACACATGCGGCCGAGCGCGCCAAGGCAACGAACTTTACGCTCGACCACGGCGCCCTCGTACTCCCCGCGCCGATCGCGTTCGAGACCGACGGCACCGCGCCAGTCGCCGAAAGCGAAGCCTCGTTGCACTTCGTTGTCGACTATCTCGAGGCGAAGCCAGACATCACACTCATGCGCGTCGAAGTTCACACCGACAACGACGGCGCAAACAATGACGAACTCTCAGAGAAGCGAGCCATGGCCGTTGCACGCTGGCTCGTATCGCACGGCGTGAAGTGTCAACGAATCGCTCCGGTTGGCTTTGGCGCAACGAAGCCCATCGCAGGTTCGATGACCCATCAGACGCCCGAAGAAAAGGCGCAAAATCGACGCGTCTTGTTTGTGAATGCGGCGTTGCGCGGGCGATCCATTGGCGGCATGCCCATCGACGGCGGTGGGCACATCGCCGGAGACACGTGCAACTGAACGCGCACAACCCACACCCTGGAGCCTACATCCGCACAACCTGCGACACCATCTGGCTCAAACGGCAATCGCGCCTCTTTGCGCCATAGCTCTGCCGTATCTTGTGGCGCAGGTTCACGAGGACGGTTGGGAGCAAAAGGAAAGAACAAGATGCCGAAAACAATTGCGAAGGGGTCGCGTGCGCCATCGCTTTTAGCGACCGCGTTGGTGGTACTTGGGGGCTGGGGCTGCAGTGACTCTGGCGGCATCCCGATGCCAATAGACAGTGGCGTCCATGATACCGGAACGGTGTCCCCAGGTGACGGAAGCGTAAAGCAAAAAGCCGCGCCTCCAACGTTCAGCATTCCGGGTGCCAGCTACACCTCGGCACAAACCGTTTCGCTCGCCGCCGCAACCACGGGTTCGGCGATCTACTACACGCTCGACGAAAACGATCCGAGCGAAGCGAGCGCAAAATACAGCGCCCCGCTCAGCATCACTGCCACGACAACGGTTCGCGCCATTGCGATCGCGCCCGGTTACGATCCATCGGTCATCAACTCGGCCACTTACGTCATTGAATCGGCCACTGCGCGCGCCGCAACGCCGACGATCACGCCAGGCAGCGGCACATACACGTCGCCGCAATCGGTCATCATTGCCACCACAGAGCCGAACGCGACGGTGCTCTTCACGACCAACGGCAGCTACCCGACGAAGACCAACGCTACCGTCTACACAACGCCCGTCAGCGTGACGACCGACTTGACGATCATCGCGATCGCGACGGCGAACAACAAGACCGATTCGTTCAAAGCGACCGCGGAGTACAAAATCAGCAACGCCGCAGGGACGACCGGCGCGCCATCGTTCTCGCCCGCGGCGGGTGAGTACACAGCCTCGCAAACGGTCACGATGACGACGTCAACGACCAACGCAACGATTTGCTACACGGTCGATGGCAACATACCGACGTGCGATTCAACGAAACCGATCGCCCAAATGTGCACCGGCACGTCGGCCCGCTACATCACCACGTCGCCACCCGTGCTCGACGGTAACAAAACCGTCAAGGCGGTTGCCTGTCTCGCGGGCAACAAAGATTCGACGACAACGTCGGCTGACTACACATTCCGCTCGTCGCTCCCCACAGTGACCGCAAGCGGTTCCGTGAACTACGACACGACCGTGTTTGCCAACGTCACGACGCCCGACGCCGTGCTGCTCTACACGATGACAACCGACGGCACGACGCCAAACGATCCCACGGTTGCAGTGGCGGGCACGTGCGCGGCTGGAAGTGGCACGCTCACGGTGGCCGCAGGATCGTTTCCCTGGAACATCGCAAAGGCAATCGATTCAACGGTCACCACAACAGGCCAGCGTCGAAACGCGTTCTACAAAATGCGCTCCTGCAAGATGAACTACAGCCCGAGTGCGGTACTCAGCGCCGACATCAAGGCCAAGATGGTCTACCCGACCATGAACCCGATCGGCAACGTGGGTGGTCGCGCGTTTGGTGTCGTGTCGAATCCCATAAACACGAACGCCGGCCAGCCCATGTACCCGACCGACACCGCAGCGCCGTACAAGCAAACGACGCTCGGCGCAGTGGGCGCAGGTGAACTCTGCATCAGCGCGAGCCCAGTCGTGGGCACGCAAGTCATTCCAACGTGCTCCGCAGCCAAAACCGGTTGCGCAACCGGCGTTGGATTCCCCTTTGCCGGCGGTGCTCCCTTCGGCGGCGGCATCAGCGGCAACTCCGCGAATCGCGTCTTCCGAGTGCTTGTATGTAAGCCAGGCACCGACGACTCTGACCTTGTCACCGGCACGTGGACCTTCACGAACGCTGGCGGCTCTTCACCTGCAAGCGGCACCGCGCAACCCATCGACGCAGCCCTTGCCGTCAACCTCCAGGCATGGAGGACGCCGGAAAATACGCAAGACGGGGCTGCAAACGGAAGCGTGTATTACACAGTAAACGGAACGGATCCGAACGTCCCTGCAAACTGTGGTGACGCGGCCACAGCACCCACCATTCTCGCAAACCTCGCGGGTGGTAACGCAGGCGTCTCGATCAACCACACCGCAGCAGGCACAACCATCAAGGCGGTTGTCTGTCGCGCTGACTATGCAAACTCTCCGGTCACCACCATCACATACTCGGCGCCAGGTCAGCTGGTCTCACCAACCATTTCGCCTGCATCAGGCACATACAGCTTCGCGCTCGACGGCGCGCGCAATCCGAACACACCCGGAGGCACGGCACCCCCCGGAAGCTTCAAACAACCGATGGTGTACTTCTCGCGTCCCGACATCGCGAACAACTTCGTTTGCTGGACAAACAACGGCAGCGACCCAGAGTGCTCAACCACCGCCAACACCTGCTTGACGGGAGCGTCCAAGGATACCAACGTCGAAACCGGTATTTCAGAGTCAGGCAACTTCGGCGGCAACCCACGCGTCGTCAAAGCACGCACGTGCCGCGTCGGCTATCCACAGTCGCCGATTGCAACGGCCACCTACACCTTCAAGGTGCTCACGCCGGTTCTACCCGCAGCGCCAACGCTTCCGTTCGGCAACAACTACCAGAACAACATCGCCGGAAATAACCCCGGCGTGCTTGGCGCGAACGCAATTCAAGTGACGAGCGGACCCGCATACGCGACGTACGCCATCACCGACGGCGCTGTGACTGCCACGGATCCGGTTTGCGGCGTGTCACCAGGCTCGATCAACATTACGAGCGTACCGCGCGTTGTTAAGGTTCGCGGCTGCGCAAGCGGGTTTAGCGACTCGGATATCGCAACCGCCACCTACACGACGGCATCGGTTGCGCAACCAACGTTCGTCCTCGGAACGCGAGGCACGTTTGCGGCGCCGAACAAAAACACGGCAGGCAAGTACCACGACTACTTCGACCTCACGATTGCGAGCACGACAACCGAAACCGGCGCCGCAACCGCAGGCGTGGGCATCTGCTACACGACGGACGGCACGGCTCCCTCGTGCGGTTCGTTCTCAGCTGCAAGCTTGAGTTGCCTCAATGGCACCGTCATCGACGCCGGCGGCGGAGCTAACCCTTCGACGACGATCAGCCCGAACCCAACGGCAGGCACCTTGACTGTCAGGGCGGTTGGCTGTTCGTCCGGTCTGAACACGAACGTTTCAACAGAGCAGTCGGCGTCGTATGCGATCACCGTGTCGCCACTGATCACGACCAACACGCCGTCGGCAGGCGTGGGCAATAAGCAGCTCCTCATCACGTGGAACGGCGACACGACAGTGACGCCAAACGCGGGCCGCACGCAAGACACGTCTCTCGTGTTGTGCGCATCGCAAGTCGCCACGCCGCCCGCCAACTGCACGGCGGTAACGGCCGGAGCAACGTACAGCTGCTTCACCGCTCGTGCAGCCGGCACCAACCCCGACCCACAATACAATTCGTGGGCCACAAAGGACGGAACCGTTTACCTCCGCGCTTGCAAGGTAGGCATGGAAGACGTGACCGCAACCTACAACGCAACCGGCATCGGCACGTACTCACGCACAATTGCCAACGTAAACGGAACCGGCGGCGGTGGTCAGTTCGTTGTAGCGGAGAACGAATTCACCGCAGCCGCGGCAACCGGCACTGACGGCGTGAAGGGCTACGTCTCCTTCGACTCGGCGAACCTCTACCTCGGCAATTTCGGCGCTGCGGGTATGTTCAACCACGCTGCCGCGTTCCAGTACTTCTACATGTCCGGTGCTGCTCCCGTGGCAGTTGCAGGACCTGCAGCAGGTATCAACGGAAACACCGGTACGCTCACACCCAACCTCAGCGGCCAAACGCTGACCACTGCCCAAACCCACGGCTTCGGCAACGTGAAGTATCTGGCTTGGTACAACGCGACGGCTTCAAGCCAAGGTCTCGTTCAGTGGAACGGCACTGCTTGGACCGTCCTCACCGGCGCTGTTTACGCAGCAAACCCTGGTGATGCGGGCCTCGTGACCATCCCACGCAACTCGGTTGGCAACCCAACCACGTTGACCATTATGGGTGGCAACCAAGGCGATCCGACGTTGACGGACGCTCTCTACACCTTCCCAGGCAGCGCGAACAACACGATGGATCGTCGCCTTGTGCTCGATCTTACGGCTGGCACACACCCAATCTGGGCCAACCATATTTGCGACAGCACACCGAACGCAGGCACGAGCGCTTTCGTCGCGAGCGACGGACCGTTCGTCTACTGCCCGTGAGCGAATCGACACACGTTCTCCGGCGGTGAGTGCACCGCTGGAGATCTTGCAACCGATCCCCTCGAAGCCGATCAGGCTCTCGAGGGGATTTTCGTTTTGGCGCTTCGGAAAATCGAGGCGCCGTTTTCCTCGACTCCGACCGCTACCCTGACCAGCGACTGATTGCGCAGAGCACCGCGAGTTGCGCTACAAGCCACGCCCTCTACTGCGTCGAGCAATAGCGACGAAATCCGCAGCGTGCCTTCTTCGAGTGGTTTGTGCAGGATCCGGTAGCCACTCTTGTCTCACCAAATCGCCTTGAGTCAAGCTCTTCGCGCGTTGATGAACAGAGCGACCCGATCATCGGATCGCTTTGCAGTTGCTCTCACTTGAAGCGGATCGTGATGTTGCCATCTCCGTCGATCTGACGCTTCGCGCCCGGCGCGCACATTTCGGCGGGAAACATATCGTTGATGCTCGAAAGCTGAATGCGACTACCCGCACGTTTCTCGGCGCGCTCGGGAGTATCGATGAGATAGTCCTTCGTGAGCGCTTCGATTTTGTTTCCGAGTTTCTCGCCGTATTCTTTCGGTACGCCGAGCATCGCTAGCCCGTCGGCCGCACCTTCGCCGATTTCGCCGATGAGCGACTCGATGAGATTGCCGACCGCGCGCTTGATGGCGCTTCGCTCTTTTGTCGACACGTTCGTAATCTGCGTTGCGACAAGCGACTTGCCTTTGCAAAGCTGGGCGGCAAGATCGATGTCGAGCTCCTTCGTCGAGCCACCAAACTTCATGTCGAGATCGATGTTGTAATCGCGGTTGCCCGATGCCCGGTCGGCTTGCACGTACTTGCTCGAGCCGCCGCCGTAGCCCCACTTTACCTTCTTTCCGCCCCGCACTTGCAAGCCGTGCCCAATGGCGCTCATGAGGCGAAGTTGAAAGTCTTGCTTGCTCACGACCCACTCGCGCGTGCCGCGTTCAACCTGCTCGTTGTAGCGAACCTTGTCATCGAGATCGTTGCCTTCAACAGAGGGATTTAGCTTGAGCGTGATTTGATTTTTGTAGCCAGGATCGTTGTCGAGCCAGTGGCAATTCTTGCCGCCTTTGTTCTTCTCTTTTGAGAAGTCGCGAAATCCGACAAGTATGCCGTCGACCGTTACTTTAACCGATTGGATACACACCCCATCGGTGCCGCCTTTGGCGAGCGTGAGCGACTCGATATCGCCCAGCGTTTGAAACGGTCCGACCGGCAAGTCGTAGGTGTGTGTGAGGTCGCGCTTGAAGTCAACGATGCCGTGGTTGAGGTGGAAGGGTCGATAATGATTGACGGTCACAAAGATGTTGTCAGACGAGGACGCGTCTTTCACGTCGCCAACGTCGATCGATACCTTGAAAGAGCGAACACTCAGCGCGCGCGCGCGCTGCCCTAACTCCTGCGCTGACGGTCCAGCTGCGTGAGCTGTTGAAGAAACCGCACCACCGATGACCGCCGCCAACATCAACACTCGCTTCATGACTCGCCTCCCAAATCAAAAGGACCGCCGATTCGCGATCGACGTGGGAGGTCGTTGCACCCGGTATGCCGTCCACAAAACACAACAAATTACGGTGCGTTTGTCATCACCGTCATGCCGGCCGATCGTCGCCGGCATTGTCCGACACACAGACTTTGAGTCTCGCAAGTCCCCCGCACGAGTCATCGCTACCACTCTACGAAAGAGGCGATGGCTCGGTCAGAGTGAGGTTCACCCGGCCGCTTACGGGGACAGTCCAACCATCCTGTCAAAGGTTACGGACGATTGCCTCGCGCGTCTCGCTTCGGAGAGATGGGTCTCGACGACGGCGGCTGCGCGCTCGGCGCGAGACCACCACCCACAGCAGGTTGCATGTAGAGCGTCTTTACGAGGGCTGGGTTGAAACGCATCATCGTCACGTTCGTAATTTCGTCGCCGTGCTTGAATGGTTTGAAGTTCGTGAGCAATACCACTTTGCCACCTTGCGCTTCCTTCTCGAGAGCTGCCGCGTCCTTCAGCCCCGATTCGAGTGTCTCACTCGCTTTCATTTGCTTTGCAAGCTCGGCTTCTTCCTTCTCGTCTTTGGGAACAAGTTCAAACGTTTGGGTGATTGTGCGATCGCCTTCTTTGTTGCCGCGTCCGATGACGGCAACAACGGTGACCTTTTCGCCCGCCTTCGCGTCGGTAGGCGCATAGTACGTTGCCATCTCGACGCTTTCTTCAGTACGCAATTTTTCGAGCGCCATCTTGAGGCCGATGATCTTGGGCAGGTTCTTCGCCCGCGCTTGTGCGCCCTGAAGCTGCTCGAGGAAGCTTCCTTTGATGGGTGCGTTCAATTTCGCAAGGTCCGCAGAGATGCTCTCCTTTTTGGTCTTCAGAGTTTCGAGTTTTGCCGAATCACCGAAGCGTCCTCGACCCTCCTTCACTCGCCACACAACTTTCTTCGTCGTGTTTACCGAGAACGGGATCGCGTCTCCACCGACGGCAGCTTCGACAGCGGGCTGGACTGCAAGAGGAGGGGTGAGGTGTATTCTCACGGTGGCCAGCTCTCCGTCATCATCTTTCGCGGTGACGTCGACATCTCGCAACCCGTCCACTTTTGCAGGGGCTGTATAGGTGAAGCCCTTCTTATCCTGCGCAGATACGGTACCGACGAGTGCTGCGCTTGAAGTCTCGGTTCCGCCGTTCGTGGTGTTGAGTTCGATTGCAAATGACTTGAAGTCCCCCCCGAAATCGAAGCGACGATTGTTGCCCGCCGCCAGCTCGATCTCTGCCGGCGCTTGAAACTGGAACCACTTTGCCGAGGGAGCGCGGGTTCCGCTTCCGATCATGCCCGCGCCACCTGAGAAGCAAGGCTCTGGTTTTTCGTGAACACTCGACATTGTGGGAACGTCATGACTCTTGAAGAGCTTGCGAAACAATGAGCATTGTTGAGCAAACACGAGTTGCTTGCCGTGCACCCATTGATTGCCGGCATCCAGGCTGCCGAGCCACCCACCGAGCATCACGTTCGGTGCGGTCAGCTCGGGGTAGCCGTGCAACTTGCTAATGATCTTGTTGACGTGTTCAGGACCCAAGAACGACAGCTTGATCATGTTTACGGTGTTGAACGCAGGCGGGAACTTTCGATAGTCGAACGGTTCGTTGCCAACGTGATCGGTCGACTTAAGACCCATCAACTTGTTCAAGTACGCAACAGTGACCGTGGTCTCCTTCTTGGCGTTCGGGTGTTTGTGATCGCGGTAGAGCACATCGATATACTTGGCTGGATTTAGCCAATAATCCTTCCACTGATCCACATCGAACCCAGTTTGCTCTTTGATCACCCACTTCAAGAACTCTTTTGAATCCTTCTTTAGCTTGGTTGAGAATGCCTTGAAGGGTGCCCCTGCTTTCTCGACGATCGCCATGGTCATGTCGACCAAGGTCCGCAGTTTTCCGGCCGCCTTCGACACGGCATCCGGGGCTCCGAGCATGCGCATGCCGTAGTTCAACCAGTAGTCGCTCAGCTCTTTCGAAAGGACGTCCATCATGGTGGGCCCCGTCTTGTCGGCGGGGTTCTTAAACATGAGCGCCTGTCCAATACGATGGCTCACCTGGGGCCATGCTTCGAGGCCTTCATCGATGTCGGCGATCCAGGCATTCAAATAGGGAACGATCGCATGTCTTACGAGCGCGCCGAGCACGGCATCGTTGAATTTTGCTTTGGTGAAGTTTGCTCCTGCTGCCGCCTTGTCAATTGGATGTTTGAACCCGTTGATCTTTGCCCACTTCGCACGCGCGACCGCGAGCTCAGAGCGCCACCGCTGCTCGTCCCGTTGAAAGCTGTCTTTCGTATCGATGAGCCCCTTGCGCAATTTTCCAAAGTGCCAAGGCAGCGACTTTTTGTACCCCGTGCCAGCCTTCTCGCTGAGGCCCGTGTAGGGGTCGAGCACCGTGCGCACAAAGGACGCAAGGTTCTTGTTCATGCCTTGGTCAGCCACCAGCTTGTAGAGATCTTTTCCTTGATGCAGTCCGAGCGGAGGCGTGTGCTGAAAGAAGTACCCTTCAGTCACGATGTGTTGAGCGGCATTCATGTCGAGCGCAAATGGACCACCTGTGTACGAATTGACCAGCGAATGCGCGAACATATCGCCTGCTCCGTGCGCAAACATGCCCATCATGAAGGCGCGATTGGCAGGTGTCGCGAACGCGCCCGATCGCGTTGCGTCCCACATCTTCTGCCACCAATAGTTCGTGCTCGTTCCTTCTGGCTCAGGTGGATGGATGATGTTCTGGCCTGTAAGCAGATCGGGGAATGCGTCGGGGCCGATGACGCCGTTGTAGAAGATCGCGGGGTGGTCCTTGATGGCCGCATACACTTCGGGGAGTGCGGGATACTTGTCTAAGACGTGGACTTCCCCCTTCTCGTCCAGCTGCTCAATCGTCACAACGCCATTGTTCTCAAGAAGATCGTTGACCGCTTGTTGTGCGAGGTGCGCGTGTGTAATTGGTTTCCACGCGTGTGCACTCGTTGCTGTCAAGCTGCCAGCCCCTAAACCTGCGATCATGAGCCAGCGTTTGCGCATCGTTCGCTATCTCCCCTGAAAAATAACCCTATCGATGGGCTACGGTCAGTTGCCTTGGGGGGCTAAGGGTGGGATCGGCGAAAACCAGGCGCTCTCGGCAAGAACTTTCAAGTTTACGTCCGGCGGCGGCGGGCCACTTTGGAAACAGGATTGGCAAAGAGTGTTGAAGGTGGCCTGCCTCGCCTACGCGCTGTCTTTTCCGCCGCCCTTCGCCATTTCGACAAGTTCCCACACCGCAGGAAACCGCTTTTGTTGACCCTCAAATGCCTCTACAGTCAGAACGAGGTTTGTCTTCGACGCTGCGAACCGAGCCATCAGATCCGACACACGCAACGCAACGACAGCACTCATCCCCTCTGGAACGGGACCCACCTTACCGAACCGGTTGAGCACCCAGCTGTATGCCTTCGCCAGCGCCGCAAGGGGCCACTTCCACCATGGCGCTGCGAGTGCAAGACCGCGCTCTGCTTGCACGAGAAGACCGTCGATCACGGCGTTGTCGATATGGTCATGACGCAGCGAACGTTGCGTGCGCCATTCGGCGAAGGCAACGAGTTGCAGATCGTATTCTAAGTCCGCTGGCGCGAGGGTTTCGAAACTACCGACGCCAAGCGATCCCAACCACGACACAACGCCTGCGCCAGACATCGTCGAACGCACCTGCCAAAGGTCCACGCCCTTCTCTTTGTAAGGTGCCCACACGACCTCAGAACAGAACTTCTTTTCGGGGTCTTCAAACTTCATTCCGAAGTCGTAAGCGACGTGCCTCTCTCTCGCCTCTTTGAGAGCCGCCATCGCAACGGCATGCGGAAGCATCGGATCATCGATCAGCGCTGGATGATCGTCGCGAAGACGTAGCGCCAAAATACGCAATTTGCCGTCGCCCAAATACTCGGCAGCCGTCGAGACGGCGATACCGCGCTCGATGTGAGCTTCGATGATCGACACTTCGCGCGACTGCGCGTCGATATGGACCAAAGCAACATGCGAAAAGTTGCCTGGGAAATCGCTGCCGCGCGCAATGAGCGCGGACGTTGGCGCGCCACCTCTTGAGAGCAGCATGTCGCCACTTTGAACGTAAACTCCATTGACTATCGCCGATGGAACGTCGGAAGTTGTCGACTTTGAACGAACGTCATGCGTCCAGACCTCAAACGTCTTCGCGCCTGCTTCAGTCATCGCGAGGAGCACTTCTTCGACAGCAACGCGCAATCCGTAGAGCGTCGTATAGAGCGCGTGCCTGTCCTCGACATTCGCAAAGACACGCGCGGCCGCTCGGATCTCCTCGGCAAGCGCGAGGTAGGAAGACGCATCGTCTGGAAAGGCGACCACAGCAGGTGCGAGTTCGAATAACTTTTCGCGCAGATCCGCAAGACGGTCGTGATCGATCCGATTCCCACGTGCGATCGCAATCATCTCTGCGAGATCGGCACGCGCAGCTTCCAATTCACGCGCCACGAGCAAGCGCGTTTCCGCTCGACCGGACGCCTTCGCTTTCGCAAAATCGGCCTGGAGCTTTGCGAAAAAAGCGTCGCGGTTCCATCGAAAAGGCGCGGCCGTTTGGCCCTTGGCATGCTCGTCCGGCGGTTCCATGAAAGCGAAGCCCCAAGCGTACAAGAAAAAGCGACAGTCCTTGTCATACGAAACGCCCCCTCGCGCGACAGAGCACCAAACACGGCGAACTTAGAGGCGGTTTTTCGATTTTCACAAGTTTCCACAACAAGGGTGTTTCATGCGATTTCGGCTGTCCCATTGGGTCATCATTGGCTTTACAACGCTCGCAACAGCGGGCTGCAGCAAGGACGCAAGTTCCAACGTCAACGTCCCGAGACCCGCAGCGACCGCCGTCGCGAAAGGTGCGTCAACCGGGCGTGCACGCGCGACCACGATCACCTTGTCCCTGCGGGTTGACAAACCAGACGAAGCGATTGCGCCACTTCGCGCTGCGATCGCAGCTGCCGACGGCTATGCGACCGAAACGTCATGGCAAAGCCAAGACGATGACGCGAGCGCATCTTTCGACGCTCACGTACCCGTTGCGAAGGTGGCGGCGGTTCGCGCCGAAATCGTCAAACTTGGTGAAGTCGCACGCGACTTCGAAAAGGCCGAGGACGTGGCCGATCAACAGATCGACCTCCAGGCGCGACTGAACAATCAACGCAACGTCGAAAAACGCCTACTCGAATTGCTCTCGAGTAAGACCGGCAACCTTGTTGACATTCTCGCGATCGAAAAAGAGCTCGGCAGCGTGCGAGAGAACATTGAGCGCATGGAGAGCCAAGAACGCCTCCTCTCGACGCGAATCACCTACACAGAAATTCACATCGACATTCGCAAGCGCGACGCGGACGTAAGCGCCACCGTCGCTATTCGCCGAGCATCGACTCACGGACTACACGCTGCACGAACCATTGCGGTTGGTGCTGCATCGGTCGCCGCCGCCGTATCGCCCACTCTCTTGATGCTTGGCGTGTTGCCTGTCAGCGCTCTCCTTGTCTTAAGGAGAAGGCGCAAAGTCGCCTCCACCTCATGTTAAGGTACGCACCGGCGTGCAACCGGGCTTAGCGAGATCTCCCGATGCTTTCCGCGATGCGCTCGAGACGCTTCATCCGGCGAGCTTCGCGTGGGCCCTCTCGTGTTGCCATCGGAACCGCGAAGTCGCCGCCGACGTGCTTCAACGAGCCTATGAAAAAGTGTTGTCGCAAGAAGCGCGTTGGAATGAGCGATCGAGTTTGAAAACATGGCTCTTCGGCGTCATTCTGCGCACCGCTCAAGACCACCGGCGCAGAGAGTGGTTTCGACGGACGCGCGATGTACTCTTCGGAATCGGAAATGAAGTTGACAATGGAAAGGCACCAGACAGCGCGATGAGAGAAGCCAAAGAGCATCAGGTGCTGCACGGCGCACTCGTGCAACTGGCACCACGTCAGCGCGAAGTGATCGCTTTGGTGTTTCAGCAAGACTTGTCGATCGCCGAAGCTGCGGCGGTGATGGGCGTCACCCTAGGCAGCGCGAGTGTTCACTACGATCGTGGCAAGAAGAAGCTTCTCGAACTCCTGGCACGCGAAGGGATCGTACGCACGTGAATGAAGAGCAAGAACTGCGCGAGCGCTTAAGAAGTGTGCAGGCGGCGGACGAGCGAAGCGCCCCTCCTTTCCAACCGATGTGGCGTCGTGCAAGCGCGCCACGATCGTCAATTACGTTACCTATTTTTGTCGGTGCCGTGGGGTTGGCTACAGCAGCGATGCTTTGGTTCTTAGTTCCGTTGCCAGGCAGCCCACCCGTTTCGCGGCCCGTTTCTCAGAAAGCACCCGCGCCCATTAACCTGCCGAGCGACACGTTTGCGTTCTTGCCCACGAGAAGCGTAGGAGTGCCCGATTTTGATTCGAATCCTCTTGGTGCACTAACGCGCTCTGTTCCGAAAGGTTTGCGATGAGGGCTTCCACGACAATAAAACACGGGCTGTTGGGTTGCGCGGTATTGGCCATCGCAGCCTGCGCGAAGCGATCAGACTTGCCCGGGGACACCACCCTCGACGCCACTCCGTTCGCCACACCGGCTCGGTCGCAAGAGGGCATGGGCCCCATCGAAAGTCGGCTCTTCACGCCAGATTTGATTATGGAAAATCAAGGTGCAATCGGCGTGGACGCAGCGCAACGTGACGCGATCTTGCGCGAGGTTGACCGCGCACGCGGCGAAATGACACGCCTTGAGTGGGACCTCAACGCAGAGAAAGAAAAGCTCGCCGCCGTTCTTTCACCAGAGCGCGTCGACGAGGAAAAGGGAACGCAAGCTGCGCTTCGGGTCCTCGCGATGGAGGACAAGCTGAAAAGTGCGCACCTCACGATGCTGATGCGCGTGAAGAATCTCCTTCGTGGTGAGCAACAAACGAAACTGCAAGCCATTCGACGCGCAGCCAAGTAACGAGGGCCCCGACGACGCGCAAAAGAGCGGCCAACTTTGCAATCTTTTCGGCTAAGGTTCCGCGCCGAGAACATAACGTCGACGCTGAGGGCGAGCGATCGCTGGGCTACGTCGCAAAGGAGATTATCGTGCTGAAGAAGAGTCTAGGTTTTCTTACACTCGCGGGCCTCGCGGGATCGCTCACCTTTGGCGGCTGCAGCAACGGTCCCACGCTCGCGCCAACCGACGGCGGCGCCACCGATGCCACCGCAGATACTTCCACCCCAACGAAGGACGCATCCAAAGACGTCAAAGAGGCGGCGCCTTCGTGCTCGGTCAACCAAGATTTGTTCGGCGTGCTTTTCAAGGAGACCAGCCCACCTGCAAAGGCACAGGGCCTTTGCACGAGTAAGCAAATTGACGATTACCACGCACTTTGTTACGGCGGCGCCGACGCAGGCGATCAGTGCCAGGCCTTCTACGATGCAGCCGCGAACAAAGCTTGTCTCGGTTGTCTAAGGGCTTCGTCCGAAGACAAGACGCGACCTGCGCCCGTCATCTACCCAGTGACGGAAAAGCTCGTGCAAGCCAACACAACCGGATGCGGCTACCTCGTCGTCGGCAAGCCTGAGTGCGCCAACAACGCGGTGAGATACATCATGTGTTACCGCTCGGTTTGCGGCGACTGCACAAAGGGCAGCGACGACGAGACGGCGTGTCAGAAGGACGCAAAAGAAAACCTCTGTAAGCAATACGAAGCGACCAAGGATTGCCAGGACGCGTACACCGCGGGCAAGACCGCAATCGACGCAACGTGCGTTGGTACGACCTCGGACTTCAAGGGGAACTACCTCAAAGTTGCCAACTACATGTGCGGCGGCACAACCGATGGTGGCGTCACCGACGCTGCACTTCCAATGGATGCACCTGCCGACTGAGCGATGGTCAAATGCAAATGCGAAGCGCCGTGCTTCGCGTTCGCGCGAAGGAGCAATTGGTCAACAATATTGACTCATTGCTCCTTCTTCGTCACTGGCACCCAGTAAGCCGCATCATCCAAGCCTTCTGTATCGGACCTGCATCTGGCCACTTGCCAAAACCGCTGTAGCTCCAATACGTCGTCGACTGAGTGCCGGCCTGGGCCTCCGACAAATAGATAGACCTGGAGATAGTCGCAGGCCCAAACACAATCCAATAGGGAGTGGACGCCTTTGCAAGCCATGGCGTCTTGAACTTCAGGTCCCTCCAGTCGAGCTTCTCATCCAGTTTGACCCACAAAGTCGACGTAAGGAGTTTTCCGGGCTGGCCATTCGCGTCGTCGTAAACCGCTGCGTAGAGGTCGGAAGACGACTGCGGATCAGGAACGGACGTCGTCGCGCTCATGAACTGAATGCTGCCAACGGCGCGATCCTGATCAAGTAGCGTCATAAGAAACGCGAAGATGCCACTGCCATCCGTGTACGAGCCCATGTGCTTCTCATTCGCGTTGAATGAAACAATCGGCGCTGAACAATTGGCATCGGGCGGCGTATCTGTCAAGGCATCGGCCACGGGCGCATCGACTGGGTTTGGAGTTACATCTGGCACCGATGCGTCACTTGCATCGGGCACCGACGAGTCGATTGCACCGTCTGAACTTGGCGAAGCGTCGACATCCACGTCGAGTGACGAAGAGCACCCGATGTGAAGGCTCGAGGCCACGAGCAGAAGCATGAGAGAGTTTCGTGTCGCGTGCATGACCGTGCTCTCCAGGTGTCCGATCGCGACAAGAAATTTGGGAGCCAGTGTTGTGAAATTCCGCCAATCACTGGCGCGAATCGCCAAAGGCCGCGCCGAGCACACGCTTAAGCTCCGCATGCGCCATCGTGGCACAGCGAAATTCGAGGGAAATCGAGGGAAACAGACGAATCCCGCAAGGGCACACAAACTGCTTTCGTTCGCAGCGCGAGGAGCAACGTTCATGAGCGTCCGCAAAATACTCAGAGCATCATTCGTCGTTACGATTTCAGTCGCCGCGCCGTCTGCGTGCTCAGGCAAGGTCGAGGAGAGCAAGTTCGACAACGCAGCTGACTCGGGCATCGCCAACGATGGCGGTAACGATGGTGGTCAAGTCACTTGCCCTACAAGCCAACCGACACGCGGGCAACGTTGCTCTGGGTCTGGCGTTTGCAACTACGGCGCGAAGCTCCCTCCAGAATGTGGTGGCGGCTACGGCTCATTTGCAGAGTGTCGAAACGGCGTATGGGAGCTCGGCGGGCAGTCCTGCAATCCACCCGCTCCTGTTTGTCCCACCTCGTTTCCGAAACACGGAGACCCATGCTTGAACGAAGGGCAATCCTGCGACTACGCAAACGGCCCGTGTCCCAAGAATCATGCCGAATGTGCGAGCGGCCGCTGGGTGGCCGTTCCCTTGTGGTGCAACCCGCCGCCGCCGGACGCTGGACTTAAGAATCCAGTCGACGCGGGCGAGGTTCCCATGCCGTAGCACATTGGTCAACATCCTTGTCCATTGCAGAACCTACTTGACCCTCCGAAAGGCGCCTGGTGCTGGACAGTCGCTTAGCTCATTTTCCCAAACTTACCGGCGCGAAAATCGCTTATCGCTTCGTGGATCTCGCGCTCCGTGTTCATCACAAAGGGGCCGTATTGCATAATCGGCTCGTCGATCGGCTCACCACTAAGCACGACGAAGTGCGCGTCCGTTAGGGCTTCGAGTGCGATGCGTTCACCCACGTTCGCGAAGAGCACGAAGTCGTTTTCGCGCGCGGTCCTGTCGCCAATGCGCAGATCACCCTTCATCACAAGGAGCGCGGTGTTGTCCTGCGTTGCAAACGCGAAATCGGCTTTGCCGCGAGCGTTCAATTGAACGTCAAACAAATTGACTTTCGTGAAAGTCTTGGCAGGTCCTTTGGTACCTAAGTATTCGCCCGCAATCACGCGAACAAGCCCGGCGTTGTCCGCAAGCGTCACTCGGCCTATCTCTGCAGATACAATTCCTTGATAGCCGGGCGTCGACATTTTGTGCGCCTTCGGCAGGTTGACCCAAAGTTGGATCATCTGAAATGGCCCACCAACGCGTGCGAAAGCGTCGTCATGATATTCTTGGTGAAGGATGCCGGATGCGGCGGTCATCCACTGCACATCACCAGGACCGATGACTCCACCGTTGCCCATGCTGTCGTGATGGGCAACGCTGCCTTGGAACGCGATCGTGACGGTTTCGAAGCCACGATGGGGGTGTGGACCTACTCCGCGACGATGACCTTCGGCTTTCGGGTACTCGTATGCCGGATGGTAATCGAGCATCAGAAACGGACTCAGCTTCTTCGCTGCGCTCGGGATCGCGGAGAAATAACCCGCCACCCGAAACCCATCACCCACCCAATGTAGGCTGGGCGGTGGGTAGATCCCTTCGATCGCACGCATCGCGTCATCGCGACGGTTGCTGTGGACCTCGGTCGTTGCGCTTGGGTTCTCCATAGTGAAGAGCAACGTATGCATGCCCACTGCTCGCGCCAAGGGCGCCTGCTCTCAGCAGCGCTACGGTAGGTAGCAGCGGATTCCTACGGCTTGACGCATTCGTAACCCGTCGTGCAACCATTCGTCCCAATCTTGGGCTTGATGGTGCCGGCCGAAACAGAATCTGTGCCACGTCTCACGGAAGGCAACAGGTTGTGCCAAGATTGAGGCCACAGTCGTACTTGGTTGCGTCACCGTAGTGATTGGTCGGGCACGAACCAGGCACGAGAGGGACGCACGTTCCGCCCGCTGCGGTGCACAAGACCGGCGCACAAGCGAAACTCGTCATGCATCCATTCGAGGCATACTTCGCCGCATATGTTCCGCCATCGCAGAAATTGGGCCCGGGCGCGATGATGCTCGGGCACTGCACCTTGCAGCAAAATTGGCCGGCGCCTGCGCACGTCGCAGTCAGATCCTTTGTTGTGCACGCCGAGCCTGAAGCAAGGCAAGAGCCCCCGATTGACGCGCACGTACCCGGTGCCGCATCGGTTCCAACATCAGGGGGCGCGGCATCGGGAATCGCCGAATCGGTGGACGTTCCATCCGGTGGTGTGGCGTCGGGAATTGCCGAATCGATGGACGTTCCGTCCGGCGCTGAAGCATCCGGAATCGCGCTGTCGACACTTGAGGCATCGAGCACCGAACTATCTGCCACCGATCCATCTTTCGTGTCATCGCCAACGATAAGGTTGCCGGACTGACATGCAACGAGGACCACACCGAAAAATGCGACTGGAGCGCACGCTGACCGAAAGGCACGACGCGAATGCATGGGGTTCACTCTTCTTTCTTAGGGTTCTTTGCAAGCGGTAAGAATGCGCGCGCGCATTGGCGACTTCGGATGCGTCGCAAGAAATGCATCCGCGCCTGACGTCGCGCGTGCACCGGAGAGACAACGCGAGAGCACGCTTGCGCCTTCGCGTTCTTCGACAAGCGCGCCCCGCGGGAAACGCTTCTCGTGCTCGGCGGTCAAACGAGCCGCACGCTGCGAATCGCCTTCGCGAAGGGATCGTTCGATCTGATCCACGAGCGCCAATTCATCTGACAAGCCACGAGTGACCGGCGCAGACGCAATCGGTGCGGGCGGCGTTGACGGTTCCTCGATTGCCTTTTGCACGGACACCGCAGGCAGCGAAATCGGCGCCGATGATGCAATCGGCTTTATCACAGGTACGACACTCGCTTGATCGACTGACACTTCCACCACAGTCGCAGATGGGGGATCGGAAATCACGGGCACCGAAACCACAGGAGCTTGCGTCTGCGTCGTCGATGCGATCGCAGCTACAGAAGCGCGCGTCGATGAAGAACGTGCGCTTCCTTGGAAATCCATTTTTGTTGCCGTCACCGCAGCGACTACGATGAGCGGCACCGCGATCTTTCCAACCAACGCAAGCGTTCCCGCTTTTGCCGCAATCGCACCCACCGCAGTTCCGCCACTCGCTGTAGCCCCGCTAGCAGTCTTGGTTGTCGTCGCGCCGATCGCAGCACCGATCGCGGCTACGCCCAACTTGGTGCTGAGACGCGCACGCACGCGATCACGATTTGCATCCGAAGGCGAAACTTCGGCGCGCGCTTTTCGAAAGAGATCGCGAGACTTCGGGCTCAACGCGATCATGGGATTCTCCTTGCAAGGCGTGCACGATAGCGAGCGTGAGCGGCTTCAAAGTCGCTGCGCGCGGCGCGAATCCGCGCGTAGACCGTGTTGAGATTCACGCCGAGAAATTCTGCGATCTCGGGTGCGGTCATCTCTTCGAGTTCGGTCAGAATGAGCACCTCGCGCTTTGACTCATCGAGTTCGGCGAGAAGCTGTTCGAGCAAGCGCATGCCTTGGGCTTGTTCGATCTCGGCGCTTGGAGGTGGCTGCTCTGACGCGAGCAGAACGTCGCCGTTGGAATCCGCAGCGTGGGGAACGCAAGGTGCCTCTTTTCGTTTCCACCTCCGGCGATGATCGCTCACCACACGAACAACAATGCCAGTAAGCCACCGCTTGATCGGCGTCGTGCCGTCGTACTCGGCGAGTCGTCGATGCAGGACGAGAAACGCGTCCTGCACAACGTCTTCAGCAGACGCTTCAGGAACACCGAGGCGACGTGCTGTTCGCCACACGAAGGCGAAGTGTTCTTCGTAAGTCGCTTCAAACGACAGCACCTCTGAAGGCGAGCGGCGCGCGCACTCTTCCTCGGGCGAAGGCGAGGATGGAAGGATGGGCAAACTCGCCACAGACGTCACAAGAGAAGATTGGCCAGCGCCCGTGCCTTCCGTGCTCAAAAGTGCACTTCGGGTCCAAAATCACCGCGAAAGGCCACAAAATCGGGTTCGTGAACCACACCGCTTGCTGTGATGATGAAGGGCTGTCGACCCAAAGGAACGCGTGCAAAGGCACCCAATGAGACCCCGAGCCACCGATTGATCGGCGCATAAAGACGAACGCCACCTTCTGGGCTGACGAGTGTTGACGACGCAGCAGAAGTCTTGGATGCCCCAAATCCCTGCGACGCAAGGTGGGAGACGTCGACGCCCAAGCAAGGCGCGATTTCAAAGCGCTTGGTGAGCGACGCGCACGCTCGCGCGCCGCCCGACACCATCAGGAACGTCGCACCGCGTGAAGTGTCTGCAGCGAGCGAAGCGCTTTGCGATGCAAAGGCCCCCACGCGCGCTTCGACGTGAAGCCACGTTCGAAAGACGAAACCAAGCCCCATTTCGCCACCAGCGCCAAGCGTTGGCAGCAGGCCAGCATCAACCACGAAGCGGGCTTGGAGACGTGTAACGGCGAGCTTCGGCTTCGATGTTGGCAGCGAGGGATGGTCTGCCGCAGGAGCGCTTGATCGGACTGCGCTAGGCAACGTGACAGGTGACGGCGTGATCGCAGGAGATGGCGCTGACGGCACAGAAGAGCTGGCCGTCGAGCCCCCTCTTGCTGTTGCCACTGTAATGGCTGCTGGCACCGCGCTCATCGCGATCACAACCGCAGTGGACGTGGCGAGATCGTCGCACGACTCGGCTTCGAGGGTGCGTTCTCCATGAAACGCCGCCGACTCAACTTCGAGAACGACGCGGTACTTTCCGGACAAACGTTCGACCGTCCCGCGTGCACGCAACGTTGCATCGGCAAGAACGCGCAGTGCCGTGCGCCTTGCGAGCTCTTCGCTCGATGGACACTCTTGCGGCGCCGTCCAACCCACCACAAACCCTTCACGCGCATGCGCCAACGCGGGCGTGCACGACACAAGGAGAGCCGCGATCGACAGAAGCACGCGCAAAGCTCTGCGGGTCTAGCATCCCGTGAGCTTCGCGCAACGAGACAAGCTCAGCCGTAGACGAGTTTCGCCAACGCGCGTCGCTGTCACCTACCAGCGCGGCTTCACAGTCACGAATGGTGAGTCCTTGAAGAAGCTTCGCGTGCCCGCCGTTTGCTCAATCCACTTGACCACCAGATCGGTTCGCGCAAGCACTTGGATGTCGCCGTTCGATCCCGAGTTCACGGCGACGATGCGGTGCATACCCTCGTTCGTCAAACTGATCACCGGACCTCCAGAGTCGCCAGTTTGAGTGATGTCAC
>JAHFDZ010000041.1 GCA_023248745.1 Myxococcales bacterium | reverse complement strand
CGATGGCAAAGCCGTTCTAAGACCCATCCTCAAATAGGCCCGCAAGCGCAAACTGGCGCAAAGTTGAGGCCGCTCGATCGCGTTTGTGGTACGCGCCATGCGCCATGGCCAAGAAGAACAAAAAGAGCGCGCTCGCCAGCGCTGCAAGCCGCAAACTCGAGCGCATTGGGGTACCGAAGATCGACCCTGAAGAATTTGCACACTACATGCTTCACGCCGAAGAACGCGGCGAGGCCACGCGCATCGAAAACGAAGACGGCACCTGGGCTTGGCAAGTGCAGCACGAAGGCAAGACGCAAACCCTCACGCCTTCACCCGAAGTCATCGAAGCGTTCGAGCGCATGCTTCACGAAGGACATCCGGCGCACGATTGACGTTAGCGGCGAATGCGCGCGACGATCGTTTCGAAAATCGCGAGTCTCTCCACGTCGTCGAGGACCTCGGCAAATTCCTCAAGCTGCGTACGGACGCGATCGAGTCCCTAACGAGGCCATGCTTCTCTCAGGCGCGCCCAGGTTTCCCGCACTACGATGACGCCGCGTTCGCGCACGCCAGCGGGGTCGTCAAGAAGCTTACCGCTCTTGAGAGCTTCATTCATAATCTCAAGCACGAAGCGCGCATCATCACGCCGTCCACTGGCGAGTTCTTGTTGCTGCCGATCGTGCGCAAGGCGATGGCCCGCAACGAAGGCCCGGAGCGCTTCGCGAGAGGCCTCTCTGTTTGGCGAAGAAAGCTTACGCGTCACATCCATTAACATAGCACCCCGAGCTTCAACGTCGAAACCCGGGGTGCGGTGATGAAGTAACTTGGGCCGTTTGGGCTTACGACGGCAGCGACTGCTGTTGCTGCTGGAGCATTTGCGCAATCGCACGCGAGCGCTCGATCGCGAACTGCTTGACGTCTTGTTGCGACGACGTAGCGAGCTTGTTGAGCAGCGCTGTTACGCGCTTCAGATCTTGCATCGCGAAGAGCGCTTGGAAGTAGTTGTTTGCCACGCGCACGTCGCGCACCATCAGCGCTTCATGAGGGGCAAGTAGCTTGACGACCTCGTCGAACTTCTCGGCTTGGCCATAGAGCGCCGAAAGACAGAGCAGCGCGAGTGGATCGCCAGGTGCGCGCTCGACGGCCTTCTTTGCAAGAGCGGCCGCTTGATCGCGTTTGCCTTCGTCGGCGGCAAAGTGACTCTGCAGCGCGATGTACGGCGACGCGGTCTTGCTGTGTTCGGGCTTGCTTGCGATTTGCTCGATCGTGGCGACGGCCTTTTCTTCGCCATCCGTGTCGAGGATTGCGCCGAAGAGATACGCCCAAGCGTCGACGAAGTTGCTGTCGATCGTGAGCGCCTTTTCGGCGTAAGTGCGCTCTTGCGCGCGGTCGCCCTTTTCTTTGGCGAGGCGAGCGAGGTGCAGCGATGGCAATGGATTTGTTTTGAGAAGATTCTGCGCACCCGTGAGGGTCTTCTCAGCCTTTTCGAACTTCTTTTGCGCAAGCTGCGCGATGCCAAGACCAAGCCAATCGTTACCGTCAACGCCGCGCGCGACAATCTTTGAGAGCACCGTTTCGGCCTTCTCAAAGCGCTCGTGCTCCATCAGCTTCTGCGCGTAGACGCGCGCTGCGTTCAAATCCTCTTGGTTGCTCTGCCAATGTTGCTCGAGACCCGATAGTAAATCTTCTAGACCAACGAGAATTGGGCGCCCTTCGTTGTCTTGCACTTGCACCGCAGGACCGTTGAAGCCGAGTGTCTTCCAAAGTTGATCCATCGTGAGAGCGATCGGACCGTCGATGAGCTGCTCTTCTTTCATCGTGCCGTTCGGCGATAACGGAAGCAACACGAGGGCGTTGCCAGGTACGCCATTCGGAAATGCGCTAATCGGAGCTACAATTGCGGCTCCGCCGGTGAGCGAGAGACCAGGGCCTTCATTGTTTGCCATGTGCGTGCGTCCTTTGAGTGGGCCGAGAACGCTATCACAAGGTTTCAATAAGCCGAGGGGTGTTTGATGGGCAGTGCACCCTCGTTTTTGCGGGCCTTGCGGCCAAAGCGTGCGGTGACACGAAACGTGGGCCTATACTGAAGGGCGATGGTCTTTGTCGCAGTTTTGGGGCTCGTCGTGCTGATGATTGTGCACGAGCTCGGCCACTACTTGGCAGCGCGTCGTTTTGGCATGCGCGTGACTAAGTTTTCGATCGGTTTTGGCCCCGCACTTTGGAAGTACCAACCCAAGGGCAGCCCCACGACGTACCAGATCGGGATCATCCCGTTTCTGGCGTACGTCCAAGTGGCGGGGATGAACCCCTATGAAGAAATCGACCCCAACGACAAGGGCAGCTACGCAAACGCTTCGTTGTGGGCACGCATCGTCACAATCTTCGCAGGCTCACTCGCCAACTATTTGTTCGCATCGGTCTTCTTCTTCTTTGGCCTGGTCGCCGACGGTAAGCCTGTTGCGACAACCTATCTCAACGTCAAGACCGATGGCCCTGCAGCGCAATCGGGCATTGTGTCGGGCGACCACCTCATCGCCATCAACGATCAGCCCATTGCCAAATGGGACGAAGTCGTCGGCGCCATCGCGAAGGGCGCCGACAAAGAACTCAACATCACGATCGAGCGAGGCAGCGAGAAGCTACACAAATTTCCCAAACCTCTCGCTGACGGCAAGGACAAGGGAAAGATTCT
The DNA here is from genome assembly GCA_023248745.1 of Myxococcales bacterium. Lineage (GTDB taxonomy): Bacteria > Myxococcota_A > Polyangia > Polyangiales > Polyangiaceae > JAHFDX01. The sequence goes on along the minus strand of JAHFDZ010000041.1, from coordinate 25,836 downwards.
CATTGGCCCGCAAATTCGCCGCGAAAAGATCTCCTTGCGCGAAGCGAGCGTGCTCTCCCTTAAGGCACCGTTCCTCGTTGTCACTGAATATGTAACTGGAATCGGTCAGTGGATACGCGGCAAGGTGAAGTTGGAGTTCGGTGGGGCACCTCGATTGGTTGGCGAGCTCGCAGACGCTGCGCGTGAAGGCCTTGGAACTTACCTCGGCGCGCTTGGTACAATCAGCGCGATGCTGGCCGCGTTTAATCTGTTCCCGCTACCGGCGCTGGACGGTGGCAGGTTGATTTTCTTGGCGTTTGAAGCGATCTCGCGACGACGACCCAACGCGAAGGCCGAGGCCCTTGTGCACGCGGTCGGTTTACTCGTCTTCCTCGGTCTCATGGCCGTGGTCATTGTCGTTTCAGACATTCCGTATTTCATGAAAAAGTAGCGACAGGGCGAACGGTCGTGAGCACTGCAGTCGTGCTCGACCGCGGCACAGCTTTCAGCGCAGCCGTAGAGGGGCTACTTACGCCTTAGGTGGCAACGACGCGCGCATCTTCGCCGCCATCTCGGCGCCAAGTTCTGCCGACCGCTTCGTGGCGACCTCAACGGCGTCGATCAGAGTCTTGCGAAGGGCGCCCGATTCGAGCGTATGAAGACCCGCGATCGCGGTGCCGCCAGGGCTCGTCACCATGTCTTTCAGGCGGCCCGGATGCTCACCCGTCTCGAGCAACAGTTTCGCCGAACCGTACACAGTCTGCGCAGCCAGCAGGAGCGCCGTGTCGCGATGTAGCCCCACCTTCACGCCTCCATCGGCGAGCGCTTCAATCATGAGCATCACGTACGCCGGTCCACTTCCCGATAGGCCTGTCACCGCATCGAGCAACGCTTCGTCGAGCACTACCGTACGACCCACGGCGTCGAACAGCTTCTTCGCGAGTGCAACGTCTGAGTCGCTTGCATGCGCTCCGGCCGAAAGCGCCGTTGCGCCTGCCAGTGCGGTTGCAGGTGTGTTGGGCATCGTGCGCACAACGCGCGCCCCGACTGGCAGTCGCGACTCGATCGATTCGATTGGCACGCCGGCGGCAACGCTGATTACGAGCGTATCGAGCCGTACGTCTTTGCCCACTTCCGTGAGCACGCGATCGATCACCTGAGGTTTCACCGACAGCACAAGTACGTCAACCATCTTGACGAGCTCATGATTGTCGCGCGTCGTCGCGATTCCGTGCACGGTCTTGAGGTGCTCGAGTCGATCCGCTTTGACGTCGCCAGCGATGACCTGCTTCGGAGTGACAACGCCGGCAACGATCATGCCCTTGATGAGCGCCTCAGCCATGTTGCCCGAACCAAGAAACCCGATGGTGTTCATAGAACGCCGAGTAGACCCGAGAAAAACGCGTCAGCAAAAGGGTTTCGTCGCAAATAATACGCGATCGGTTACAAATTCTTCGACGAGGCTACGCACTTTGCTGCCGTCGACGCCCATGTCGTCGCAAACGAGCTCGTAACGCGCGCGAAGCACCGCTTTGCGTGACTGGCTTGGATCTTCAAAAAGCGCAGCGAGCCAAACGATGCCGAGCACCGCCACTTTGTCGTCTCCCGACATGCCGGCGTGTCGCTTCGCGAGCACGATCTTCGCGCCATGGCCGATATGCGCAAGCACCTCGTCGCGATACCGACGCGGCAGGAGCAACCGACCGATCGCCGCGGGGAGTTGAATGCCAAGCCCTGGTTCGCGATCGGAAAGAACGTATCTTACACCCTCGACCGCACCGAGACCCACCAGCCTGCGCGTATCGACGAATCGCTGCGCGACGCCGCGGCCATGCTCGAACTCTTGCGCGTCGATGCCGAGCTTTGAGGCGACGGCACGAATCGCAACCTCTTCGCGCGGATCAAGGATGTCCCACGCTGCTGCGAGCCACGCGCCGCGAACGACGGCGCGTGCAATCGGCGATTCGACCTCACCGTAGGGCTCGATGCCAGTCGGCTCCATAGGGGCTTCGTGAAAGAGAACTTGTGCTTCTGCGTCGTCGAGACCAAGCGATGCGATGAAAGCGCCAAGCATCAGCATCTCTTCGGGATCGAGGTGCCCATCGGCGGCAAGTACAGCCCGCAGCGTTCGTGCGGCGAGAGCGCCGATACGTTTCACACGTTGGACTTCTTTGTCGCTTGGCTTTGACGAAAAGAGCGATCGCAGCCCGCGCGCGCCGATCTCGAGCGTTACCTTTTCGGCGACAACACCCATCATGGGCAGCCACGTGGGGGGCGCAATGGGGGCGAGCAAGCGCGAGCAAGCCGTCACCCACGCGTCGTAGTTCTCAAGCGCACGCGGAAGAAGCGTTCCAGCAAGGACGGCCGCGTAGGTTTCGACTCGTCGTTTACCGAGTGCCTCAAGCGTACCCGCGACGTCTTCGCGACCTGCCGCAAGCGCAAATATAGCATCTTCGGTTACAATCTGATGAAGCCTGCTCACCGGTGCAGAATCGATCGCCCCCATGATCACACAAGCGCCGCGCGCGCCGTCCGGGCAGCTTCGTCGCGCTCTTTGAGTGATTCAAGAATGATCACCGCGGTCTCTTCGATAGCGCGTCCGGTCACGTCGATGACGGGCCATTCTGGGTGCGCGCGAAAGAGCCGCATCGCGTAATTCAACTCTTCTTGAACTTGTTCACGCAAACCATAGCTGGCGTCGCCCGGCATGCCGAGCTGCTTAAGTCGCGCACGGCGAATCTCGACCAAAGTATCGACGTCGATTGTAAGGCCAACCACGCGTTCTTTCGGCGCCTCTTCAAGCTCGGGAGGGATCGCGATGCCAAGCACGAGCGGCAAGTTGGCAACCTTGAAACCGCGTTGCGCAAGCAAAGTGGAAAGTGGTGTCTTTGACGTTCGGCTGACGCCGACAAGCACGATGTCTGCCTTCTTGAAGTTGCGTGGCTCTTTACCGTCATCGCTCTTGACGGTGAACTCGACGGCTTCGATGCGGCGAAAGTACTCGTCCGACAGCGGCATCATGCTGCTCGGCATGTTGATGGGTTGGCGCTCGAGATACGTCGAGAGCTTGCCGATGAGTGAGCCGATGAGATCGAGTGCTTCGATTTTGAGATCGTGACTCTGTTGATGGATATACTCGCGCAACTCTGGATTCACGACCGTGAAAACCACGAGTGCGCCATCGCGTCCGGCCGCTTCGAGAATAGGCCGTGCAATTTCTTTGGTGTGCACGCGCGTATGCATCCGCAAGCGCGCACCCGTTTGTGGAAACTGCAACATGGCAGCACGAACGACGCGCTCGGCGGTTTCACCCGTCGAATCGCTCAGCACATCAACGAAGCGGGACTCCACAAGAACGAAGGTACTGATGCGCAGCCGAGAAGCAATCGGTGTGTGCAACCGAAGCGACGCAAAGCGGCCTTACCCCATGAAGTCGGCACGGCGAAAAACGCTCACAACCTCAACTTGCGCCGCAATCGCGATCGCTTCGCGACCACCCTCTTCACGGTCGACAAGACACACAACAGCGGGCACTTCGTAACCTGACTTGCGCAATTTATCGATCGCCTTGAGCGTCGAGCCACCGGTCGTGATGACATCCTCAAGAAGCACGATCGCGGCCCCATTGGGAAGATGCGCGTTGCCCTCGAGATCGCGACGGCTACCGTGGTCCTTCACTTCTTTGCGAACGTAAATCGCGTCGAGTGGCGCGCCCGTCGCACCACTGGATACCGACGCGTACGCAACCGCACTCGCGAGCGGACAGCCGCCGAGCTCAACGCCAGCGACAGCACGCGGCGCAAAATTGATCACAAGCGGCAACATAACTGCGCCGACCAGCGCGTGCGCATGTGCTTGCAAAATCGTTTGCTTGCAGTCGATGAAAAAGTCGCTCTCTCGTCCCGAGGCGAGAAGCACACGCTTTCGCTGAAACGAATGCGTTCGCAACAAATCGAGCAGCTGATCGCGGGCGTTCATCCGCTACCTGCGCTTGGCGATAGCGCCCTTGACCTTCTTGAGCACCGGAACGACCGGTGGAGGCGCCTTTCGCTCTGAAGCATGGGCAGAGGAACCGTTCGTTCCGCGCGCGCCAGCGAGTACGGAGGGAACCGTACGAGGCGCTGGTTTGACCTCGGAACGCGCAGGCGTTGCGGCCCTTGGAGCCGACTCGACGCGCATCGCTGGCTTGGACGCGCGTGAAGTCAACTTACTTGATGAACCGCCACCGCCCGCTTGAACCTGACCGCGAACGAGAGCACCTTGTGCGATCGCGATGCGCGGCGCCTTGAGATCCCCGACGACGCGCGCACCCGCTTCGAGTGAAACGAGATCGTGCGCCACGAGATCGCCTTTGACGGCACCACGCACGATGATGACGCGCGCATCGACGTTGGCCGACACAAGGCCATCGCGTTCAATGGTGAGCTCACCTTCGATGCTAATTTCGCCATCGACGTGCCCTTGAATTTCGAGAGATGCCGCGCCGCTAACGCGACCGCGAACCGTTGTGCCTTGCCCGATGACAGTGACGTCAGTCATGTTCTTGCGTCCTCGCGCTTCCCTTAGACGTCCATGTCGACGTTGCCCTTGAACTGGGCTCCGTCCGCAATCGTAAAGCGTGCAGCGCGAACGTTACCGATGACGCGTGCCCCTGTTTGCAGGTCGACGCGATCGGCCGCGTTGATGTTGCCTGTGATCGAGCCCTGCACCGTCAGCGTTCCGCCCGAGACGTCGGCTTCGACGGACGCACCTTGCTCGATGGTCACGTTCTCTTTGCCGATGACCTTACCGCGCACGCTTCCCGAAATGACGAGGTCGTCGTCGCTGGTGATTTCGCCTTCGATGCTGATGCCGGAACCAATCACTGTGCCTGCCATAACGTAACCTCTCGAGTGACGAACAATTCTAAAACCCTAGCGGAGTGCCGCTGGCAGCTCGAAATCGAAGTCGAGCTTGCCAAAAAACTGTGCGCCTTCTTCGATTGCGATACTGGAACCCGATACGTCGCCATTGACCTTCGCGCCGCGGCCAATCTGCACGAGTCCTTGCGCGTCGATGTTGCCATCGAGCACGCCTTCGACCGTGACATCTGACGCTCGCACATCGCCGGTAGCTTGCGCGCCATGCCCGATCGTTAGACTGCCGGTCAGCGCGATCTCGCCTTCGAGCACCCCCTCGAGCACAAGCTCGCCTGCCCCGCTCACGCGACCCGTTACCTTGGTGCCCGCTGCAAGAACGGTTTGGCTATCGAATGACTTTGCTTTTGACTGCGCCATGTCGGCCCGGAACCTATCGCGTTTCGGTGGGCTTCGCAGCAAGAAGTTCCGACTCCCACACTGTCCACAGCCCGCGCGACCACTTGATGTGAAAGGTGCCGGGTGGCGGACGGAAGCCAGACCCTCGCGTAAGTACGTAGTCGTAGAAGGGAAAGAGCTCTCTCATGGGCACTTGCTCGGGCGTCCACTCCCAGCGCAAACGAAGTGGCTCGCTATTCGGTGGCGCGGCACCGGCGCGGTATTGCACCGGCCAATGCGGAAAGCCCGAATACGAGAATTGCACCAAGCCACCTTTTTCGACTTGGTAATACGAAACGTAGTGAATGAACGGCGCCATCGGCACGGACTCTGAGCCGGGATCGTACATGAGGCCTGCAACCTTTTTGCGAGGCCCGATGGCTTCGATCGCCTCTTCGATCGCACCGACTTCTTTGAGCTCGAACTGGATGAAGTGCTTGCACGTGTTGACAATCGACGTGCCGCCAACGCCGAGAAGAGCGGCGGTCAGTAGAGTGCCGCGAATTCCGACTGGAAAGCGCAACAGCGGAATGGCCGTCATCGCTGCCGTAATGGGGAATCGCTCACAGAAGAGCCAAAAAGGAGGCAGCTCACTGCCTGTCGTAAAATAGAGGATGACGCACGCCACGGGTACAACCCAAAAGCGCCTCGCGATAGGTGAAGTGCGCTCCTTGTCGCCGACCGACAGACCGATGGCGACCAGCGCGAGCAAACCGATCGCAACGAGTCCTATTTCGTGGGTGCCATCTTTAAAGGGCTCGGCCAGCCAAGCGAATATCCGTGGCAATTTCTCCCGTAGCGGCGCAGCTTCGAGCAACTTGCGAAACCCACCGCCCGCCGTCCGGCCTGCTTCTGAAGCCTTGAGCCACCACGCAAGTAGCCCCAACGAAGGCACCACCGGAGCACCCAATCTCAACCAACTTGCCGGCTTGTCCCAAGGAAAAAGCAACGCGAACGCGAGGCCAAAAAGTGCAAACGGAACAATGTGCGAATAGAAAACAAGAATGGCCAATAACGCAACGACGACTCCATGCTTCGCAGTTGGCTCATCGAAGTAGCGCACACTTGCGGCGATGGCCCAAAGCATCAGCGGCGTCCCAAATACGTAGGGCAGGAGGCCGAGCGTAAACATGGTGGAGACGAGCAACGGCACCACAAAAAGACACAAGCGCGCGTCTTTTCCAAGCGCCGAGAGAAGCGAACGAAGCGCGAGCGGCGTGCCACCAAGATAGAACGACATGAGCACGACGTTCGCCTTGAAAATCCCAAGCGGGTAGGCGAGCAGCGTTCCGCAAAGGTAATAAAGCAAATACTGCGTGTGAAAAAGGTTCGTTTGATAATAGGCACTTAGGCCGTAAAGCGGATTGCTTTGGTCATGCAAAATGCGGAGCGTCGCAAGATGAAATGGCATGTCCTGCAGCGGCGGATGCTTCACGATCCACGCAGGCGCGGTGCACATGAGCGCCACTAGCCAAAAGAACCACGGGGGATAGGACGACCGCGAACCCGACATTGAGCGGTACTCTATCTCAGGCCGTGTCCACATATCGAACCTGTATGCGCGTCCACACCAATAGACCGCGGTGGCTCGTTACCTTTACCCAGCAGCCCCGCAAGTGTAGCGTCGGGCCGTCGTGACGAGTGAAGCGAGCGCGGGTCAAGCCGCAAAAGAGCATGGGTCGCGCGCGTGGTGGTTTTCGCTCCTCATTCCGGCGGTTGCCCTCGTTGAAGCAGGCGCGCACGTAATCCAAATCAACTCACGGATCGCACCCGAAGATTGGCGCGGCGCACGCAATGCGGTGCAAGACGCCGTAAAGAACTCGGGCGACACCGACGGCGTCATCATCGCGCCCCGCTGGGCAGAACCCACCGCGCGCGCAGAATTTGGCCGTGAGCTTGCGACGCTCGAACGCATGGCGCCTGGTGATTTTCAACGCTATCGGCGCGTGGTGGAGCTGTCGGTGCGTGGAGAACACGCCACCGAAGTGGCTTCTTGGCCTATCGCCGAAGAGAAACGCTTCGGCAAGATCGCGGTTCGAATTCACACCAATCCAAGTTACGAAGGCCGCGTCGTCGACCTGCTTTCTCCGTTTGAGCCTGCGCGCGCAACAACCGTTTCGTTTGGCACCGCAGATTGCCCCTACTCACGCGGACCCATGCAAACCGGCAATCTCGGCTTTGGTCCGGCGATACCAGGCGATCGCTTCAATTGCCCAAACGGAGCCTTGGCGGGCATGACGGTCATTGCCGATCTCACCTATCGACCACGACGGTGCATTCTGGCACGAGCTGGCCAAGAAGGTTCTCCCCTTCGCGTCACCTTTCACGACGTTGAGATCGGCAAGTTTCTTGTCGGTCACCATGGCATTTACGCCGAGCACGAGCGCAACCTCGACGGCGCGCCCATCGCGCTCGAGGCCAGAGTGAACGATCAGCTCGTCGGACGCGACACGCATGTCGACGGTCAGGCTTGGAAGGAATTTCGATTTCCAACCAACGGATTTCCGCAAAGGGCCAATGTGGAATTTGCACTCACTTCCCCCAATGCAGCAAGGCGAGCCTATTGCTTCGAAGCGACGACCCGAGGCGTCCCATGACCGAACACGCGAAAAAACTGACGTGGCGCGATCAGCTCATCGGCGCGTTGCTCGCAACCGGATATGCGGCGTGGTTGGTCAAGACTGCCCGCAATCTGGGCTTTGCGCGCGATGAAGGCGTCTACTTTTCGGCAGCGAACGAATACTCGAAGTGGTTCACTTTATTGACCGAACGGCCGGCCGCTGCGCTGAAGCAGCCAGCGATCGATAGTGCGTGGACGACAAACCACGAGCATCCTGCGTTTATGAAGGGCCTATTCGCAATATCGAAAACGCTCTTCTTTGATAAGTTTCATGTCTTTGCCGACATGAGTACTGCATTCCGTTTTCCCGGAATGGTGATGAGCGGAATCGCGTTGTGGATTACCTATCTCTTCGGCGCACGCGTGTACTCACGTCAAGCGGGGATTGTCGCGGCGTGTCTGCTCGGGCTGATGCCCACCGTCTTCTATCACGCGCATCTCGCATGCTTCGACATGCCGATCGTGTGCATGTGGATCGGCGCACTCTACGCGTACTATCGAAGCGCAGAGAGCCCGACATTGCTGCGGTCAATCTTGCTCGGCATCGTTTATGGCCTGACGCTAAACACGAAGCACAACGCGTGGATCTTGCCGCTCGTCATCGTGCCGCATGCACTCTTCATCCGCTTTCGCGAGACGCGCCAGAACGTTTCCCGCGGACTGTTGCCGCTGCCGATGAACGTGCTGGCCATGCTCACGATTGGGCCGCTCGTGTTTTATGCAACTTGGCCTTGGATATGGAACGACACTGTCGTTCGTTTACAACAGTACGTCGCGTTTCATGTGAATCACGATTATTACAATATGGAGTTTCTCGGCCAAAACTACTTTTCGGCGCCCTCGCCACGGGCGTACATGCCCGTCATGATCGCCGCGACGGTGCCAACGGCGACGCTGCTCTTGTTCGTGACGGGCGCAGCAGAGAGACTCAGCGTCGCGTTCAAGCGCGTGTTCGGCGTGTTTGCGTGGACCACGCCGGCGCGACCCGACGCGCTTCACGTAGACCTTTTGCTCGCCGTTGCATTTTGCGCGGCCATTGGGCCTTGGCTGCTACCAAAGACCCCAATTTTCGGCGGTTCTAAGCACTGGATGACGGCCTATCCCGTTCTGTGTCTGTTCGCAGGACGGGGTTTCGATCTTGTGACTTCTGTTGTTACAAAAAAGTTCGCGGTCTCCGATCCAAAGAGGCGCGTGTGGATTCAGTTCGCGCTCGCGGCAAGCGTGCTGCTCGCGCCGCTCATCGTAACGGCGCATTCGCATCCGTTTGGACTCTCGACGTACGTTCCACTCGCGGGGGGCGTACGCGGTGGCGCAACGATTGGCCTCAATCGCCAGTTTTGGGGATATACGACGCAGAATGCGAATGCCGAATATCTCGAGAAGAACGCACCGCCCAATGCCAGCGTGTTCATTCACGACACCGCTTGGGATGCGTGGAGTCGCATGTCAGACGAAAAGCGCGTGAGACCCGATCTTCGCGGGGTGGTGGGTTCACCGGGCGAAGCGCAATTTTCGATCATTCATCACGAATTGCACATGGCCGAAGTCGACTACCAGGCATGGGTCGTCTACCGAACAGCCGCGCCGACGTACGTCGTCTCGCACGACGAAGTGCCCATCGTCAGCGTCTACCGCGCGCGATAGGATCCGTCAGATACGTGTGCAACACAATCAGCGCGTGAGCCCCAAACCGTCAAGAATCTTGTCGGCCGAGCGCAGCGAGAAATAGAGGCCTCGCGCGAAGATGCGCATGCGATCTTCAGCGGACAAGTCACCCGCACGGCCGCGCGTCGCTGCATGCATCAAAATGGCACCGGTCACGCTTACGTTGAGGCTCTCGACGAAGCCGCGCATCGGCACACGCACGGTCTTGTCGCATGCGGCAAGCACCTCAGGTCGGATGCCTTCACGCTCGTTTCCGAGGACGATGCAAACGCGATCGAGCTCGCCAAGCGCCTCAGGCTCAAGCTCGCCATCTGAAGCGGCCGCAACCAAGGTGTGTCCTTTGCTGCGCAATGCCAGAAGGGCGTCTGCAATCGTGGGATGGCAATGCAAATCAATCCACTTGTTTGCACCCCGCGTCACAGAATTGGCCGCGAGAAACGGAGTGCCTGCGCGCGCGAGAACGTGGAGATGCTGGATACCAAAGGCCTCGGCCGAGCGGATAACCGCAGCGCCATTGTGAGGATCGTAAGGCTGGTCGAAGAGGACAGACACGCTCTCCAATCGTGATGCGAGCACGCGCAAGAGAAGCGCCTTGCGCTCTTCACCCACCAGCGGTTCAAGGGCTTCGATAACTGCCGCGGGAGAGCACGATTCGACCCGCGCGAGGCGGAGTGCATACAGCTCCTCGACCGTAAGGACGCCAAAGGAATGCCGACGCATGATCCGCCCCGTATAGCGCAAGTGTGGACGGTTACGGGTAGACTGACCGCAGGACTTTGACGGCGCGTGAAACCCTGCTGGAGCTGCCTCCGAAACCGAAGCCAAAAAGGGCGTACGGGCGAGTGGTTGCGCGATTTTTCTGCTTTCTTTTCGCTACGTTAGGACTTGTCCCTCTCCTTCTCGCGCTGATCGTCAAACTGCCCTCGGTGCGACATCAGGTTGCCGCCCTCACCGCAAAAGAAGTCGCACGCTTCGGAATCTCTGCCCAATACGACGTTGGCGTGAGCTTGTGGCCCCTCGCCGTCGAACTCAACGACGTGCGCGTTGACTCGAGCGATCGGCCAACACCCTTTCTTACGGCAAATCGCGTAAGCGCGAGACCTCGCTTCTTTCCGCTATTGTCAGGAAAGTTAACTATTGAGCAGGTTGACGTCGATTCGCCAAGTGCGTTGGTGATCATCAGGGACGGTAAACTCGTCAATCTCAAGCCCGACTTCCCAAAGTCAAGCGCCAGCGACACTCGACTTCCGTTCGGCGGTATTTCGGTGAGCAACGGAACGATTCGCGTCGACCTTGATGGAATTCTTACCAAGCTCGCAGCGCTCGATCTCGATCTCACGACCGAGGACTTGGCGGGGCAAGTGCAGCGCATCAACGTCGGCCTTCAGGTGGGCCGAACCGAGCTTTCACGCGCGCGCAAGGCGGCAGTCTCCATTGGAGGCGACGCGATCGACGACGACGTACTTTGTGGTCTCGACGTGCGCGGTCGTCTTTCGGGATCGCAGCTCGATATTTTTCGGCTGAGCGTTCTTGGTGCGGTCGACCTCGATCCCAATGCAGACACACCCCCAGACTGTCCGGCCGCAATCGACGACAAACGCCGCGTCGAAGTGCTCATCACCCGGCTCACGATGACTTTGCCCCGCGCAGGTGAAACGTTCCCATCTCATGTGCGTGGTCATGTGAAGGCGAGAGGTCCACTCAGTATTGTGAGTCGCTTCGAGCCGACAGTAGCCACCGACGGCTGGGTCGGCATCGACATCGAAGGCTCTTGGCCACCCGATCCGCAAGTAGCACTCGATAAGCAATTGCCAAACCTCGAAGGCACCATCACAGGTCGCGACATTCACATCGACAAGCGCAACGTCGCCAAAACACTCGACGGTCGCATTTCAATCGTAAAAGGTCGCGTTCTCATTCCCGAAGCGCGGGTGGGCATTGCAAACGGATTGGCCGTCATTCACGACGCCCGCATCGATCCGCTCGGGGACACAATTCCATTTGCTGCCAAACTCGACGCGAACAACATCAACTTCACGCAGCTGATGCGCGACCTCAACGTGCATCCCAATTCGTTCGTCGGATGGGACGTCCTTGCCTTGCGAACCGGAACGGTCAGCGGCACACTCAAGCCACTTCAACTCGACGGCGAGTTCACCGCTACGACGAAGAACTTCGGCATCTACGATCGCCCCGCAGACGATGTTACCCACCAGCGCATATTCGGAGTCGCGAACGCAAATATTGCGTCCAAACTGTCGATCACGCCAACCACACTCAAGTTCCTCAGCACGAACCTAATGGTTGGCAATTCTGCGATTCGCGGCGCAGCGGTTCACATCGGCTTCAACAACGACGCGTTCATCGACGTCAACGACGCGAAGATTGATCTGAAGGACATCTCTCCCATCGGAAAGTTGACGATCGCTGGAATTGCAGACGTCGGGTTCAACATGACCGGCACATTTTCAAAGCCGGTTCTCGTCGGCGAAATCAGCTCGCTGCGTGGCCTTAAGATCGCCGACATTGCGCTTGGTGACTTGAAGGGAAGCAACGGCCATCCCGCGCATGTAAAAATCGACATCGAACGCTCGCGCGTCGAACTATTGGGCATCGCGGGTGAGCGCGGCGATCGGAATCCGCGTAGCCGATACGAGATTCCGAGTGCTGTGCTCGACCTTGGGCGCAGCGGCAATGGCTTTCTCGTCGACGCACTCATCGAGCCTCGCGGCTTCGAATTTCAAGACTTCATCGGCATGTTTCCAGCAGCGGCCGAAGATCCTCGCTTCGCGGACGTTCAAGGCCGCGTGAGTGGGTTTGCCGCTTTGCATCTTGCAATCGGCGGCCCGGAAGATCGATGCGGCGGCGGTTTCGTCGGCCTGCGCGCACGAACAAAGTTCGATCAGCTCGCGCTTGTCGGAGAGCGCTTTGCCGCCGGAGAAGCTGACTTCGACATGAACTGGTTCGATCGCGCGCGCGGACTTGCGGGTGCCGACATCGACGTTCACTCGTTCACGCTCTACAAAAACGGAAGCCAAGGCACGCGCGGCACGATGGTTGGATCGGCACTCTTTCGACGAGGATCGATCAGCGCCACCGCGAGCGCGGATGGGATGCTGATTTCGCAACTCAATACGTTACAAAAAAGCCTGGGCGAGGAAGCCGCAAACCTCGAAGGCCTCGCGGCTGCCACCGTTCATGTTGGAGGCAACTTCGACGAATTTAGCGCGAACGCGGGACTCGACGTGCAAAGCGAAGTGCGGCTCGAATCCCTGCGCGTGCGCAACATCGCGCTTCCGCGATCAGACTTTCGAGTCGATATGCATCAAATCATTGAACCCGGAGTCGTCACCAGCCGCAGCGGATGCGGTGGCCCAATCGGGAAAGCATTTGATAAAGCATCTTACCTAACTGACCGTCGCTCAAAGGGAACGTTCACCATCAACGGCAACTTCCTCGGCAATCAACTAACGGCGAATAATGTCGTCATCTCGCGAGAGCCTCAGGCAGAAATCAAGGGCAAACTCGGCCTACGCGGACTCGAATTGCGGCCACTCTACCGCGCGATCGCAACGTCTGACACCACCGGTAGAGCACCCGAGGACATCGCCGGCAAAGCGTGGGGCGACGTCGTCATCGAGCAATACCGTCAAGGTGATTTACCTCATGCTCGAATCAAATTTTGGCCCGAGCGCCTCAGCATCAGCATGAGCGGCAACACCCTAACGATCCCAGCGATGGGGCAATGGATTGAACTCGCAAACGATCGCGTTTCGTTACCTGCACCGATTTTTGTCAAGCTTGCAACTGCTTCGGCAGGCACAACCGGCGGCTTCGCAGTCACGGGCTCGGCTTCGGACGTTTCAAAAGGCAAACTCGCTTCTGTACATTTCGACGCGGCGCTCGAACCCATCGATCTCCAAACATTCGCCAAGCTCTCGCCTTCAATCGAGCGCGCCCAAGGCAAAGTAGAAGGACACATCGCGATCAACGGCAAGGTCGGTGAGCCGGTCTTCGACGGACGTCTGTCTTTGCGTGACGGCGAAATGAGCGTTAAGGGCATGCCTGCCCCGCTAACGCGCATGGTCGCCGACGTCCGTGCAAACGCGAGTGAAATCAACGCAACGTTCAAAGCAAGAATGGGCGCAGGAACCATCGACGCAACGGCACTCATTCCGATGCGCGGATTTACTGCGGCCACGGTCGATGCTTCGGCGAAATTGGTCAACATCCGGATGAATCCCCAACCCGGCGTAGCGGTGGCGTTCAACGGTGATGTCGGCCTGAACTGGGACTTTGGCGCCGTGCTGAAGGGCATTCACTCCCTGCCCGCAATCTCGGGAACCATCGACGTGACGTCGTTCGAGTACACGAAGCCTGTCACGCTAACGACGGACATCGGCGCCGCGAAGCGCACCGTTGTGGATCACTACGACCCTGCTGCAGACAACGTTTCGATCGACATCCGCGTAAAATCAACGCAGCCGTTCATCATTCGCAACAACCTCGCAGAAGCGTCGCTGCGCATCGACAGCGATTACTTGCATATTACAGGCACCAACCAACGCTACGGCTTGCGTGGGAGTTTGAAGACACTCGACAACGGACACTTCCACTTCCGCGCGAGCGACTTTGACATCCGACAAGGTCACATTCGTTTCGACGACGCAACGCGCATCGCGCCCAACATCGACTTGGTCGCGGTGACTGACTACCGACGCGCCACGGACGCAAGCGCAACCTCCGCCGCGGCCGGTCTCTCGACAACGAGCGGAAGAGGCTACGGCATCTATCGCATCACGCTGCACGCGTACGGTGAAGCCGATAAGCTGCAGATCGATCTGCAAAGCGAGCCGACGCTTTCGCGCGAAGATATTCTTCTCCTACTGGCCATTGGCATGACACGCGCCGAGCTTGATCAACTGCAGGCAAGCTCCATCGGTGCCAGCATTGCGCTCAACTATGCAGGCGCTGCAACCGGCGCCGACAAGGCAGTTAAGGACGTCATCCCGATTATCGACGAGTTCCGCTTCGGCAGCGCATACTCGTCGCGCACGGGACGAACAGAGCCGCAAGTGACCATTGGAAGGCGCCTCCCTTACTTCGACAATGTGCGAGGAAGCGTGACGGCAGGTGTGGGCGAACAACGCGAACTGCGCGCCATTATCGAGTGGCGACTCCAACGTACGTTGAGCGTCCAAGGATCGTACGACAACGTCACCGACGTGCAGTCATCGTCTATCGGTAACTTGGGTCTCGATCTTCGGTGGCGTCTCGAGTTCGAATGATGACGTTGCACAGAGCCTTTCTCTTGCCCGTTCTTACCGCGATCTTCGCGCTGCCAGCGGCTGCCGAAGTGCCACGCGCCGTCGTCGTGAGAAGCTCTCCACGCGCAGCTTTTCGACCGCTGCGTCGCAATGGGCCGCAAGCGCAGGTCGCAACCATCCCCAAGCTCGTACCACAGGCTGACCTCACACCTTTCGTAGGGCTCGCCATTCAACGCATCGACGTCAACACTCGTCCGCTCGATGCGCGATTGAGAATCGATCCGCCGCATTTTCTTTCCGTAACTTCAGGAGTCCTATTTGACGTAAGTGTTCCTACAAAGCTGCTCGGCGAGCTCGAGAACACCGGCCGCTTTGCGAGCGGGCGCGTAACGGTATCCGCCACGGCTGGCGGCGTTGCCATCACCGTTTTCGCGAGCGAGCGCGGAATCGTTGATCAAGTGTCGGTCACCATCGACAAAGATACGATCGACAAGGAGGCTATCGCGCGCGCATTTGCACTCACTTCCGGTGCTGATTTTGAAGCTTCGGAGTGGCAAGAAAGTGCAGCGCGCGTCAAACGCTTCTTGCTCCAAAGCGGCTTTCCCAATGCCAAAGTCGACACTTCGCTCAGCGCCACGCTCGTCCCGCATCGATTCGTTATCAATCTGAAGGTGCAAGCGGGTGCGCCGACCCTTTTTGCAAAGCGGTACTTCTACCCCACGGGTGCCAAAGCTGAGGTCATCGCAAAGCATTACAGCAGTTACCCTGTGAACACGGGTGACCGCGTGGACGAAGCGGCACTCACGAGTGCAGACACCAAACTCGAAAGTGTTTTGCACGGCGCGCGCTATTTCAACGCGCGTGTCACACACGACGTCGGGCTCTTTGAAGACTTGGTTACGTTGCGTGTGCATATCGACACCGGCTCGCGTCACGAGCTTCTCGTGCGTGGCAACAGCAGCATCGACACCGAATCTCTCGTCGCAGCGCTCGACCTCGAAAACGATGCCGCCGATCGCAATCCAGCACAGTTCGGCGAACGCATCGCCACGTACTACCGAAAGCGCGGATTCGCAGACGCCAAGGTAAGCGCCACGATCACGGGCGCCGGCAAAGACGCTGTGCGCTACGTGGTACTCAATGTCGACGAGGGCGTGCGCACAAAAGTGTACTCGCGCAGTTACCCATGCCTCGACTTGAACGAAGTCGCAAAGCTGCGCGGTAGTGGTCCCAATTCGACGCGCGACATCGGCACAGAAATCGACAGCTTTCTCGAAGAAGAACTACCGAACAGCTATCTCCTGGTTCACCCGCATCCCGTTGGCGCCGACATGCTCCTACGCGGTGAGGCAACGAAGCGCGCCGTTCCGATTGAGCTCGAGGCAAGCAAAGCATTCGACGCCGCTACCTACGATCGCGCGCTCGAACACGTGCAAGAATTGTATCGCAACGAAGGCTACTTGCATGCGCGCGTCGGACCTCTCGGCGTCTTTCGCGCGACGTGCAGGCCAAGTTCACCTGCTGGCAGTTGCGAGCCTATGCCATTGCCCGCGCCTCCGAAGAACCTCTGCGTTTATGATCAAACTGGGTTACCTTTGTCGTCACCCGCGTTCCCAGACAACCTCACGTGCACCCCGAACGCAGCAAAAGGCATTCGATGCTCGAGCCGACTCGACGTCGTCATTCCGGTCAAACTGGGTCCACAATCGATCCTCTACGATGCCGCATTTACAGGCGCGCGCGCGTTTTCGCATCGTCAGCTTGGCCGTGAAGCCGCTTTGCCATTTGGAGAACCGGTAAGCTTGGTGACGATCGAAGCGTCTGTACGCAAGCTCACCGACTTCTACCGCGCCGAAGGATACGCTTTCGCAGAAGTCAAATACGCGATCGAAGAATCCGACGATCATACGCGCGCTCGCGTGCGTTTCGACATGAGCGAGGGCGATCTTGTCTATGTGCGGCGCATCGACATTCGCGGTCTCAATCACACAAACGAGAGCATCGTTAGGCGCCGCGTCACGCTTCGGGTGGGTCTGCCTTATCGAGCCGACGAAGCGCGACGTACCGAAGAGGCGATCGCAACGCTAGGGCCGTTCACAAGCGTCAGCGTCGCAATGGACGAGCCCTACGTAGTGGAGCGCGAGAAAACGATCATTGTCACCGTGATTGAACGCACGCCGCAGTACATCGAAGTAAGGCCCGGGTTCTCGAGCGGCGAAGGCATGCGCGCGTTTGTCGAATACGGGCATCGCAATTTATTCGGCTCCGCCATTGGCCTCACGGCTCGCGGTCAAATTTCTTACCTACCTCGAGACTGGGCTCCCGAGTCCGTGCGTGAGGGCTTTAGCCAAGTATGTCCAGACATCACCTCTCCGAACCAACGGGCGTCGGATCCGTCGAGTCGATATCCTACTCAGTTGGCTCCCAATCAGACACGTGAGTGCGATTTCGTTGGGCGCCGTATTTTACTCAGCCTCCTCTTTCCAGAACTCGGACTCGGCCCCCTCATGCGCGGGCAGATCGACCTCATTCACGCGCGAGATATCCAGCGTGACTTCGTTCTGCAAAAATTCAGCGCGCTGGTCACCCTCAACTATCGACCGATCAAGAACCTGCTCTTGTCGATCACACCGAGCATCGAACACAACACGGCCATCGTTTATCGCAACAAGTCAGTTGAGGATTACCTCATCGAACTTCAGGAAAGTAGCGACCCCGCCGTGAGCGGAAGTGCTTCAACGCTCAGTCGCCTCCTGCGTGTACCCACAGGTCAGAGCCTTACCTTCGCCGTACGAACCTTGCTCGCTTGGGACCGTCGAGACGACCCCCTCAATGCCCATCGCGGCACTTACTTTGCGACAGGCGCCGAGTTCGTCAATTGGCACTCACTCGAAAGCGCTAGTCCCAACGATCGAACGAGCCAAGGCCAGTTTTTCCGCCTCACCCAGACGGCCAGTGCGTACATCCCGCTTTCGAAAAAGGTCACGCTCGCCTTTCAATTGCGCATGGGACAGAACCTGCAATTGCAACCATCGCGATCGACAACTTATCCCGATCGCCTCTTCTTTATGGGCGGCTTCGACTCCATGCGCGGGTGGCTGCAAGATTCTCTCGTACCCTACGAATTCGACAAGCAACTTGTCGAAAAGACAAACGGCCTCACGCTCAATCAGATTGCGACGCGTGGCGGGGATTTCATGTTCAACCCACGCGTTGAACTTCGATTCCCAATTCGCGCACCTGTCGATGCGGTGATATTTGGCGACTTCGGCAACCTTTGGCGCGAAGCGAGCAACGTTTTTGAAATGCCTTTCAAGCTTCGAGCTGCTGCAGGCGCCGGCATTCGGTGGGTTACTCCCGTTGGCCCACTCGTGCTCGACTACGGCTTCAACCTGACCAAACGAGACTACGAAGGCAAGGACTTCGGTGCGCTGCAGTTTGCGGTCGGATTGTTTTAGAACCCTTTGAGGCCTTCGATCACACGCTTTGAAATCACAATGCGTTGGATGTTCCCGGTGCCTTCGAAGATGTCGTAGACCTTGATGTCGCGAAACCACTTTTCGAGCAGTTGATGGTCGTGCGCGATCGTTCCTTCTGCGCCGCAGATATCGATCGCTTCGATGCAGGCACCAATTGCAGCCTGGCCAGCAATTGCCTTGCTCATGCTCGCCTCCTTCGCATTCGGAATGCCCTGGTCGGCCATCCACCCCGCGCGCCACGTCACCATACGCGCCGCTTCCAGCTGTCGACCCACCTTCGCAAGGCGTTCTGCAATGGCACCATAGCGAGGAATGGACCGCGACAAAAGGTAACGTTCCTTGACGAAGTCACGCGCGTACTCATACGCCGCGCGCCCGATCCCGATGGCCATCGCCGCGACGAGTGGACGCGTGTTGTCGAAGGTCTTCATCGCAGTCATGAAGCCTTCTTTCGATTGGTAACTTTCTTCACCACCAAGCAAGTTGGCCTCAGGAACGCGGCACTCTTCGAAGACGAGCTCGGCGGTCTCGCTTGCGCGGAGGCCCATCTTTTCTTCGATGCGGCCGACGCCAAAACCTGGCGTGCCTTTTTCGACCACGAAGGCGCGATGCCCAGCGCGACCCAGAGCAGGATCGATCGTCGCAAACACGACCGTCCACGCGGCACGCGCGCCATTCGTGATGTAACACTTGCGGCCGTTGATGACCCACTCGCCGCCTTCCTTGCGACACGACGCTCGAATGCCCGCAACGTCACTTCCAGCGCCCGGCTCCGTGAGACCGTAGGCTCCCCACGCGAGTGTTTCCGACATGTCTTTGAAGATTCCAAAGAAACGCTCCTTTTGCTCGGGCGTGCCGCTTGCTCGCACGGGCGGACCCCCAAGACCGGGACCTGGCAGACAAAGAAGAAGCCCAGCATCGCCCCACGCCATCTCTTCGGCGCCAATGAGAGCAGTCAAGTTTGCTGACGACTTCTTCTTCTCGCCAGACTCACCTGATTCGTCTGGTGCTCGTGCGACCGCCGGCTCGAGTGAAACTCCCAGCTGCCCACCCATTTGCGCGGCCATCTGAACCATCTGTTTGAGAAACGGTTCGGGAACGCCAGCGTTGCGATCCCATGAAAGCGCCTGCGGCCGAATCACGTTTGCGGCAAAACCCCGAATGCCCTCGCGCAACGTCTTTTGACGATCGCTCAGTAGGAAATCCATCGCTTCTCTCCTGATTGCAATTTCACTGACGCGCTTATTGGCTTGTGCACCGCCCAAGAGCCTTAGTCGCAACTCCACGACGGTGCACTAGACGAACACGTTCTGCGACTCGGCAGTCGGAACCAATAGCGACCACTCGAGCGGCAAGCCGAGCTCAATTCGTGACGCGAGTTGATCCGCTTGTGTTGTCGTCATTCCGCACACCTGAAGCTGCTTCGCGTCGCGCATATATTTCTCAACGGGGTAGTCGCGCATGAAGCCCGCGCCGCCGTGCAACTGCACCGCATCGTTACCTGCGCGCA
Source organism: Myxococcales bacterium (assembly GCA_023248745.1). Taxonomy (GTDB): domain Bacteria; phylum Myxococcota_A; class Polyangia; order Polyangiales; family Polyangiaceae; genus JAHFDX01. The sequence goes on along the minus strand of JAHFDZ010000041.1, from coordinate 6,022 downwards.
TCGCAGCTTCTTGCGCGAAACCAATCGCCCGCGCGCTTGCGAGAAGCGCTTCGTTCTCCTCGGCTTGGCCCGCGGCAACGGCATCCCATAAGAATGCGGCGCGCTGTACCATTGCGCGCGACGCTTCGAGATCGATGAACCGATCAGAGATGTTGAACGCGACAGCTTGAAAGTGCCCAATGGGCTTTCCAAACGCAGTGCGAGTCTGCACGTAGTCGCGCGTCACTTCGATGGCAGCACGCTGCAGTCCTGTGCAACGCGCAGCGACAAGAAGCGCGTTCTTCACAAAGAACCGCAGCAACCGATGCGACCATTCTTTCGCTTCGTTCAAATAGGAAGCGCGCGGCACGCGCACGTGCTCGAGCCGGACACTCGCAACGTCCGCTGCTTCGAGTCCGAGGGTCGTCACGCGTTCGATCGATATTCCGTGAACGTGCTTGGGGACTACAAATGCACCAACGCCATTCCAATCGGCCGCGTCATCAACCTGCGCGAACACAAGCAAAGTTTCAGCGCGCGAAGCGCCCACGACATACGACTTGGTGCCCTCGAGCGTGAAACTGTTCCCGATCCATTTTGCGGTTGTTGCAAACCCGCCACGTGAATCAACGGGCTTCGCTTCGCCCCATGCCACTGCGCCAAATCGATCGGGGTGCTCTACAAATGGCGCAAGGAACTGCTTACAACGCGCTTCGTCGCACAACTCGGCGATTGCGAGTGCGAACGCGCCAGGTCCAGCAAGCCCATAGGTCGCCGCCGGATCGCCGGCAGCAAGCTCTTCCTCGAGCAGCACCCGCGTGACGAAAGAAAAGCCGGGTCCGCCCGAACTCTCGGGAATCGACGCTAAGGACAGTCCCATTTCAATCGCCGCGGCCTGTACCTCGGGTGCGAGCCCACGAAGCTTCTCGGTCTCTCGGATGCGCGGCGCGAGCATGGTCTTCGCGAATTGGCGTACGGCTTCCTGCAGGGCTTGTTGCTCTTCGGTGGGGGCAAAGTCGATCATCGTTCCTCGAGCGCGGCCAAGGTCCTCGCCGCGGTGCATTGCGACGCGTGCCTACTCTATAAGGTGAAGCTCTCCATTTTGAGGCGAAAACCGGCAATACCCGGCACAATACCGGCAATGACGCGCAGGTTCAGGCGAGACGACGAGACGCTTGACATTGCGAAACCCGCCCCGTAAGTTCCGGCGCCCCTGAATGGGAGAGCGGGTGAACACCCCTCTGTTTGTGAATCACCCAGGTGAAAGGCTGTTTTGACCATGTCGGCTCCGACACAACGCACGTTCGTCGCAACTACCGCAAGCGCGCAAGCTAACCGCGCATGGTTCGTTGTGGACGCCACAGACAAGCCTCTTGGACGCATCGCAAGCGAAATCGCCTCGATTTTGCGCGGCAAACACAAGCCAACGTACACCCCTCACGTCGACACCGGTGACTTCGTCATCGTTGTCAACGCCGGCAAGGTCAAACTGACCGGCAACAAGCTTGACCAAAAGAGCTTCAACCGCCACTCGGGTATCCCAGGCGGCTTCAAAAGCGAAAGCTATCGCTCGCTACTCGCACGCAAGCCCACTTTCGCAATCGAAAAGGCTGTCCGCGGCATGCTCCCGAAGGGCGTCCTCGGCCGCGAAATGGCGCACAAGCTCAAGCTCTACGCAACGGCCGACCACCCCCACGCAGCGCAAGCGCCAAAGCCGCTTTCGTTTCGATGATGACGTCCCGCCTGACGACACGACACTTTGAGAGACCGGAGATAAATCAGTGAGCACCACGGCAACCTACGCAACCGGCAAGCGCAAGAACGCCATCGCACGCGTTTGGCTCAAAGCAGGCACGGGCGCAATTTCGGTCAACGGCCTCGGCGCCGAACAATACTTCGAGCGCGCGACATCGCGCATGGTGATGAACCAAGCACTCGAGTTGATCGAAGCCGTCGAGCAGTTCGACATTACCGCAACGTGCGCGGGTGGCGGCAAGTCCGCTCAAGCCGAAGCCATTCGCCACGGCATCTCGCGCGCACTGCTTCTCATCGACCCAGAAAAGCGCGCAGTACTCAAGCGCGCGGGCTTCCTCACCCGCGACTCGCGCAAGAAGGAGCGCAAGAAGTACGGTATGGCAGGCGCACGCAAGCGCTTCCAGTACAGCAAGCGCTAAGAGCTCGGACTGTAAGCAAGGCGAACGAAACGATTGTTTCGTTCGCTTTCTGCATTTCATGGGGCGCGCACAGTCGAGGTGTCATCGCCATTCCCCGTTTGAGCCTGCCCCGTTGCAAGCTAAGGTCTTCCACGTGAAGTTCCGCCCTTTGCTCTCAGCGCTCGCTCTCTCATTCGCGCTCCACGCGGCGGACGCGCGCGCCGCGATCGTCGAGCGCATCGTCGCGGTTGTCGCCGAGCGACCCATCTTGCTCTCCGAGCTCCGCGCGCGCGCGCGCCCAGAGTTGCTTGCGCTCGAAGGTTCGTCAACTGCCCGCGATCCCAACTTGCGCGCCGCTGAAGAACAAGAAGTGATGAAGGTCACGCTTGAGCGCATGGTCGAAGACGAGCTCATTGCTCTTGCCGCGGACCGCATCGGCAAGGCGCTCGTGACAAGCGAAGACGTCGATCGCGCGTTCCAACAACTCGCCGAGCAGAATCATGTAACTGTTCGCGCTCTATTTGTTGACGCGCGCCTCAAGGGCAAGAGCGAAAATGAGTACCGCGACGAAGTGAGGCGTCAATTGCTCGAGGGCCAGTTGCTTCAAGCTTTCGTGCACCCGCGAGTGCGCGTCGCGGAGCAAGACGCGCGTGCGCTCTACGAGAGAGTCAAAAAAGAAACCCTTGAAGAGAGCGTTGGGCTGCGAACGCTCATCTTGGCAATTCGACCCGCAGACGATCTCGCAGCGCGTGAGAAGCAAGCACAAGCCATTTATGAGCGCGCGCAGAGAGGCGAGAACTTCTGCAAGCTCATCAAAGAACATTCGGACGAAGCCACAACGCGCAACGAATGCGGCCTTCGCGTCGTGCCACTCAACCAGCTTCCGCCTGGCATTCGCGAACGGATCGCGCACATGAAAAACAACGACGTCTCCGAGGTGATCAAGCTGCGAACACCGACCGGGTACGTTCTCTCAATTTTTCAAGTGTCGACCGACAAGACTGCGCCCTCGTTCGAAAAGATGCGCGACGAACTGATGGGGCGTGCGCGCTTCGAGGCCATCGTGCGACAGCGCAAGATCTGGCTCGACGAAGTCAAGCGCACCGTTGTCGTCGAGCAGAGACTGTAAATGTTACCCCAGACGAACACTTTACGAAGCGAACCCGCAATCGAGTGGAAAGAGTCGCTCACCCGACTCGCAAAAGAACTCGCCACGGGTTTCGTTTCTGCGTTCGTTCGGGGTGTATCAACCGTTGCGTTTTTCATCGTCCTCAATCTTGGGTTTGCCGCTTGGCTACTTTTCGCGCTCCTACCGCTAAGCCACGGCACACGTGATTCGTTGCTGTTCGCCCTGTGCATCTTTGTACTGTTCGCTCCGTTTGTCGGCGTCGCCATTCTGTTTGCCCACAAGCAAGGATTGCAGCGGCTGATCGCGGCCGCTGTCGAATCGCAGGGTCCAACGATCTCGCGGGTTGGAACGCACCTGCTTACGCGCTTCTTCGCCGAAGAGACAACCAACCTCAAGGAAGCCCACGCGACAAAGATGTTCGACCGCGTATGGCAGCGTTACTTGCGCACGCGAACAGAAGCACCGTGGCCAGTTCGGTTCGTGCTCTCACAATTGAGCGCACGCATTCCAATAGGCAATATTGTTGACGAATTGGCCGCGAGCGGAACACCAGCAGAGCAATTGCCACAGCGAGCAATGGAGCAGGTGGTGCTTGTGGCTTCCGATCGCAAACTGCGACCTTCTTGGAAACCAACGCTCATTCTGTTGGTTGCCAACATCATTTGGTTCACGATCGTACGCCTCGGAAGCGGGCTATTTTTCTCAATCCTTGTGCGCTAGCGTCGGCTCGTCTGCGCACCTTTCGACAAGTGCGACACCGCTTCACCGAGGCCATCAATCGTCAGATGGTGCATTGAGAACAACTTCGACAACATTTCGGCGGTTCCACCGCGCCAATGATTCGGCGCATCAGGGTTGAGCCAAGCGCTGCGGCGGAAGTGATCGGCGAGCAATGTCATCCATTGGATGCCGTGCATGGCTTCGCCGCCGATTTCTTCGCGCGAAAAGTACCAGTCGCCGCCACCGAGCAACTCAGACGGATGCATTGCTGCATCCCCAACGAGCACGAGCTTCCACTCAGGCCCGCACTCACGAAGAACGTCGCGCACCTTATGCGGTTCGGCAAAGGACTCGGTCTCAAAGAGGCGACCGTAAATGCAGTTGTGAAAGTAGAAGCACTTGAGCTCGCGAAAGTTGGACGCTCGCTTTGCGGCTGAGAACAGCTGTGACACAAGGCGCGAATGCGGATCCATCGACCCGCCAACGTCGAGCAAGAGAAGAACACGAACGTTCGACTTACGAGGCGGGCGAAGAACGATTTCGAGTTCGCCTGCGTTGCGGCACGTTTTGTCGACCGTCTCGTCGATGTCGAGCTCGAGGTGACCGTCCAGGCGCGCAAATGCGCGAAGCTTGCGCAGCGCCACTTCGACTTGTCGCACGTCGAGTACCAAATCGGAACGATAGGGTCGGTACTTGCGTGCATCTGCGACACCGATTGCACTTCGTCCACCAGCCATCGGTCCCACGCGCAGTCCCGCCGGATTGACACCGTTCATCCCAAAGGGCGAAGTGCCGCCAGTACCGATCCAACGATTGCCACCATCGTGGCGCTCTTTCTGTTCGCGCAATCGCTGCTCAAACAACTTGCGGAGTTCGTCGATGTCGAGCGCATCGAGCATCGCGCGCTCTTCGTCCGAGAGTTGCGGACGGTCCTTCGCGTCTTTTAGCCAGTCCTTAAGTTCGTCGATCAGCTCGACTGACTTGGCCTCGATCCCGCGAAAGTGACTGCCAAACGCTTGATCAAATGCATCGAGGTCACCTTCTCGGTGCACGCAAAGCGCACGCGCGACATGATAGAAACCATCGAGTGAGCTCTCGTGCACGCCGATAACAAGTGCTTTCGCGAGCGCCATCGCTTCTTGCGCACCCACTCTTACTTTGCGTGCACGCAATTCGTAAAGAAACGGAACGAATACGCCGCTCACTCGATGCTCCCCCTGCCACACTGCGCATTACCAGCCGTGCGCGTCGCAATGGCGTACGCACCAAGGCCAAGCGCGCGCGGCATCGTCACGATGCCTTCGTAGTGACCGGCGCCATCGGTGACAAGGGTACCCAGCGTCGCTGACGTACCATCGCGGCCCTGAAGGGATACTTCTACAGGCACGTTTGCACACACTTTGCCACCGCTGCGTACTTCACCCTTAATCGCAATCGGCGCGCCACGCCGGGTTACGCGATCTTGAAACGAAAGTGAGAGCGTCGCTGGCGGTCGATCGTCGTGGCCGTCGACGGCGCTATTGGGATCGTCAGGATTTGGAACTTTCTCCCCGCCCACTTGACCACCGTCGGACGAAGTACCGCCAGTGCCGGCAGTGCCCGCGCCTCCGGTGCCTGAGCCTCCGCCGCCACCCGGTGCGATGTTTGCCTTGCGCTTTTCTTCCGCGCGAGCGCGGGCTTCGGTAATCGGAGCGTCACCACGCGTGGCTCCTGCGGGCCACACAAATGTATCGGGCGGCGGTTGGTGCGCCGTGCGGTTGGCAAGCGCGTCGCCGGTGCGCTGGTTCATATTGCCAGCCCCGCCGAGATCGATCCGCCGCCAACTTCGCGCATCGAATACTTCGACCCATGCGTGCGACTCGTTGAGCACCATGCGCGTCGGTATACCGATCGCTTGCGCTGTCACCAAGAATGCGAACGCGCGATGGCGACATACACCACGCTTCGACAAAGCGAGATCGAGATAGATGTTCGCTTGGCCTCGCGGTGGCTCATCCGCGTCGGCGAATTCGCGAAAGTAAGTGACCATTTTGCGAACTGC
>JAHFDZ010000279.1 GCA_023248745.1 Myxococcales bacterium | reverse complement strand
TATCGAGTCCATCCAACACCCCCGTAAGCAGCAGCGGCCGATCGGGTGAGGTCCCATAGTTTGAAATCAGCATGGGGGCCGTCGCCGATTGCCCGGACTTCGTCCACATGCCAAAGCTCTCAGGCCAGGAGTCGCCGCGCTTGAGGAGCAGCCAATCTGGATATCCGTCACGCAGCAGCGATATCCCGCGCGCGAGAGTCTTTACCGCGGTCGTTTCCGAGAGACCATTGTTCGCGTCGTTGCCAGTGGAGTTGCTCACGTAGATTTTCGTGGTGTCTGCGCTCGCAACAAAGTTGGTCCAGCCGGTTTCGAGGGTCGTCGATGCGTCGTCTGTACCGCTCTCCGGAGTGCCGCTCTCTTGGGTGCCGGACTCCTTCGCCGATGAGTCGACCATCCCGCTGTCGGGGGCATCCGGCACTCCGTTCTCAACTCCATTCTCGCGCTCCCTGACGTCTTGCACCGATGAATCGCGCGCAGCCGAATCGACAATCACCGACGCATCACTCGAATCCGCTGGCGAGGTGTCTGCACCTGCCTCCTGCGGCACCGCGCTTGCGGCGTCGACCGAGTTGTTCCTGTCTTCGGAGCAAGCGAATGTCGTGCAAATGACGACGCTGAGGGCGATCCTTTTCATAACGTTTTCCTCGCAGCGAGCCCATCACCCACGCGCGCGAGACCTGTGCGTTCAGGAAGCAACTTGAGAAAGCCACTTCGATCGGAGGGCAAGATAAGCGTGGAAAGAGAGTCCGTGGTTGCGGCCTTCATGTTCATCGCAGGATGAGTTCCTGCCTGATGATGGCTCCAGTCACTCGTGCCTCACGAACTCTGAAGCACCTTTTGTCTCCTGGCCAGAAACTCTCCGTGTGGGCGGTTGCGGAAAATAGTGTCACTCCGAGCCCCCGGGCGATCGCGTGTGTGGTTTTCATCCGGCATTTCCTTTGGCCACACGCTGACTGCTCGAAAGGCAAGCGCTCGTGAAGTCCCACTCTCTAAGTACGGAGCGCAAGACCGATCCTTAAGACCGATGGAGGCCGGATTCGCCGCCAGACTCCTCAAGACGCCTAGCGCTACTGCAGGAAGTTCCCGATTTTACGCTCGCCGAACGACTCGTCGCACGCCTCGCTGGCCTGGTCCGATAAACGCCGCCCCCAAATTTGTTGCCAATGATCCTCTTGCCCGCCCCTAACGCACGTGTCACACACCTCCACATTGGGGGCGAGGGGGGCAGCCATCAACCTAAGGGTTTTGCCAAAAAATGAAGCTGCTAGCACTCATCCCATCCGTCGCACTCGTGTCTGCACTAGGTTGTAGCGGCGGCGGCGGCGAAGACGTCGAGAGCGCCCAAGACTACGGCGACGGCACTTGGTCCCAAGACGAGGCCTTCTCTAGCGACGTCGCAACGCTGCTCGACTTCACCTTCAGCGGCACGGTCATCACATCAGCCGGTTCAACGAGCACCGCGCGCACAACCGCCATCAACGCGCAACTCTTCTACCTGGTCGGTCAACTCAACGCGCGCACCGGCGTCGCAATGCTCAACAAGGCTGTCATTAGCAACGTGACGTACACCTCATCAGGCGGCCTCTATACAATCCGATACTCGGTCTCCATCCCGGTCGCTTGGGGCCGCAAGACAAGCTTGCCCACAACGCTCGCGCTCAAATTGCCACGACGCGTCGATTCGACCGGCATCTCCGCGTTCCACTCCAAATACGCGGCGACTTGCCACGACAGTTACCCGCTCAGCGCCGTGCTCACGTCGAACTTTTGGTACCATTATCGACCCGCCGCGACCGGCTGTTCGATCGACACGGTAACGGACGCAGTCGACGCAACCGCAACGATCGCCACGAGCGCGCTCAACACCTATTCGAAGCTGCCCGAATACCACAAGGCATGGGAAGACGGCGTGCTCAAGGCAGTCGCGATCTTTGGCAAATACGAGAGCGGCGCGACCGCGTCGAGCGATGCCGGCATCACAGCGTGGAACGCATTCATCTCCGCGTTCCGCACCGCGTATCCCTCCGCCGCGACCACGCCGGAAGCTATCCCTGGCGGCCCAAACGCGAGCATCAACGACGTCACGTTCAAAGTGACGCTTGCGAACGGTAAGAAGTTCGAACTCGTCGCCCTCTTGGTTGACGAGTTGAAAAGCGAAGGCTCGACCTTCAAGAATCGCTATGCCGAACTTTCTCCCGACGCAGATTTGATCATGTACAACGGCCACGCAGGCCTGGGATCAAACACCAGCGCGCTCTCCAACCTTGGCAACTTCTTCCCAAAGAAGTGGCAACTGTTCTTCTACAACGGCTGCGACACGTCCGCGTACCAAGACACCACACTTGCCACAAGGCGCGCTGCACTCAACGCCGACGATGCAAGCGGAACCAAGTACATGGACATGGTGACCAACGCGATGCCCGCGTTCTTCGACTACATGGACAACGCCGCGCTCGCGATGATCAGCGCATTTACGGCGACCACACCAACGAAGACCTACAACCAAATCTTCAGCGGCATCTCCACAACCCAAGTCGTCAACGTCACGGGTGAGGAAGACAACGCGTACTCAGCATCTTCGCCGCCGGCAGCCGTTTGGCAAGGCGTCAACGAGTCGGGCAGCGTGGGTTACAAAGAAATGAAATCGTACGAGACCGCGGTCCTGCCGGCTGGAAAGTACATTTTCACACTCGCGCCCAACACCACTTCGGTGGGTGGCGACGCAGATTTGCGCGTTCGCGTGGGCGCGGCGCCTGATACGACGCAGACTCATAAGTGCAAATCGTATGTCTACAACAGCAACGAACTTTGCGAGATCACTGTCGCGACGGCATCAAAGGTCTACATGACCGTAACAGGCGACAAGAGGAGCGTGTCGTCGGCGTACGTCATGAAGGCGTTCGGCGTAAAGTAAATATGATTTACAGTCAAGTAAGTGAACTTATGCGCACGAAAACGCCAGCAGTCCACGACAGGTAAACAACTTGACCATGCGACGAGCCGCCTTCTCGAGCACCTCGCCGACTTGACGCGCTTGCAAGTTGGCCGAGTGAGCAAAAGACGTCGTGCGTTCGTTACGATCTTCCACAAATACACACGTTCGAGTCGAATAAGTGCGTGTAAGCAGACTCAAGCGCCAGAGTACGCCAATACGGCGCGCATGAATTACCCATCGATGGTCAGTGCGTTCTTGTTTGTTTCGGCATGCAGCACGGGCGACGACGCTGAAGAGCAGAGGTCATCGGTCGTGGGAGGGACGTACGAGAAATGGGATTCTTACCCGGCCGTGGGAAAGCTGACTCCCGCTGGCTCTAGCTACGCGACTTGTGGCGCCACACTAATCGCGCCTCGGGCGGCCATCACTGCCGCCCATTGCATCGACAGAAGTATCAAGTTGTCAATTCACTTTCCTACGGGGTCCTTCGCGAACGTCCAGCGTGCTATTCAGCATCCGTCCTATTCCACAACGACTCTCGCAAATGACGTCGCAGTTTTGATCCTCGATCGCGCCCCAACAATTAAGCCACTCACGATCGCAACGCCCAGTCCAAACGAGATTGCACGGTACGTGGGTTATGGACGCATCGGGATAGGCGGACAGTCTGTTTGGAGCTTGAGCGGAGAACACAAGGGTACAGACGAGCGCATCTTCAGCCTCGGGGCTACCGAGATCCGCGTTCAAGGTGTCGGTGGCGGCATTTGCTACGGCGACAGCGGTGGACCCCTGCTCCGAAAAGATCCCCAACTTAAGGGCACGGTTACGTATGGCGTGCTGTCGTCGCTCGATGGCGGATACTGCGACATCGGCGACATCCATACGTTCACCCGACTCGACGCGTATCAAAGCTTTATCAACGAAACGATCACAACCTACGCTTCGGACGCTCCTACGCCGACAAGCGTGACCTCGCTCTCGGTCGGCCCCAGTCACAACTGCGCGGTTCTCGACAACGGACGGGTTAAGTGTTGGGGCGATGGAAGCTACGGCAACCTCGGCCTCGGCAATACGAACCACTACGGCCGCTCGGTCGGTACGATGGGCGACGCGCTTCCCTATGTTGATCTCGGCACGGGACGCAAAGCCGTTTCTGTTGTCGCGGGCGATCGAAGTAGCTGTGCTCTTCTCGACAACGGCGCGTTGAAGTGCTGGGGCACGAGCGACTTTTTCGGCACGCTCGGCCTCGAAGATCAAAATACGCGCGGGGATCAACCCGGCGAGATGGGTGATGCCCTTCCGGCCGTCAATCTCGGCACAGGCGTTCAAGCGAAGTTCGTCGCACGTCCGAACGGATACACGACGTGCGCGATCCTCAACAATGGCTCTTTGAAGTGCTGGGGCAACAATTGGTATGGCAAGTTAGGACTCGGCCACGCGAACCACATGGGCGCAACACCAGGCACGATGGGAGATGCCTTGCCCGCAGTCGATCTCGGAACAGGCCGCACGGCCAAGGCCGTCTCTGTGGGTGGTGGTTTCGTTTGCGCGATTCTCGACAACGACATGGTGAAGTGTTGGGGCAACAATACTTATGGACAACTGGGACTCGGCGACACAAACGACCGCGGCGATGAACCCTTTGAGATGGGTGACGCTCTTCCTTACGTCAAGCTGCGCACCGGTCGCACCGCTGTCGCCATCACGACATCAGGATGGGAAACGTGCGTTCTCTTTGATGACATGAACGTGAGCTGCTGGGGTGGTTTCGCGCCTCAGACTGGCACGCAAATCGGAGATCAACCGAACGAAATGGGCGACGCCCTTCGCGTCCTTGAACTCGGCTATTTGGGTGTGCGCGCGGGTTCAATCACGCGCGGTCGATACACGATGTGCGCGACCCTGATTGACGGCACTTTGAAGTGCTGGGGCAAAAACGAGACCGGGCAGCTCGGACTTGGGCACGCGCAGTATCAGTACCTCACACTCAATTTGCCTACGGTGAATCTAGGAACGGGCCGCACCGTAAAATCGGTGGGCACGGGTGATTTTCACACGTGTGCGCTTCTCGACGACAACACGGTCAAGTGCTGGGGCGGCAATCAAAATGGCGCAGTTGGGTCGGAGAGCAACGCTTTCCTCGGCGATCACCCAAGCGAGATGGGCGATACGCTTCCGGCAGTGAAACTATTTGGCAAGTAAGTTGACAAATAATGCAGATGACGATCACGCGGCAGCAATCAAGTCCCCGAGTAGCGAGGCGGCCGTCGCTCTGCAAAAGCTGCGAACGCCTCGCCCAGATCGTTCGATTGCAAAAACGCTGTGTTGTAGAGCGCAACTTCGTGCAACCCCTCACGCACGGCTTTCGCATCGACCGCATTGAGCACGCTCTTGATCCCTTCGACAACGAGCGGCGAGTTGTCCGCGATTTCGTTCGCGAGCGCGCGCGCACCCTCAAGCAACTTGTCGGGTGATTCGTAAACTTCGTTAACCAATCCAATGCGCTGTGCTCGCTGCGCATCGATGTTTCGCCCGGTGAAGGAGAGCTCTCGCGTGTGGCCCTGACCAATGATGCGAGGCAACCGCTGCAAGCTCCCGAGATCGGCCACCATACCGACTTTGACTTCGCGCACACTGAACCGCGCATCACTCGAAGCGAGCCTGATGTCGGCGGCGCTAATCATGTCGACACCGCCTCCAATGCACCATCCACTGATGGCGGCAATGACGGGCTTCCTGCAGGCCTCAATGTTGTTGAAGGCCGACTGCAGACGTTCGATAAACGCCAATAGCCTTTTGCGCTCAACCGCCATTTGCGGGCCTGCGACGAGCGAGCCCATCTCTTGGGCCATACGCATGAGGTCGAGCCCGTAGCTGAAGTGCTCGCCGTTGCCTCTGACGATCACGGCCGCGATCGATGGATCGCCGTCGAGCTCAGCAAAAACGGCGGGACATTCTCGCCAAAACTCAGGCCCCATCGCATTGCCCTTGCCCGGCCCGAGCAACACAACGTGCGCGACTTTTCCTTCTCGTTCGACTCTGAGTGCTTCTCCCATGCGGATGAGCTTCACCGAATCGCCCAGTAAGTGCGAGTCACTTTGTAACTTTGCCTCACGGGAAGTCTTACAACCGTCTCGTCGCACAACGTCGCTGAGATGGTGAATCGACGGAAAATGCGGCATTTTCGGCGTCATTGGGCAAGCACTTGGGCTTGACTCGCTACCCGTTGATCGTATGCATAGCGGGCTCGTGGACCACCCTCTCCCGCCACCGTCATTGCCATCGCCTTCGGCACCGATGTCGTCGGCACCACGCGTCGTTGGACGCTATGCGCTCTACGGCGAGTTCGCCCATGGCGGGATGGCAACCGTGCATCTCGGTCGATTGCTCGGACCTGTCGGATTCGCGCGCACGGTCGCGATCAAGCGCTTGCATCCGCAATACGCAAAGGACCCTGACTTCGTGTCGATGTTCGTCGACGAAGCGCGCCTTGCAGCACGCATCCGTCACCCCAACGTCGTCTCAACACTCGATGTTGTCGTCCTCGATGGCGAGTTGTTTCTGGTCATGGACTACGTGCAAGGCGAAACGCTCGCGCGCCTTTTGCGACTTCAACGCGAGCGTCGTGAGCAAACACCTTCGCGCATCGCCATTGCGGTGATCACGCAAGTGCTTGCCGGGTTGCACGCCGCGCACGAAGCACGCAACGAACGCGCCGAGCCGCTCGGGCTCGTGCATCGCGACATGTCACCGCAAAACGTCATGGTCGGTGTTGATGGTGTTGCGCGAGTTCTCGACTTCGGAATCGCAAAGGCCGAAGGCCGCGTGCAAACGACGCGCGAAGGACAACTCAAGGGCAAGCTGTCGTACGTCGCGCCCGAGCAACTCAAGGGCGATCCCGTTGATCGTCGCACCGATGTGTATGCGAGCTCAGTGACACTGTGGGAAGTGCTCACCGGTCGGCGACTCTTCAAGGCCGAAAGCGAATGGCAACTCGTCAACATGGTGATGGAAGCCGAAATCTCGCCACCATCGGCGTATGCCCCCATGGTGCCGCCCGAGCTTGATGCCATCGTGCTGCGAGGCTTGTCGCGCGATCCGAACGATCGATACAGCTCCGCATTCGAAATGGCGCTCGCACTTGAGCGTGTCATGCCACTCGCAAGCGCACGCGAGGTGGGCGAATGGGTTGAGAGTATCGGCGGCCATGCGCTGCAACGGCGCGCGGCGCTTGTGTCCGAAATTGAAACTGATTGCGCACTGACGAACGTCGTATCGGTGCAAGATCTGCGCGGCTCTATCAGTGGCATTCCAACACCGATGCCGAGCGCAGTGACGACGATGTCGCGCGTGCCATCGATTCCACCCGAGACTGGATTTCACGCGCTTCGAACGGTGCCTCCAGTGGCACCGAACCGGAGCAACAAGTGGCCCCTCGCGCTCCTCCTCGCACTCGTGGGGGGTGGCGTTGCGGGATACGCGATTGTCACAATGGGCGTAGGCTCCCAACCGCAAACGCCACCCACCGGTGCAATCGCAGTTCCGACAGAACGCGCAGCGGTCCCACAGCCCGTTTTGCCCACGCTGTCACTTGATGAGCCGCCATCAGCATCACCCTCCACGCACGTAAGTCCGGCCCCTGCACGCGTCACGGCGGTTTCGTCGCCTGCGACAAGCGTTGTGCATCCAGCGCCGCCGCCCGCAGTCACCGCAAGCGCACCGCCCGCGCCAAGTGCCCGTACAACACCACCGCCGCCCGACTGCTCACCGCCCTACACGATCGACAAG
>JAHFDZ010000040.1:2412-28624 GCA_023248745.1 Myxococcales bacterium | reverse complement strand
TGTTACGCGTCCGATGTGGACGATCTCGTCATCGTCGGCGCCACCGAGCACAATTTGAAGAACGTTTCGCTGCGCATCCCGCGCGGCAAACTTGTCGTTTTCACCGGCCCAAGCGGCTCGGGAAAATCGACGCTCGCGTTCGACACGATCTACGCCGAAGGGCAACGTCGCTACGTCGAGTCGCTCAGCGCATACGCACGACAATTTCTCGAACGTCTAAAGAAGCCAGCCGTAGAGCGCATTGAGGGGTTGTCGCCTTCGATCGCGATTGAACAGAAGGCACTTGGCAAATCACCACGGTCAACGGTCGGAACTGTCACGGAAATTGCCGACTATCTGCGCCTCCTATTTGCGCGCGCTGGGGTACCTCACTGCCCAAATTGCGGAGATCGGATCGAGGCCCAAACCGCGCAGGCCATGGTCGATCGGATCGCTGCGCTTCCCTTGGGTTCGAAGGTGCAAGTGCTTGCGCCCATTTGTCGCTCGCGCAAGGGAGAGCTGAAGCTCGAAATCGATCGCCTTCGGCGCGAGGGATTCGTTCGTGCACGCGTGGACGGCACGATGGTCGACCTCAGCGACGACATTGTTCCAGAGCGGAGCAAATCACACGATCTCGACGTCATCGTCGATCGTCTTGTGATCAAGGACGGGATTCTCGCGCGCCTCACCGACAGCGTTGAACTCGCTCTTCGGATGGGTGACGGCGCTTTGCTCGTCGACCGCGAGGGCAGCGAACCGTTTTTGTTGAGTCAACGGTTTGCGTGCGCCAAGTGCGGGATCTCGATGCCTGAAATCGAGCCGCGCCTCTTCTCATTCAACAGCCCCTATGGCGCGTGCCCCACTTGCGACGGACTTGGCAGCGAGCGCGTCGTCGATGTCGAGCGCGTGATCAGCGATCCAAAAGTCACGCTTCGCGCAGGCGCAATTGCGGCCTGGGGCAAACGTGGCACCGTTGTGTACGCAACCGAACTCGCGCGTTGCGTCGACGCGCTCGGAGTGAACCCCGATGTGCCATGGCATGCCCTCGAGGAAGCCACACAAGCGTCAATTTTGCACGGCGCTCCAAAACGTAACAAGAAGAGCTACATTGGCGTCATTCCCGCTTTGCAGGCTCAACTTCAGGGCCAAATTCGCGAAGGTGAGGAAGGCGACGACGATCGTCCAGATGCGGAACGATTCACCACGGTTCGCACTTGCTCCACCTGCAGCGGCGCAAGGCTCCGAAAAGAAGCGCTCGCCGTGCGCATTGGTGAACACAACATCGCCGAACTTTCTGCGGTGCCGCTCAGGCGCCTCATCGATCACTTACGGAACTTTCAAGAAACTTACCTACCTGCAAACCTCAACGCCGTTGGCGAGCCATTGCTCCACGCGATTCGCCTTCGTGTCGGGTTCTTGTCGGATGTCGGACTCGAATATCTTGGGCTCGACCGCACAACCGAAACGCTGTCCAACGGCGAAGGCCAACGCATAAGGCTTGCCACTCAGCTCGGTTCGGGACTCGTGGGCGTGCTCTATGTGCTCGACGAGCCGTCAGTCGGCCTCCACGCACGCGACAACGAACGGCTCATCGCCGCGCAGAAACGTCTTCGTGACCTCGGCAACAGCGTCATCGTCGTTGAGCACGACAAAGAAGCCGTCCTCGCCGCCGACTACGTCGTCGATATCGGGCCGGGTGCAGGTGCGAATGGCGGTCGCATCATCGCACAAGGCACGCCGAGCGAATTGATGAAGTCCTCTGTCTCGATCACGGGCCCTTGGCTCACGGGCGAGAAATCCATCTCCGCACCCTCGGCGCGAAAAACACCTTCTAAGCGCGCGATCGAAATCGTCGGCGCGCGCGCGCACAACCTGCAAAATGTAACCGCGTCGTTTCCGCTGGGCCTCTTCGTCGTCGTTTCTGGTGTCTCCGGGAGCGGCAAATCAACACTCGTGATGGACACGCTCCTGCCCGCGGCTCAGAGCTACGCGCTCGGATCACTAAGGCCGCAAGGCGACTTTGAGCGCATCGCAGGCCTTGAGCACATCGACAAAGTCGTTTCCGTTTCTCAGGCTCCGATCGGTCGCACACCGCGATCAAACCCCGCCACGTTTACGGGTGCTTTCACCCTACTGCGCGACATCTTTGCCGCGACGCCAGAAGCGCGATCGCGCGGCTACAAGTCGGGTCGGTTCTCGTTCAACGTAAAGGGAGGTCGATGCGAAGCGTGCCAAGGCGAAGGCGTTCTTCGCGTCGACATGAACTTCCTACCCGACGTGTTTGTTACGTGTGACACGTGCAACGGTCTTCGCTACGGGCGCGAAACGCTCGAGGTAAAGTACCGCGGGCTCACAATTGCGGATGCTCTCGGTCTGTCTGTCGATGACGCGATCGACATGTTTGGATCCTTTCCGAAACTTTCCGAAAAGTTGCACGCGATAAGGCGCGTTGGCCTTGGTTACATTTCACTCGGCCAGGGTGCGACGACACTCTCGGGTGGCGAAGCGCAGCGACTCAAACTTGCCACAGAATTGTCAAAAAAGGCGACAGGTAAGACTCTTTACGTTCTTGACGAGCCAACGACAGGCCTTCATTTCAGCGACATTCAAGTGCTGCTCGATGCGCTTTTCGAGCTGCGCGATCAAGGCAACAGCATCATTGTCGTGGAACACAACCTAGAAGTTATGACCTGCGCCGATTGGATTCTCGACATGGGCCCTGAGGGCGGAGACGGCGGTGGTCACCTGGTCGCGGCCGGTCCTCCGAGTGCCATTGCCGCCGACAGTCGTTCGCACACAGGTCGCTTTCTCCGATCACTTTTGGGATAGCGAAACCGTGCGGTGAATCGTCGCACGGTTTCGCCGCCGATTGAGATCAAGCGCGTTCTGCCGCATCTATGCCGGCATGAGAACCATCCGCTATTGCATAGTCGTCTTGTCGCTCGGCGGTTGTTCGGTCACCGCCGCAAACGCCGACGGCGGCGGTGATGCGCACGTCCTTCCGGCCTCGTGCCAAACGTTCCACGATCTCTGCGTCGCTGCCGGAAGCGCAACCCCAGAGACGGAGGAATGTCACGAGTTCATGCACGACACCTCAAAGCTAACCGAGGCACTGTGCGCGTCGAAGAAGGACGGATGCATCGCAGCATGCACCGCAGCTCTCGACGGAGGAGCGCGCGACGCAAGCGCTGACGCCCGCACAGACGCCACCGAACACGACCACTAAGCCCCGCTAGCGCTGTTCCGACACTCCCACGCGAAACGTGCCTCGCGGCACCAGCCAAAGCGATGAATGGGTAGTTTACGTCCGGCACTTCCACCCACTCCGCGCTCCGCGACTAAGAATAGTCTTTCTCTTTTCGCTCCTGATCCTCTTTGCATTGAATGCAAAGCGTCGTTTCAGGACGCGCTTCGAGGCGCTTGATCGCGATCTCTTCGCTGCACTCTTCGCACATGCCAAAAGAACCGTCTTCGATGCGAACGAGGGCCTTGTCGATCTTGTCGAGAAATGACTTCTCACGACCGCGAAGACGAAACGTAAACGACTGGAGGTACTCGCTCGAGGCGAGGTCCATTTCGTCTGGAAGATCGTCGGTGTCGAGCGTCATGTCTTGCTCGAGCGTTAGCTTTGCCTTCCTGAGAATTTCTTCTCGCTTGTCGGTGAGCATGGTCTTGAACTTCTTCAGCGTTGCCTTGTTCACGTCGATCACTCCTCGCGCTCAACCTGCCGCCTATCAATCGCGGTTCCGTCGAAGGGGCAGCAAGTTACGCACCCCGATCGGTATCGTCAACGCCCAGAAGCAACGTGTAAAGGAACAACCGCACGCCGAATGAGAGTAAGTAGGATTCTTACGCTCATTGGTCATGTTCGCGCTTGGTATCGACGAAAATGGTCTTGGCCCTCGCCTGGGGCCTCTCGTCGTCACGGCTGTTGCGGCCGAAGTTGACGAAAAAGGTGCGCTTGCGCTCACGAAGAAGCCCAAAGGCAGGCTGCGGGAGCGTCTCGGTGACAGCAAAGATTTGGTGGCGTTCGGACGTGCTGGTCTCGCCGAAGCGTGGGCGCGCGCGATCCCGAGCACGTTGGGTCGCGCGTGTACAAGCCCGGCTGAGCTCCTCGAGACGATTGCGCTTGACGACAAGAGCACGCTTCTTGCGCCCTGCCCCAACCGTACGCACGTCGCGCAATGCTGGACGCACGCCTCTCACTTCGGAGCCGAAAAGGCATTGGTCAACTTGCTTACCAAAGACCTTGCGCGCTTGGAGAAGCGAGGGATTCGCATCGCCTCGGTCAAGAGCGTGATCGTTTGCAATAGCGCGCTGAACCAAGCGGCGTCTAAGGGCACGTCTCGCTTTCGCGTGGACCTCTCAGCCATGGAACGCCTACTCCTTTCGGCGCGCGCCGAATTCGGCGAAGAGATCGACGCAGTTTGCGGCAAAGTGGGCGGATTCGATCGCTACCCGCCACAGTTTTCGCACCTCTCAGGTTACCTTTACTCCACGCTCGAAGAAGGCCGCGCCGCGAGCCGCTATCGCATCGCCGGACTTGGCCGCGTGAGCTGGGTGCGCGACGCCGACGCTTCGCACTTGCTCGTGAGCATGGCTTCGCTCGTGGGCAAATGGGTGCGCGAGGCGCTCATGGGCAATATCGTTCGGTTCTATCAAGCGCACGAAAGCGACGTCGCCCCCGCGAGTGGCTACCACGATCCGGTGACCACTCGATTCATCGAAAGCACCGAAGCCACTCGCAAGCGTCTTGCGATCGTTTCGTCGTGCTTCGAACGCGAGAAGGCTACTTCTTCGGCAGAGCAGGAGCCGCCGCCGTGAGCGCTGCCTTGAGCTTGGCAAGCTTGTCGTCCTTCGAGAGCTTTGCATTTTCGGCCGCAAATTCTTCGTCGCCGATGCCGAGAAGCAAGTTGCCTTTGCGCGCGAAAATGTAGTCGGCCTTCGTCTTGTTGGTGCCGTCGACCACGAGCGCAAACGCTTCTTCGCCCACATCTTTAACGGCTGCCGTGCCCTGCCTGGCATGAAGTTTTTGGGCAGCTCCCTTGGCCACTTCGGGCTTGTCGCCGCTTATCGCGACGAAGCGATACCGCTTGTCACCCTCTTGGTAGTAGCCGATTGCGGTTGGACCCAAATTGGTAACTCCTAGAGCATCCTTTGGCAGGAACTGAACACCAAGAGGAAGCATGCCCGCCGGGGGAAGTACGCTTGTTGATGGAAGGGTTGTTTCGCCGCTGAGCTTCGCGCCAATCTCTTTCGCGATCACAGGGACAATTTTCTCGCTCGCCTTCGCCATCATGGCGGCCGTCGTGTTGGGGTCTTCCATGTTGAAGGTGAGCTCGATCAGGTAGGTGCCCTTCCACACATACGCGTTACTGGTGCCCATTGCGCCATAGCCACCCGCTGCGAGCGGCTTGACCGTTGCCTTTGCGGGGTCGCCATCTGCAACGACGCGCTTCGTGTACATCCCGAGTGCGCCCATCGCGTCCGCGAACGTTGACAACTTGATGTCGACACTCGCCGCGCCGCCGCCGTCAACGTAGCGAAGCTCGACCAGGCGTTTCAAACCGAAGCGTTTGTAGACCTCACACTCACCGTCGAAGGCGGTCGTACACACGTCGTCCATCGAAAACTTGCCGCCCTCGCCGTACGTTTTTTCGGGCGAGGCCGCGTCGATGCAATAACCCTCGATCTTGCGCGCAAAGAAGGGCGCACTCACGGCGTCTTTCACCTGCCCACCGCCACTGGCGCAAAGGTCGGCTTTCGCGCTCGCACTTTTGACCGGCGGAGGCGGGGGCGGGGGCGCGTCGCCGGCGTCGGGTTTGCAGCCAGCAAAAAATACGCACGCACCCAAAACGAACGCCGCTCGTGTCATCCGAAACACCTCGGTTTTTACCTCTACCACAGCCGGAAAGCGTGCCGAAGTCGGGGCGAGGTCGACTATGCATGTTTTGCAGAGTACGCAATGTTTCACGCAACCCGGAGCCCTCCGATATGCTCATCCCGTGCGGTTTGCAGTGCGAAAACCTTGCGGCCTGCGTCGTGACGTCGGCACAGCCCTTGCTGCTACGAAGGTCATGTCACGGGTGCCTTCTGTCGCGCGAGTTGTGCCGTCGCTGCAATGGGCTGCTCGCATACGCCATCGCACGATACGGGCCTACACACTTATTGAACTGATGGTGACCGTGGTCGTGGTTGGCGTCCTCGCGGCGATGGCCGTGCCGTCGATGGTCAAGGCAAATGACGATCGATTGGCGTACCAAAATACGATCATGGTGTCTGAACTTTTGCGAAGGGCGCGCACGACTGCCGTCGGACGCGGCGCGGCGATCCTCGTAGAGATTTCAACCGACGGCACGAGCGATCGTGGAACATTCACGATCTACGAAGCCGTTCGACCCAATGGAAACGGTGTTTCAGGCGACGACACTCCGCAACCGGCCTGCCGCTATCCCACCGATTGGACGAACGCGAGTTTCAAACGCAAGATCGCAGACGCAACGCTCAATACGCAGGCCGATGCGTTCGTCGGTATTCGGACGAGGCTTCAGGTTTTCACCTCCGCGACGCCGACAGAGTACACGCATTTGTACATCTGCTTCGCACCATCGGGCCGGACCTACTTGTCAACGACGCTCGATTTCGCAGCCGCGCAGCAGAATGTCGCGCCGTTAACAATCGACGTAGGGCGCACCGCAAGCGGGACAAGCACCTTTGAGGGTATCCGGCGAAGAGTCGTACTCAGCGCAGGTGGCACCACAACGATTCAACTCATCTAAATCGATTAAGCCCGATCCATGACGACCCGCAAACGCAACCAACGAGGTTACACAGCCGTCGAAATTTTGATGGCGATGTCACTCTTTGCGATCGGAGCGGCCGGCGTCATCAGCATGCAGCGCGCAGCCGTAAGCAGCAACGCAGACGTTCGCAAGATTGACATCGCGTCGACGGCCGCGCGCCAATGGATGGATCGGCTCCATCGCGATGCGACGAAATGGACGCTACCGAACGCCGCAAATCCAAGCGGCAACAACCTCTCGAACGCAGCGTGGCTCAATCACGTTGACGGCAAGTGGCGACGACCTGACGACTATGCAGGGGTGGCAAATCCCGAAGGCGTGAGTCCTGCGTTCGACATCGTCGGTCGTGATCTCCTGCTGTCGCAAATGAACCAGGCGCAGTTTTGCGTTCACGTGAAGCTCAACTGGCTCGAGGTCAACCGCATGCTTCGCGCCGAAGTTCGTGTGTACTGGCCACGCGATGAAGTTCGATCCGCTGCCGGTGATTTTTGCAACACCGATCCTGAAACGGTCACGCAGACGCCGCAGAATTTTCACTTCGTCTATGTTGCCGATGCGGTACGGGAGAATATTTTGCCATGAGGTCGATCAAGCGCCGATCACAGCGCGGCTTCACGCTGACCGAGCTCATGGCGTCGCTCACCGCGGGCGTCATCATTGCGGGTGCTGTCGTCGGCATCTCGCGCGCGGCTTCCGAAACGTTCCATGAAGAGACCCGCACGCTGACAGCGCAAAGTGGATCTCGTCAAGCCATGGAACAATTGAGTCTGGACCTGATGCGCGCGGGCTACATGAGCACAGGCAACATTCAGACTGATCCGTACGTCGCAAAGCCTCCCGGCGAGCTGATGAACAACCTGATTCCGAATCAGTATGTTGGGCTCCGCCGCCTCTCAAGCGTGCTCCTCATTGTTGGCGGCTCAAAAGCGGCAACCGAACCGCAGTCGACGTTCGCTGGGCTCAGCCCAGACACCATTGAACTCGGCGGCAACTTCACAACGACGGATCAGTACCCCGTTCGCGAAATCCAACCGACAGCCGGCACGTGTCAAAGGATAGTGCTGCAAGCGGATTCGCCTGCAATGTGGCGACTGGTCGCAACAACGGCGGGCATCGATCAAACGCCTCTCATCAATGCGTTCAAGCCAGGCCCGGTTACGAGTTCGCGGCAATTTATCGTTCGCATCCAAGACGGAAGTGGGCGCTATCAATATGCACCCACTTGCCCACAAGCGGATGCGGTGGGCATCAACGGCGGTGTTCCTTACGTGATGATCGCGGTCAATTCGACTGGCGTTGGCGTCCTTACCGCCGAGCAAACACGAACCACCGGTGGAGCTTCCGGGTACGGCGCCGGCATGTTGATCAACCCGGTCCAAATTGTCAGATGGTCCATCAGCAACGCGCCGCCAGCCTCGGCGGTCGCAGCCATGACGCCGAAGGTCGACCCATCAAAGTTCTACTTAGTAAGGGAACTTGTCGACGCTTTGGGACAGACCGACGTTACGACAACACAAGTCGTGAGCGAGTACGCGGTTGATCTCAAATTCGGTCTCACCGTCGAAACGGGCCCCGTCGATGCAGTGAATACAGCGCACAGGATCTTTGCGTTCGACGATCCTTTGAACGGATCATATGCGTACGACGTGTCGGCGCCTCCACCTGCCACCGCGCCTCCCTCAGGGCCGCAACGCATTCGATCCGTGCGCGTGCGTTTTGCAACGCGAGCGCAGGTCGCGGATCGCACCGGCGCAATTCCAATCACGCCACCAGGGGCGGCGACTCAACGATTTATGTATCGCTATTGCACCGCAAGCACGGTGGCCAAGTGCGGCGATCTCTCGCTGAGTTACGCGCGTGTTCGCACGCTGACCAACGAGGTCTCTCTGTCCAACCAGGGCAGGTGGTTTTACTGATGAACGACGCATTCTCACCGACGTCAGAAGTGAAAACGCATCGCGAAAAGCGCGATCGCGGCGCGGTGATTTTTATTGTCGCAATGACTCTCGCGCTTCTCGCTGGGCTTGGACTTTACGGCCTCAAAGCGTCGAGCGAAGAACTCGCTTCAAGCGGCAACTACCTGCGCAACGCGCAGACACACTTCATGACAGAGTACGGTGTGCTGGGTACCGCAAACGAAGTCAGTGGTCCGCGTGCGCAGCTCTACCTCGGCCTCATGAGCGACCCGAGCACGCGAGACAAAAACTGCCTCTCGCTCGCCGGCGTACCCAGTACAGCAAGTTTACAATCGCTCGCGTGTAGGCGCATGGGTTCAATTGAAATCGGGCAGCGCTGGACGGTGCCGTTTCTCGACAAGTACATCAATCCGACGACGCCCGGCAGCTTGGGTCCCGTTCCACGATCGGGCGACTTCTTTGTAGAGATGACCGACCCCGTGCAGGTTGCACCGCCTTCGGGATATGACCTCAACCTTGGACTCTGCTTCATGCAATTCACCGTGACCGTGACCGGACTCACCCAACATTCGAATCCGAGTTCGGCCACCGCGCTCTATCGAGGCTTCGGCGTCGAAATGGGACGCGGTCGCATCACCGGAGGGCCCGTACGATGTCCGTAAAGCGCTTCCGCCAATCTGCAACGTCCGCCATCCCGTTTTGCGGTGCATTCGCAAGTCTATGCATCATCGCGACAACTGCTTCGGCACAGCAACTCGACGTCGTGCCGGTGCTGCCAAACGTTATGTTGCTTCTCGACACGTCGGGATCGATGGAAAAGTTAATTGACGGTCGCGACGTAGAGACCGAGCCGACTGCCGTTTGCAATCCAGCCGCCTCCACCACACCAAACCGTTGGGGCGTTGCGCTTGAGGCACTGACCGGAAAGTTCGCGGATGGCTATCGCTGCCTTGCCATGAGCCGAAAATCGGGAACGACGCCGCCCAACGGCAGACCCTCGAGCGAATTTTTGAGCACATACTCGCTCGGCTCGAACGTGCCTTACGACAACGAGTATCACCTTCCCTACCACCGCCCAATGACAGGCACCACGCTCGCGACGGCGTGTGTCGTCAACCCAGGGAACTATTCTGGTGCGCAACCCGGCAACGCCGTAGGCAACCTCGATCAGTTGTTTCCTGCGAGCGCGATCGAAAACCGCATCTACGGAACGACGAACACTTGCAACTTCAATCAGTTGCCGGACGGTGCACTTGATTCCGGTCAAGACATCATGCGTTTCGGCTTGATGACATTCGACGGTGATGAGAGCGACGGTGCGGGCGTTGTTGGCAATCCGCTCACCGTTTCGTCGAATCCTTTTGTCGGGCAATGGAGTTATTTCCCTGGCTGGGATCAAGGTAACTCGTCCAGTTTCAATGGCTTTCCGGCAAACTGTACGCCTCCCTCACCGCTCGCACCTTACGAAGTCGGCGCGCGCAATCCCGCGGCGCCTCCTTGGGAAGGACGCATGATCCGCTTTGCCGCGCCCTCGGTTGACGTGCAGGCACTACGTGATCAGTCGGCTGCAATTCAGCGTGTGATCCTTGCGTCTCGGCCCTACGGTGCAACGCCCATCGCCGCGATGCTCGAAGATGCGCGCCACTACTTTTGGACCGATAGCAGCGGGCCACAAATCGCCGACGACTATGTCAAAGGCGGGTGTCGCGACCAGTACATCATCTTGCTCACGGACGGCGCACCGAACCTCGACATACGACCATCCTGCGAAGCAGTCGGTGTGACGCCAGGCAAGTGTCCGTTCGAGAAACCGGAAACGAGCGCGGCAATGCTCGCGTCTGGCAGCGGTGGACGTGCTGTTAAGACATTCGTGATCGGTTTTGCGGTGTCGAGCGTCGAAGATCAAGCGCAGACCGTGTACTGCTCGAGCCTCGTTTCGAATGGCTCGCTCACAGCGGCGGGCGTGGCGGCTTGCTCGAGTGGCGATGCGAAATACGCGGCGTGCTGCAAGCTTCAACAGATCGCAATCGCAGGCGGCACAGACAAAGCCTACTTTGCCGACACGGCCGGTGATCTTCAATCGGCGCTTGGCGAGATCATTGCCACCATTGGCCGATCAACGACGACGCGCACTGTCCCAACCTATGCGCCGCAAGTTTCAAACCCGTCAGCCGATCCATCCAACCCGACAACCGCAACGTCAATGTACTTGTCGAGTTTCCAGCCGACGCCTGGCGCCTCATGGGTCGGGACGGTGCAACGGCAACGGCTCGTGTGCGAACTTGCAGGCGGGAACTTTACAGTCCCACCTGCAGTCATCGATGAGAACAAGGGCGACGATTTCGCAAAGAACCTCAACTCGCACGTGGGTGACCCACGCAACTTTATCGCCGTGCTCCCAGACAATTTGCCGTCGCCTCAAACAGGTGTCGATCCGACCGTTTCAATTCGTCCCTTTCTGCCCACTACGCCACCCGACAAACTTCAGCGGCTCTCCGGCACGCAATACACGGGCAGCGCTTCAACCGTCGTCGACGCACTCACGCCCGAATCGATGCAGATTCTTTCGAATTCATGTGCGAACCTGACGAACACGGCGTGGCTCAGCACCACGGATTGCAAAACGCTCGCGCTCAACTTTGCGTTCGCCCAACCGTCGACCAATCCGATGCCGGGCGGATTTTCTCCGTTCGTAAGCCGCTACAACGCCTCGTTTGCAGACGTATTTCACGCGTCACCGGCGATCATCGGTGCACCGAGCGCGATGATCCGCGACGAGTCCTATCAGGCATTCCGCGTCCTTAAGCAGACGCGCAAGATGGTCCTCTATGCGGCGACCAATGACGGACTTCTTCACGCATTTGATACGTCGGTGAGCACCAAGAAAAACAACGAGCTGTGGGCGTTCTTGCCTCCCGCTGTGATGCCACGCATTTTGTCGACCTATCCCGCAGGACATCAGCTGCTACTTGACGGATCACCTGTCGTGCAGGATCTCGTGTGGGAGCGTTCATCAGCAACGCTTGGCAATGCTACGAATTGGCATACCATGCTCGTCGCCGGCTTCGGATCGCAAGGCCGCGGCTACTATGCGATGGATGTTACGGACCCAGTCGTTGGCGCAAGCTCTGGACCACAGTTCCGGTGGCAACTCGCGACAACAGCTCCAGGTGAACCCACGTTCTTTGGGCAATCGTCGGGAACGCCAGCGCTCACCACAATCTACACAGACCCTGGTGATGGCCAAGGTGCGCGCGAAATCGGCGTCGCGATTTTGCCAGGCGGCGTGAGTGCGCAGCCTTCGGCGAACGCGTCGTGCGCGCGGGCAGCTAAGACAACAGACTCGGCGCCTCTCAACGGCTTCCAGTACCGATCAAACGTTCGATGTTGGGGGCCGACCTCAAGCGCAAGCGATCCGGTTGAAGGTCGTGCCATGGTCATCGCACGCGTCGACACAGGCGAGATTTTACGTGTCTTCATGCGCGCGGCGGATGCTCCGGCTTCGCTCACAAGCGCAGGTCGCGTCAACAACACGCCGCTCGACTCTCCAATGTCGGGTGCAATCGCGGCCTACCCAACAGGTGCCGGCGCAATTGCGCAAAAGTTCTTTGCGGGCGATGCGGACGGAACCATTTGGAAGTTCGACATCAGCTCGCCCAATCCTGCCAGCTGGACCGGCGAGCTGTTCTTCGACACCGTAAACAACACCGTCGATACGTCGAATAGCGCGTTCAAGAACGGCAAACCGATTCAAGTGCCACCTGTGATTTCTCTCGATCGCGGAAGCAACGTTGTGATCAATGTTGCGACTGGCGATCAAGAAGTGTTCGGTTACACCGACGACTTTTACGTCTACTCACTTTCCGAGAAATTGCAGGGCTCACCGGTCAAGTTGCGTGCATCGGTCAATTGGTACTTAAAGTTGACAGAAGGTGAACGCGTCACTGGGCCGATGGCAGTGTTCGATGGCACGTTCTATTTTGCCACCTACAAAGCGATCAACCCTTCGACTGGCAATGTTTGCTCGGGTGGAAGCGCGCGTCTGTGGGGACGTGACTTCGCAACTCCCGATGATCTCAACGACTTATCCAAGGGTGGCATTCGCAAGATGCAGCCGCCCGATCCGAACCCGCCGCAGAATCCGCCACCGGTCTACATTCAACCGAGCGACTATGATGCCTCGCTTGCGGGCAAGGTGATTCCGGGCGTGTCTGTAAGCGTGACGCCCTCGTGCGCAGACATCTCGCAGACTTCGTCCGATATGTACGTCGCTGGCGCGCAGCACACGCAGGCGTCGAACATCAGCTCAGGCCAATACGCCCTCTTCACGCAGGTCGGCGGCAAGAATACATCAGGCAACGGCGCAGCGAGCCAGACCTACACGCAGAAACTTGCTTCACCAAGCACAGCCACTCTGGTCGATTCATGGGCGGCGGTCGTCGATTGAGCTTACGCGTCGTATTCGTCATCGCGCTTGCGTTCGCCTTGGGCTGCAAGAAGGAGCGCGCGGAAACGCCAACGCCAGTCGTAGCGCCACAGAACAAACCGCCGACGCATTTGGCACCTGACGAGTTACTTGAAGGTACCGACAGCGCGTTCGGCTTGGTGCTGCCACGGGGCGCTCGCATCAAACATCGGTTCGTCGATCAAGTGCTCATAGAGGCGTCGCTGCCATTCGACAAGTTACTTGCCTATGTTCAAGCGCACGTGTCGGCCGGCACCCTAAGCAAAGGCGAACGCAAAGCAACGTTCGATCACGTGAGAGCAAAGGAAAGCCGCGACCTTCGCATCACCCTTGAGGCAGCGGCCTTTGGCACCGTTCGCCTTGAGATTCGCGACACGACACAGCAACTCGCGCCAATTCTTCCCGACGAAGACGCCCGATGGCGCGCCGCGGGAATGACCCGGGACGGGAAAATTCTGAATCGAAAGCAGTTGGAATAGCTTCCGTAGAGTGGCGTTGTCCTCCCCGCGCGGGTACCTTCGGCCCAGCTTGAAACCTAGAGCGAGGAACACTCATGAAGCGACTCCTTCTTACGTTGGCACTCACTGCGTGCAGCCAGTCGGCGCAAAAAACTGCGCTCCCAAGTGCCGAGGCGACGGCGAGCGCCAGCGCGCCACCCGCAACGTCTGGCAAAGGCAAGCCAGACGAGCCGCAACCGAGCTCCCCCTTTGTCGTCGTTGCTGAGGGAACCGATGAGTTCTTCGTCCATCCACTCGCTGCCAAAACCTTCGTCAGCGCCGGCAGCTTCTTAGGCTCACTCGAGAGCGAGGGAATCGTCGATCAAGCCGAACTTACAAAGGGCCTCGGGTTGTCCGGCCCCATGGACTACACCCACGTCGCGCTTGAACGCATCTTCGGCCGCTGGCCAAGCGATGCGTGGATCGCGTTCATTGGATCCACAGGCCGGTCCGGCTACAGCGTGCTGCACAAATGGAGCGGCTCAGCCTGGGTTTCTGCGAAGCAAACCAACGTGGGCTCGCGCACACTTCTCGTCTACGAAAACGAGAGCGCAACCTTTCAGATCATGTCTGACTCGATGGGCGACTTTTCGGAGATCGGTCGCCTTAGCGGCTCCGGCGCTGGTCCAAAGTTTAGCAGCTATCCCGCGGCTGAAGACGACCCCACCAACCATCCGTATGGAGGAAGACGCGCGAAAACCATCGCGGTCGTGGCCACTGCGGGTCCCGGCGGCGCACTCGCAGCCGGAATGTGTGCGTGGCACTGGGCAAAAGCGAAGAAAAACGCCGCTTGCTTTGATCAGTTCGTCGGCAAGGACGCCACGTTCGGCACGATTGATGACTTCTTAGTGCAGTCGGTCGCGAGCAATCGTCAAGCTTATTTCCTAGGCGGCAGCGGTGGTATCTATCGGGTCGAAAAGGGCGTGGCTACGCCTCTTTCACTCCCTCGCGAGCTGGCGTTCGTAGGGCCGATTGCTGCCGCAGCCGACAAGGACGACCTGTGGGCGGTGACCGATCGCTTTGCCTCCAAAATGCCGAGCGAACTTTGGCGAAAGGACTCAGAGGGCTGGAAGAAGATCGCACTTCCCAACGGTCTGCAACCGGGCCGAGTTTGGGTGCTTGGTTCTGGCGACGTTCTTGTGACAGCCGAGGACTCTTTGAAGCGGCATTTCTTGCTCAGCTCTCGCAAAATGCCTCTTTTTTCCGTCAAGGAAGAAGCTTTCAAGCAGAAGGTCAAGAATATTGACGCTGCCGTAGCGTACACTTCTTCGTGTCAACAGCCGATGGTGCTCCTCTACGAGGTGCAGAAGAAAACCCCCGCAGATTTCGCATTTTCGGACACGGCAAAAGCACTGACCTCGCTCAAAGGAATGGACGCGATTCCATTTCTCGATTTTGACCAAGGTGGAAAACGCTTCTTTGGCGCCAAGTTGAGCGCATGGCAGTCCATCCAGTACAAGGACAGCATGGGCACCGCACCGTCTGATCCGCAGCCACTCGCGAAGCAGATCATTGCCGCAATATCGAAGGCAGTCGCCGGCTCCAAACCCCAACTGGTCTGCCATGCGCCAACACCCACACGCGAGTTGCACCTGGATCCGAAGAAGGAAGCCTTTATCGTCACAAGTTCGCGGTAGCTTCGCTCGACGACCGATCGTCGCTGCATGCTCCGTCACTTCGCGCCAGAGGCTTGGCGCGAAGGCTCAACAGGGCCAAGCGTACGCCGAGGCGTAATAACGATTCGAGGGTGGATGACGCACATGAGAATTCTCGCAACTCAGTTGATGTTCTTCGTTGCGCTGGCAGCGTGCTCCTCAGACAACGTCGTGCCCTTGACAGACGCTGGAGATGCCACGGCGCCCAACGATGGATCGCCGGCAGATGCGGCAGCCCTCGACGGAGCGCTTGATGCGACCAGTGACGCTGCGCTTGGCACGGCACCGGAGGGCTCTTACGTAACCGTCACTTCGTCAAGTGAGTTTACACCTTGCCGCGGCCAAACCATCGTTCCAGAAGGCAATGGCGGCGGGCCTCTCTTTGCGCGTCTTGCCATGGCGACGAGCACCGACGGGCTCGCGTTTACGCGAACCGGAAAGATCCTCGCCGATCAGGCCGACGTGCCCGATGCCATCACGTTGCCCAACGGCGAAGTGCGCGTGTACTACATCGCGGGCTGTCCCCAAGCGGTGGGCAACAAGCTCGTCTTCGCTTCGTCAACCAACTTAACGGAATGGACGTACCGAAAAGTAACTGTCAACGGCACGAATGATCTCGGCGCCTCTCCCGTGGACCCCACCGTCGAACGAACGGACGAGGGTCGATACCGTCTCTACTTCACGTCTGCGCCAAAGCCGTCTGACGGAGGCAGCCAGCCAACGGCGCGCACATACTCCGCCATCTCCGACGACGGCGTGACATTCACCGTCGAAACTGGCGCTCGCTTTGTCGACGAAACCAACTTTGTTCTTGATCCATCCGTGCTCAAGGTAGCGAGCACGTGGCACTACTTCGCTGGCGGCATCGCAACGATGAGCGAGGCGCGCAACTACCACGCAACCAGCACCGACGGTCTCACGTTCACGCGCGCGAGCGACTTCGGGTTTGAGCGGATGCTCATGGCGAACGGGCTGCAGGTACCTGGTGGCTACCGCTACTACGGGTTCGAGCAGAGCCCACAGCGCACCGCCATTCGCTCCGTCTTCACGACGGACGGAACCGTCTGGAAACTTGACGATGGCTATCGCCTCGACGTCGACCCGCAAAGCAGCATCGAACAAGAAGGCGTGAAAGACCCCGCGGTCACGCGACTGAGCGACGGCACCTACGTCATGGTTTACTCGACCGTGATCAAAGGAGTCACGATTCCCAAAGGGGCGCCGCCGGATGGTGGACCACCGCCCTCGCTTGATGGATCGCCGCCGCTTCCCGATGGCGGGAAGAAGTGATGCACGCGCAGCACGCAACCCCCCACGTCAAATCGAGGGACAACTTTTCGTGAGCGTGCTGTGCTTCGGCCGCCATGGTTGATTTCGACGCCCGAGCAATCCTTCGCGCTGCGTTGGCGATTCTTACGATTCCAACAATCGCATGCGGACAGGCCGCACACTCGTCGGCGCCAAAGATTCGCGCGCAGGTCCCCGCTCCACTTACCATCGTCGAAGCCGCTTCCCCGCGGAACCCCGGAGCGCGAACCGACGCCGAAGAGGATGCACGCTACGACGCGCCCGATGAAGTCAATCGCGTCACAGGCGCGTGGGACATCTCGCTCAAAGAGTCTGAAGACCCGCTCGCCAAGCCGTTTGACCCCGATGGGGTGACAACCAGCGCCTTCGAACGACCTCGCGTGCAGGTATGTGACGACGCCATAGCCAAGGACGAGAAGTTCATCCCGTGGCTTAACGAAAACCGGATTGCGCTCTCTTGCGAAGGCGATCAACTGCCACCAGAGGGTGCCTCTGTCGAGCGGGTGCACTTGCGACGCATCAACGACAAGTTGCTGTCGGCACGGTCAGCGTTCCCAAAGCTGCGCGAGCTCACCATTCGAGGAAGCACTCTATCGGGCACGCTCTCGATGCTGCAGGGCCTTCCGAGCCTTCGAGAGCTCAGCTTCGTCGACACGGAAGCTACCCGCGCGAATCTCGATTTCGTTTTTACGCTGAAGTCACTTCGTTCAATTGCGTTCACCGATGTCACGGGTGTGGGCGATCGCATGTTTTTGTTGGCCCGTTCGATGCCGAACCTGCGCGTACTCGGACTTCGCCGCGCAGCGATTACCGACGCGGGGCTCGCTCAACTAGGGAGCCTCTCGCAACTGCGATCGCTCGACCTTCACGGCACACGAATCACCAACGCGGGCGTCGCAAGTCTCAGTCAATTGCATGACCTGCGCGTGCTTAATCTGAGTGGCACATTCGTTTCTGACGAAGGGCTCGCGCATCTCAAAGCTCTCCCACACCTTCGCGTTCTTAGCCTTGGGGGAACGTACGTCAGTGACAAGGGGCTGGCTCACCTTCGCGCGCTGTCCGAGCTGCGTGTTCTCGATCTGCAATCAACGTCGATCACAGACGTGGGGCTGGCTCACCTCTCGCAACTTCGCGAACTGCGCTCGCTTGACCTTACGGCGTCGCAGGTGAGCGACGGCGTCGCGACATCGGTGGTTTCACTTCAACGTTTGGAGCGACTCATGCTTGGGTTTACAGGGGTGACCGATGCAAGCATGCCGACGCTCGCGCGACTGCCTCTTCTTCGTCAACTTGATTTACGAGAAACGACTGTAACCGCGAAAGGTCTTTCTTCGATCGAGGCCCTACCCAAACTGCACAACCTCGATCTCGACCACGTCAAGCTCAGCACCAGCGACGTCTTGTCCCTTACGAAGTTCGCACCCCTGCGAACCGTCCGCGTCGACGCTTTTACGGGTGCCACTCAGGCGAACGGAAAAAGAGCCGACCTCCGCTTCGTAAGCTCCTTTTGGAGCCCGAGTATTTCGGTCTTGGATTACGCGCGCCAAGCCGCCCTACGCCTTGCATTTCAGTGCACGCTCGACGAACGCGCCAACGAAGAGGTCTGGATAGTGGCCCAGCTACAAAGCGCCAACTGGCGGTCGATCTGCATGCAACAGCAAGTGGAAAGCGAGTTAGTCAACATAATTGACACTTCGTCACCGCCAGAGCGCGCGGCCCTCATCGAGGAGCAACGGCTATGGACCCAGCTCATAGACTCGATCGTCGCGATATCGGAGGACTACGCCATCGCCGATAGATCGACCGGGTATCGGTATACTAATAGTGTTCCTGGCAATTACGGATGGGACTATCCGTACAGTCGCGCGACAGGCGCCGTTCACCGTCTTACACTCCTACGCGCCGCGCGGGGAAGCATGACGACCCGCGAAGCGGCCAGCTACGTCGACATGAAGCAGAGCAGCGGACTCGAAACCGTGATCCGCGTTGCTCGCCGCTTCAAGAAGAAGCCACCTCCACCCCCGCCTGACGAAGAGGGACCGGTCACATCGTACATTGCGCCCTGGGACGAGATGGAGAAGCTCGCACTCAGCATCAACTCATTGAGTAAGCAACTTGCCCATCTCACCTGCGGCTCAACATTTCCTGCGCTCAGCAAGGAACTGGGTGGCAAGCGCAAGTGCGAAAGTGTCCTAAGCAACTACTACGCAAGCCACGCACTCGCCGCGACCCAAGAAGGAAGCAGCCTGTTGCAACTGCCACCCTAAGGTTCCCCGCATAAGGTGATGGGGTCGCCCGCAATTAACTGAATCATCAACTAAATTACCATTTCGACTCGGCTCATCGGCTACCGGAAACCACAACGCGCGGCACCGTCGCGTTGCCTTCGCCATCGATGCGAATGGCAAACACCCCGCGCGCGCTCGCGATAAGCACGAGCGCAAAGGTCGGGCGTGAAAACAACCGCATGCGCACAGCGTCACCGTTCAACGAGTCGCCAGCGTCCGGCGATTCAGCGTGTGCGTGATCGATCAAGATGCGATCCGCCGTCCCTTCGAATTGCGACGGCTCGGCCAATCGATAGCGAATGCCAAGGTGAGCCGTCGACCACACCACAAGGAACTTGTCCCCTATCCAGCCGCTAAACCGCACGGTGGCCTTAGCATCTTGGTTGCCACGATCCAAAGTGTCGTTCGTAAGTTGAAACAGTCCGCAGCTCGCGGTGCCGCAATGCCCCGAGCTATCATCTTGACGGAAAGGAATTGGTCCGCGATCGTTTTCGGTACACGTGGCGCCAAATTGAACGCTGGGATCCAGCGCAACGAACGCCTTTCCGATACCCACCAGGGTTCGTTCATTGCGAATGAAGGTCTTGTTGCCTGCGCGGCATCCCTCAATGTCGAGGGACATCGGACAGTGATTGTGCGCATCGGGCCGCTTGATCGTAGCGCCGGGATCTTTCAATCCGGCGATCGAGACGAACCCAAACGCTGTCTCCTTGCCTTTGCCATCAGCCCATCCCACAACGTCGCCAAACACCAAGTCGTAAGGTCCCTTACCCATTGGCTCGCGGTAGGGACGCGTACAAAAATCGTCGTAGACGACGGGCGGATCCACCAACGTGGCGACCGTTGACGATCCATCGATCGACCTCGTGACAACCACCCGATCAGACTTTGCGTCGCGCCCGAATAGCGTGATCGAACCGTCCTTCGCAACGTGACCGGTAAGTACCTCATTGAGAGGTGACATGTTGATCAAATGCCCATCGGCTGCACTGTAAACGTGGTGGTAGTAGTGGACCCCCCAATGGGTCGGGACGGGCTTTGGCTGCGCGAAGACGTGCGGCGCTTGCCCCTCATCCGAAGTGCCGTCTAGCGCAAATGCTTGATCGTCCGGGCGTGAAAACTCGTTGCAGTGCATGACTTGGTCGGAAGGCGACATCGTGCAAACGCGAAGTGGTCCTCTTTGATCGTCGATCAACAGCGGCAGGTGTTCGCTTGCGAACCGCTCGGTTGAAATGCGATCGATGACGTTTCGATCATTCGAAATTGACATTTCGCGCTCGAGCGTCTCGATCGTCAAATAACTTGTCGAATCATGTTTGGGTCTAGGCTCGAGCCCCACCGCCGCACGCGCTAACGCAACCGTTGAAGCAAGCGCGGTCACTTCGCTCGTGGCGGCACTCGGCGCCTTCAACGCGTGGCTAAGCGCGTCGAAAGAAGCGTTGCCCTCGCCGAGCGCATCTCTCGTGCGGTCAACCCACACCGCGCAAGCGAAAGGCCACGGTCCACCGTCGCTCTTGACACCCATGAGTTGTCGCGTGCGAAATGCCTTTGTGATTTCTGCGCTCCCAACTTCGTCAAACATGCACAGCTCGGCCTCGCGCCATTGCCGGAGCGCATGCTCGCGCTTAACGCGCTTGTGATGGACAAGAGCAAAAATTGCGATCGCCGCAAGCGAACCGATGGTGACCGCAACGCCCAATCGTAGCCAAGAACGCGTGTTCATCGTGCAACCACACAATGCCGTTTTGCGCGCGAGCGATTCATTTGTCTTCAACCACGCGGTACAACGCACCACCCCGCTGACCACCCACGTAGAGAGCACCATCGAACGCCGCGATCGGTGCGCCGCAGAAATAGTCGTCGAGTGTGAACGGCGACTTTTCCTTGGGCTTCTTCAGAAGGCCATCCACAGTTGCAATCGCCATCCATTCATTCGCATCCGGAACGAGCTTTGCCGCTGGAGTCGAAAACACACCCCTCTCGGCCAGCAATACCAACCGATCGCCAACGCGCATCACGTCGGTCGGTCTCCCTGCCTCTTGCGGCAAGGGCATCGTGAGCCACTCCTGCCCATCGATCGTGACACGAAGCACGACGCCTTCGTGGTTCAAGGTGATCCAGTAGAGTCGCCCTTTCTGGTCCGCGTACCACCGCAAGGTGAGAGCGGCGCCACTCTCGGTCACGCGCTTACCCGTAACGACGAGTTTGTCTTGGGGGCAGCGTGAATCGTTACCTTCACCGTTACATTCTATGGTTACCAAGTCGTTCGGCTCGCGCCCGTCGTAGTCCTGAATGCCCGCGAAGATCTTTCCTCCATACCGCACCATGAACGTGAGACGCCACACGCCGGCCTTGTACGGATTCGGATAGTCAACTTCGTAGACCATACGACTCATGTCATCGCTCATCCGATGGATCGCGCCCGGTGAGGGGCCTCGCCATGCCAACGCGGTGGGTGGAACCGAACCCGTCGATGCCCACGTGGCATCTCGCCATCGAATGGTGTCGATAACGTGGTAGGCGCGCGGCAACACCGATGCACCGGCAGACCCTTCTCGCGTCGGAGATGCAGGGGGCCTGTGGCCGGGCGCACGCGCTTTCGCAACATGCCGTCATGATCAGAGACGAAGACAAACCCTTCTGTCCCGCGATCGGCGATACCGAAGCCTGCGTACGGCGGGTCCGCATCGGGAACATAGAGACGCGCACCGTCCTTCTTCGAAGGATCGTCTACAACACGATGCACGCGCAGAAATCCTTGCCCTGCGCCGCCCCCTTTGTCGGGTTCACCCGGTCGGTTCCAATCGAACGCGACGCGAAAAGGTTTTTCAGTATCGCGTGGATCGTACACGCTAATGGTCGCGCCATCGGTGCCAAGCGGCTGATTGGCATGTGCCGCATAAAGTTTGCCGTGAAAAACGGTAAGATCGCAGATCCGTTTGAGCGCGAGTGGAGCTTGCCCGACCTTCTCAAAGTGCGCGCGGAGTGGAAGGTCGACTTTGCTTTCAGTGTCTAAGTCATCGTCACCATCATCGAGGTGCGCCCTGTCGACGCTGGTCTCACTCGCACGCGGCGGAGACGACGCGTCTCGCGGCAGGTCTTGAGGAGCCATTTTGGGGCTCACGACCTCGCTATCACGCGGCGGTGCCACACGCACTTTTTCGAGCGTGCACGCCTGAGCCGCAAGCAGCGAAAGCAACGCAGGCAAGCGACGCCGAATCATAAGGGACCTATCGTTGTGCGAACCGGAAGTGTGACAGGACAAGCGTAAGGATAGGTAGCGCATCGACTTACCTATGGAGAGAAGCGGCATTTCCCACCGCACGGCCTTCAGAATGGCACATGCCCGTCCGTTCTAGGACGCACACCCATGATGCGTCGTGACTTCTCAAAGTTACTCGGCATTTCGGTCGGACTCGTCTGGGTCACCGGTTGCAGCACGGGCGCACCTGCGATTCCAGGCGCGCCCGGCGATAGCGGTCCCATAGCGCCGCCGACCCAAGACTTCACGTACACCGTTGGAAACCACAAACTCGTCTTCACTGAAAGCGGGACGTTTCGCCTCGATCGCGCCGAATGCCAAGTCGTCAAGTTGAATGACGATGGGACGGACGGCCTCACGCTTGGTGGGTTTGAGGCTGACGGTCCGCTGATTAACTTCCCGGTTTCGGTCTGCACGACCAAGAGCGGAAAGATCGTCGTGCTCGAACGGGGTTCTTCGTGCGCAACCGCATTCGACGGCGCTGGCAAAGTGGAAACGTTGATCGGCCACGCCGGAAACGGCGCGAATGACCTGCTCTACCCTGCCGCAATGCTCATCGATGCGAGCGATCATCTTTGGATCACCGACACAGGCAACAACCGCATTCAAGTCTACTCGCTCGACGGCGCGCTTGTGCGCAGCATCGGAAAGTACGGCTCCGATTCGGGCAACTTCAACGCGCCCCGCGCAATTGCGCTCGACTCCGATGGTGACGTGCACGTGCTCGATAGTGGCAATGGGCGCGTGCAGATCTTTGACGCCAACGGGAAGGTCAAGTCAATTTACGGTAAGCCAAAAGACGAAGCATTGGTCGGCTCATTTCGCACGGCAAACGAAATAGAATTTGGCCCCGACAAGAAGATCTACGTCGTCGACGCGCAAGGCGGTGCGATTCACATCTTCGACGAAGACGGCATCGGCAAGCACTACCTCACCGTCAAGGACACGAGCGGCAAGTTGATGCGACCACTCGACGTTGTGTTTCCACCCCAAAAGCCGGCGTACATCTGGGCCGTCCCGGCAGAGGAACATTCGTAATGGAAGCGTTTGTCGGCGAGATCCGTTTCACCGCGTTTGCCTGGGCGCCGCGGTACTGGCTTGTGTGCGATGGCAGCATCTTGCCCCTTGTGCAAAACGTGGCGCTGTACTCGCTCCTGGGCACCACCTATGGCGGCAACGGGAGCACAACATTTCAGATCCCCAATCTCATCGATCGCTTTCCGATGCATCGCAGTTCCACCTACCCATTGGGCTCGACCTCAGGATCCAACCAACTCACGTCTGGAAACGAAATTCAGGGAACGATGACGCTCGGACCGACTCCGTTGATCAGTCCGAGGGCATTGGGCTTCCAACCGATCATCTGCATCGCAGGCGTCTATCCACCGAGATCCTAATGTTGGTTGCGAAAGAGGGTACGGGATGAGCGACAATTTCCTCGGTGAAATCAAGATACTCGGAAGTGGAAATCACTTGCCGCGCTACTACGCCCGGTGCGACGGCGCGGTGCTTTCGATTAACCAAAACCAAGCACTCTTCGCACTCATGAGCACCAAATTTGGTGGCGACGGCGTGAGTACTTTCGCGCTTCCCGACATGCGCGGACGCCTCCTCAAAGCTGTTTCAAGCAACAACATTGGAACGCGATTCGACCCCGGAAGCACAGCCGACTTTCCTTCGACGACCGCAGGTAGCGGCTTTGCCATCACCTCACCACCCTTCGTCGCGGTGAACTTCATCATCGCGCTCTGCGGGTATTGGCCTTCGCGCTGACGAGAGAGAAAAATGGATCCCTACATTGGCGAGATCAAGGTCGTTGGGTTCAACTTTGCCCCGATAGGGTACGCGTTTTGCGATGGCCAAATTTTCCCGGTTGCCCAGAACCAAACGCTTTTCGCGGTCATCGGCACTGCATATGCTGGCGCCGGCGACGGCAAGAGCACGTTCAATCTACCCGATTTTCGAGGACGATTTCCGATGCACACCCAGGCCGACATCGCCGTTGGCACACAGTCCGGCTCCGAAACGATGGGGCCAGGCAATGCCTATCAATCGGGCAGCGGCCTCAGCGCGAGACAAATGCCACCGTGTCTCGCGCTGAACTTCATCATCGCGATTTGGGGGGCCTATCCAAGCAGCTGAACGGAGCTTGGTGACTACTGCACGCGGCGCACGAGGTAATCGTAGACGCCGCGGTTCTCAACGAACTCAAAGCCAAGCCGCGTGTAAAGACGCCGCGCGGGATTCTCAATCTCGACGTGAATGGAGACCTGCACATTCACGCGGTTCGCATCGTCAATTAACTTTCCCAACAGCTCGCCGCCAATACCTTTGCCTCGAAACGAAGGTAGAACCGCAATATCGATCACGCGAAAGTCGTGCGGTGTGCGGTGCACGTAGAAGCGTCCGGCAGGTTCGTGATCAACCTCGATCACCGAGAGCTCTGCGCCGGGATAGTTCTCGGTGTACGCCTTGTGCTGCGCCGCAAATTGCTGTTCGAGAAAGGCCTCCTTTTGCCCAGGCGCCCACGTGACAACGCGCAGTTCTTCGTCGCGGGTTGAACTGTAAATTTTCTTGAGCAATTCAAGGTCGCGCTCTTGAATCGGTCGAAGAACGATCATCGTGACGCCCTGCTAAAGACCGCCTGGTAGCGCATCTTGCGATCCGGAGCTGGCCCCAGGGGAACGATGAACATCGAGAACGTTCCAAGCGCCTCATGGCGAAATGCGTAAATGCGCTGAGGCGCGGTTGCGTTCTCGCTTGCGACGAAGACGAGCGAGAAACTCAGCCCATCATTTCCACCGATGGGCGTCGCTTCTTCGAGCGTGAGCACAAGGTCGTCAACATCGGTGACGACAAATTGCGTACCGATACAGGGCTGAAACGAGGCGAGTGTGAGTTCGCTGAGATCCACGCGTTGAGTATCGGAGCATTGCGGAGTGCCACGCAACGCGGATTCATGTGTGCGGCAGCGCATTTCCCATTCTTGCGAGCTTGCGAGCAAAAAAGGGCCACACGCCGCGACCTTCGGGCCGCGCGAGCGTCTACACACCGGGGGTTATTCCATGAAGTCTCTTATTTTCTGCGGTCCTGCCTTTCTCATCATAGGGTGCGCGACTCACGTCGAATCATCCACTGAACCCGTCCGCACTTCTACCGATGCGCTCGGAATCATTGCGAACTTGCCCGCCGGGTCGGTAATCTTTGGCGAAGTGCCGCTCAAGTCACGCGACAGCGGCTTTGCCTCCGTCAAATGCAACCCTCCTACGTCCACGAGCGATTCGGTTTCGACGTGGTACGAGCTCGATCTCTCTTCGCTCTCAGGGATGCAAAAAACTCAGCTCAAAAGCGCAATCAAAGGTGAGAAGGCGTACGCAACACTCAATATCGAAATGGCTGTCGACACGACCGCTGGGACCAGCGCTTCGACCTCTGTCAAAATGGGCGTCATAGGTTACGAGAGTGGAGCCACGGGCGAGCACAAAGAGTTTAGCAATACGCTCTCCAAGACATCGTCGTCCGAGAGCAACGACGGCACCGTCACGCGTCACATCGCGTTGCAAGTGCCAACGCCGATCGCATCGCTCGACTGGACAAAGACGGTCATCTGGATCGAACTCTTCGGCACGGCGTCCGCGAGCTGCATAGGGCCCTACGGAGCCGGTCCGTCCGCTACCGCGACCGTTGACAGCGTGTCGGCTGCGGTCACCGGTGGCTACGAAGGCGCGCTCTGGATCGCGCCCTGAGCATT
This sequence comes from Myxococcales bacterium, assembly GCA_023248745.1. Lineage (GTDB taxonomy): Bacteria > Myxococcota_A > Polyangia > Polyangiales > Polyangiaceae > JAHFDX01. Next base: position 2,700 of record JAHFDZ010000040.1, on the reverse strand, counting down.
CGCTGGCCCATCGCTCAGAGCGGGCCTGAACGTCGTCAAGCCAATGGGCTCCGCGTGGTTCGCCTTGCCACGCGGCGACAAAGCGTGTTCAAGCGTGAGCGTGGCTGAAACCTCTGAAGAAAAGCAAACGAATGCCGGGCGCGGCGGTCTCGCAGTGCTCGCCGCGAAGATGTTCTTCATCGTCGTTGGCTTTGTTCAACAGCCTCTTCTTAAGGCGGCAATCGGCCTAGACGGCTATGGAGCGCTATCGCGCGTCTTGAGCGTTTCCAACGTCGTCAACAATGTTGT
>JAHFDZ010000040.1:0-2402 GCA_023248745.1 Myxococcales bacterium | reverse complement strand
AAAGCGCTTCGGGTGCACGTGCCATTGTCGATTGCGCTCGGCTTTAGCCTTGCCATCGCCGCACCATTGATCGCTTCGTTTCAGCACGCGCCGCACATTCGGTTGCCGCTCATGGTCATGGCGGTCGTACTGATTGCGTACGGTTGCTACGCGCCCCTAATCGGCGCGCTCAACGGTCGCGGTCAATTTGTGCGGCAGGCGTCGCTCGACGTCATGTTTGCAACCATTCGCACAGTCTTGATGGTGGGATGCGGCGTGCTGCTCGCAGCGCGCGGCGCAGGCCCTTTCGGCACCACGGTCGGATTTGCGATCGCCGCGTGCTTCATTTTGCCGCTCGCTTTGCGCTGGACGGGAACGGGCGCGGCGGGCGTCGATCCAAAGCTACCGACGGCGAAGACCTACCTCGTGCAGTGGCTCACGATCGCAAGCGCGCAGCTCGGCATTAACCTTCTGATGCAAGCAGACCTTTTCCTTCTCGGTCGTAGCTTGTCTCTTCGCGCCGAAGACCTCGCACTTGTCGACGCAAGTAAGCGCGCAGACGAGTGGGTCGGCACGTACAAAGCATGTCAGCTATTCGCCTTCTTGCCGTATCAGCTCCTCTTTAGCGTGACGCAAGTGTTGTTCCCGATGTTGGCGCGCGCGCACGCAAACAAAAATTCTCAAGAGGTCAAGGACCTTGTCATTCGAGGCGCACGAATCGGACTCCTCTTGGTGGGTCTCATCGTCTCGATCGTGCTCGCGTTGCCTGGGTCGCTTTTGAATTTTGCCTACGGCCACGTTGTTGCCGACGGCGGAACGAACACACTCCGCATTCTCGCAACGGGTATGACCGCGTTTGCGCTTTTGGGTCTCGCGATGACCATTCTTACCAGCCTCGGTCGCGAAGGGCTCGCCTCCATCCTCACGTGGACGAGCGCAGCGCTCGTTGGACTTTTGGTCAACTTTCTTACCCGTAGTACCGACTTCGGGGCCACACAATTGCTTCGTTCGTCGATGGTGACAAGCAGCGTTCTCCTCATCGCGTTCGTTGCCGCAAGCGCCGCCGTTTGGAAGGTCGCGGGTGCGTTCTTGCCACTGCTCACATTCGTGCGGGTCGGCACAACGGTTGCGCTGCTCACGGGCGCAGGGTTCTTTTTGCCGCGACTTCCAAAGCTCGCAGTTCCGTTTGGCGCTCTTGCCGTCGTGCTCGCCTATGTGGCATCGCTTGTCATAGCGCGTGAGCTCACAAGTGCAGATTTGGCACAGGCAAGGGCTGTTTTGCAACGGAGACGCTCGAAATAGGCACACTGAAACTGGAACGTTCCAAGCTCGTTATAAAGCGATCAACCTCGAGTACAGTTTCCCGTGCGCAGCCCGAAAAAGCGGGTTAACTCGATTCCCATGCGAAGCGAAACGACAAAACTCGCCACCTTCGCCCGAGCGACCACAACGCTCGCGCTGTCCTGCGCCATGACCCTCGCGTCTGCGATCGGTTCTCCCTCGCTTGCGCACGCCGATGAGCTGCCGACGCCCGATCAAGCAACGATTGATCAACGCAGCGCACCTGCTCCGCTCGATCCTTCCGTTGAGAGCGCGCGCGGCAAGCACGTATTTTTCGGCTGCTGCATGATGTACGTGCCGAAGAAGTTCAAACCGATCAACAACAGTTACGATCTCGTTTTCTTCTTCCACGGTCGCCCTCAAATTGTCGAAGACACCATCGACGAAGCGAACGTCAACGCGATTGTCGTAAGCGTGAATTTCGGGATCAGCTCCGGCGTGTACAGCAGCCAGTACCAATATCCAGGAGCGTTCGAGCAACTGCTTGCGAGCGTCGACAAGAACGTCGCCAAGACCGGCATGCGAGGCCTCACGCGCAATCGGGTCGCACTCACAGGCTGGAGCGCTGGCTTTGCTGCAGTGGGCGCAATTCTCTCAAAGCCCAACTGGTCCGAACAGATCGACGCGGTCGTTCTCGCAGACGGCTTTCACGAAATGTACGGGCCGACCGGCGACGTGTATCGCGACGGTTTGCAAAAGTACGCACGGTTTGCGGCGCGCGCGATGCGAGGCGACGCCCTCTTTGCGATGACACACTCGTCCATCCGCACGGTTGGCTACGCAAGCACAACCAAGGCGACCAACACGCTCCTCGACATGATTGGCCTCGAAAAAGATCGTCACGAAGGCGTGGGACCACGCGGCATGCAGCTCGTCTACGAAACGCATCGCGGCAATTTTCACGTGACCGGCTACGAAGGCATGCGCGAGCCCGATCACATCGACCACTTCAAAGGCCTCGGGCAATCGTTGTGGCCTTACTTGCGCACGCGATGGGAAACGAAAGCGACGTCCAGCGACGCCGTGGCTGCCCGATAGAACGCGCTAAGGTTTCTTCGCGCCGACAGCCGCGTCCACCATTC
>JAHFDZ010000278.1 GCA_023248745.1 Myxococcales bacterium | reverse complement strand
CAAAGGCGTAATTGAGGCCGAGGCCGCTCTCATCGTAGCGCAAGGCGCCAAGACAACCCTCGAAATCGAGGTCCGAGTCTCGACGACGATTACGAAGTTTATCATCCCGTTCTTCAACGAATGGATCTCGAATATCGACGAAGGTCTGCTCGAGTGGCCCAAGACAAGCTTCGCCGTCTTGCAGCCGCTCATGCTCAAAAACGAAAACGATCCGCGCTACAAAGCCTGCCCGCCAAGCGTCACCGATATGGTGTGCCAACAAGGCGGCCCAGAAAAGTGGAAGGCATCGACGACAAATCTCTGCAAGTCACCGCTGAGCGTTGCTTCGGAAGCGCTTCACGATTTCTGGTGGGGCTACGGCATCCGCATGATCGGCGCACCCGACAAGGCATCGGAAGTCATCATGGCTGCGCGCGATCTTGTGAAGGACATCAAGCAAATTATCGACAAGCTCCTCGCCGAAGCGATCGCTCCGTACAAAGAGTTTGTTTACGACATCAAGGTGCAGACTGCGTCCTTTGCGAACTCGATGATCAAAAAATCGTTCGGAATGGACATGTGCAAGTGGGCTGATCGCTGGATGCACTCGTCCGGGTACATCGATGATTTGTTCGCCGCAAAGCACGCTGCGGGTACAGGAAACGCCGTCCAAGAACTTGCGAACAGCATGCGCAGCGAAAACGGCGTCGCAACATCGATCGTCGAACTCAACGGCATGATGGGCCTCAAGACGAAGAAGTCGTCGGGCGAAGAGCATTTCAAGTGGCGAGACTTCGGCCCTGCATTCAACACGGTCCAACTCATCAAGTTGTCCTTCTTGCCACCGAGCGAGATCGATCGACTCCTCGCGCTGCTTGGGTCGAAAGAGCATCTCACTGCGAACCCATCGCGCGACATCAAAGAGATCAAGGGCGATCTCAACGTCATGCACGGATGGCACGGCGGCCTTGACGGTGGCAACCAGTGGGCACATCAGTGGGTCCGCGAAAAGAACACGTTGATGCCGATGGTCTTTGCGCGCGAGTGTGCGGTGTTCCGCCGCCTGTTCATGCGCCAATCACAGCCACACACCAACAAGCCTTATCAACCAAACGATCCTTGCGAGACGAGTGATACCGCGGTTTACGGCGGCTCAAGATCCAGAGGCGGCCAAGGCTTCACAATCGGCTCAAGAACCGTCGAACTCGAAGCTGGCGCTTCGCGGCACTTCGATTTGACGGGCGACTTCAAGTCCTTCACGGTCACGGCCAAGAGCGAACCCGGATCGCCTACTGGCACGGTCGGTGCCAAAGATGCGAAGGGCTTTATGTTCACGGCACCTGCTTGGAAAGACGGCCTTCAGCCGATCTTCCTCAGCGTCGAAGACGATTCCGACGAGCGCACAGGCGTGCTCGTTCGGATTATCCCGAGCGTGGCAATCCAACCCGCGATCGACACGGTTTCGATCGGAGACAAAGTCACGTTCGACGTTTCAACCGATCAAAATGATACTTGGCGTGTTGCAAAAGGCCCAGGTCGCTTCGGTGACGAGGCGAAGATCGCTGCACTGCAAAAGCAGATCGCCGACAAGCGAGCTGCGAAGGGGTCAGTCGCCGCGCTCGAGACAGAACTCGAAACCGAAATGCACACGTACTACGCGCCTGCAAACGCGAAGGACGGTGACCACGTCGAGATCGAAGTCACACTCGGCTCGGACGAAAAGGGCGCGGCTCGCAAGCTCACCGAAGCATTCGAGCTCGTTGTAGCGGAGAAGTAATCACCGACGAACGTGTGCGCGCAAAACCTTTCGTTTGGCGCGCACAAAGGCGACGGGGCCTCTTGCTCTGTCGCCTTTCGCTTTTTTGTTTTCCGCCCGCTGCGTTCTCGCGTCGCGCAAGCAAACCTCGCGCGTCGACTAGAACGACATCCCGGCTCCACCGGCCATCGAATACGCCACGTTCGTCTGACTGCCGATCCACACGCCGAGATCAATTGGGCGAAAGTGCACATACACTTTGTCAGCAACGAAAAGGCGTCCCTCCGCTCCAAACGTCATCGCAAACGCAGCGTCCCCAGCAGCCGACACGAACTGGTATCCCGCTCCGAATGCTGCGTAGGGAGCGATGATCAATTCGTTTTTCCCAATGATGTTGGGAAGCGCGAGGTCGTATCCCAAGCGCGCTTGTGTCGAACCGGACGAAAAATCGCTGAAGTTAAATCCCTGCCGCACCCCGACCACAAGGCCATCGTGGCGACCGCTCAAATGGTATCCCCCTTCGAGGTCCATGCGAAAGCCCGCCTTTATTGTCGATATGGGAGTGCCACCGTAATAGCCGTTAGCCGATAGGCCCATCAAAGATGCTTGGACATAGATCGGCCCCTTTTTCGATTCTTCGGCCGCTGCGGCGGTCGTGATCAGCCCGAACGTCAACGCGGAAGCCAGTATTGATTTCATGCTCGATTGACACATTCCGCGCGTATACGCCGCATGACGAAATGAAGCAATGTGCGCCAGTTCCCCGATCGCCCTCGACAGCAAACGGGATGGCACATCGGACCAACCGCATCACGTCTTCTGGTTGTAGTTCGTACCCTCAAGCGTGATCACGTTCGTCTTCGAACGCGTTTCGCCAACGCTTGTGATGTACACAGCAGGCTGGTCCTGAACCGGGCAGACCTTCTCGCAAGCGCCGCATCCGATGCACAGCGTGGGGTCGACGTGCGGCCGTTGTAGCTTTACGGTCTTCATCGGAGGGGCAGAACCGTCGGGACCGAACTTCGCCTCACGCATGGGCGCACGATCGACTTCTTCGACCCAGATGGCCTTCGGCGACGTCGGGCAGAATTCCTCGCACACGATGCACGGCGTTCCCATCGCCCAAGGCAAGCAGCGCCCTATGTCGTAGAATGCGGTCCCAATCTTGATGGGCGGGATGCCGATGCCTTGCTTTTCCTTTTCGGTGATCTTCTGAATCGCGCCGGTTGGGCACACCTGGCCACAGAGCACGCATGAGTGTTCGCAGTAACCAACGCGTGCGATGAGAATTGGCGTCCAAAGACCTTCGACGCCAGCCTCGAAGAACGCAGGATGGAGCGCGTTGTTTGGGCACACCTTCATGCACTCGGCGCAGCGGATGCATCGCTCGAGAAATGCGCGCTCTTCGACAGAGCCTGGTGGCCGAATGACCTTGGGATGATAGTTGACGTCAATCACGTCGGCGATGCGCGAGCCCGACATGAAGACTGCGCCGGCGCCGACCGCTGCAAGGGCAGTGCGACGATCGGTATCGGGCTTGGTGATCGCACTTTGCCGATTGGGCAGGAAGCGGAACTTGATCACGTCTTCGGGACAAGCGTTCTCGCAGTTGAGGCACATGTGGCACTCGTCCTGCCGCCACTTGACGCCACCTTGCGGGCTGTCAGCGCCCTGGCAATTGACGAGGCACAAATTGCAATCGGTGCACTTTGCATGGTCTTTCTCCATGCCGAAAAGTGCGAAGCGCGAAAACACACCCAGGAACGCGCCAAGCGGGCACAGCACGCGGCACCAGAACCGCGGAATGAACCGGTTCATGAAAAGAACCGCGGCGAGCAAGAACAAGATGAACCACGTTTGGTGGAAGTAGAACTGCTTGTTCTGCCACACCGTTTTGGCGAGAAAATCTTGCGTGCCGTCGGCGCTCGACTGCACGACGTGCACGCTCACGTTTTGCGCCGCGCCGAGAGTACGACCCGTCATGTACTGAGCAGCAGGGATGACGCCGAGTCCAATCGATCGCACTGCGATACAAATTGGATCGAACATGCCGCCGATCGCGCTCCCAAAAACACTCGCGACCAAAAACGCGTACATCAAGTAGTACTTCACGCGCTGGTAGGCGTGCGTCTTGTTCGCCTCGACGCGTGATCCGCCGCGACCGTACTTGCTCGGTACGAGCCATGCGAAGAAGTGGTGCAGCGTTCCGAACGGGCAAATCCAGCCGCAAAATACGCGACCGAACACGAGCGTGATCGCGAGCAACCCAACGCTCCACAAGAGGCCCCGATAGACGGTGTGCGTCGAGAGCAGTGTCATTGCGGCGACGAATGGATCGGCGAGCAAGAAGCCTTCGACGGGCAAAGGCATGCGGATGACGGCATCGGCCTTCGCTGCGAAGCTGCCACGAAATCCTGTTTGAAACAGGAAGTACATGAACAGACCGAAGAAGAAGACTTGCGAGAACCTTCGCACCCACATGAGCGCGCGGATCGATTTGCGCGCGGGGATTCCGGACCCTGGCAACTTTGGGTCAATTTTCTTTGGCTTGCTCGGTGCGCCTGGAAGAGCCGCAGCTACGGCACTTGCCGAGGCGCTCTCTTCGCGGGGGGTACCAAGACCAAGTAACTCACCCAGTTGCGAAAAGCGGGCGGCGCTCGCCGATCGCATCTTGCTTGCGTCTTTTTCGGGAGCGTCGACGGGCGCCGTCTTGCACTCGCATGCTTCAGAGCCACAGTTCTTCTTTGATGCGCTTTGCGCAGTCGCGCGAGGCGGCGCTTCGACAACCGGGTTGACGGTCAAGGGAACTGATCGATCGATCGGATCGACAACACCAACGCGACCCGTTTTCCAGGGAATGGGTTCGACCTCGACGTGGCCGGTGTGATGCAACTCGGCGTCAAGACGATGCACATCGAGGCCGACGTGCGCGTGTGGTGTCTCCTGTTGGGGCGTAGCCGTGGGACGCATGGCGGCCTCTAGACCTCTGCCCGACGCAGATTCTCCCAGTACATCGTGCCGAGACCGCGCTCGTGGCCCATCTTGACGTATGGAAGGTTGTCTCGATGCTGACCGATCAGCGTTGCACCAAACGCATCGATCGCAACCTGATCGACGGAAGCGATGATCGTGTGCATGTCCTTTGCGTCTTCGATGTTGCCTCCCTGCGGGCCGTTGCGCATCAGGACGCGAATCGCATCGACGACGTTGAGCGTCGGCCGCATGAACGTCGCGAGATCGGCAATGGATGTGTCGATATTTTGATGGAGGCGATTGCGACGACCGCCGAGCACGCCGTACCAATTTTTCATGGCCGCGGTGTACTTCGCGAGGTTGTGGTGCTTCGCAACGGGAACGTTGATCACTTTGTCGGCTTCGACCAAGGTTGTGAAGACAGGCCATTCGTCGAGGACATCGCCCTTGAGACGCATGCGACGGAAGCGGTGTTCAGATGGCAAGATGACGTCGGCGCCGACGCCATAGGCCGCGCGCCAAATGCCTGAGCGTTGAAAGCACCGATTGGGGTCGTTGCACGAACCATCCGCAACGATCACCTTCTTGGCGCCGGCTTCGTAAACAAGCTTGACGACTGCGGCGACGACGTGTGGGTTGGTGTTCGCGGCGTGCACCGGCATGCGATCCCACCCGATGTTGGGCTTGATCACGACGATGTCACCGCGACTGATAAACCGCTTGAAGCCGCCGAGAGCGTCGACGGCGCGCTTCACCAATGTTTCGGGTGTGGGGATCTGGTCTTCGCTTGCGCCGATGGGTGCGCGGGCAATGGCCAGCTCGGCGAGCTCGGTGCCCTTTTCGTTGGGACGGTCCTTCAGACGGTAGTCACGCACCTGGCGAGCGCTGTTCGATTCGGCGACGCCGAAGCCACCCTGGTCCCAAACGAGCCGTCCGAGCGCAGCCGAGCCCGCAAGCACGCCCGCCGCAGCTCCGACACGCGTGATCAACTCTCGTCGACTGGACGGGAGCCAAACGCGTGACGCGGACTCGGGCTTGTTGGGGTCACTCACTGAAACACCATTTCTATAGCCCCCCTGCAAAACGCGGCAAAAAACCGCGGCAGGAGCTTCATTAACCTAACACCGTTACCCTTGCTGCGAAAGGAGCGCAGACCCTGTCTTTTTCTTCGCGCAAACGTTTCCTTGCACCTCGACGAATGGGCCACGAATGCTAGAGCGGCATGTGGGGATTGCAGAGGGTCGGGAAGGCATGCATGCGTACGCTTGATCGCGCGTTCTTGGAACTCAACCGCGTTTTTATGGGCATTTTGCACAATCAGCCTCACGGCTCGCCCAAAGGCGCCGGCGCGGCTACTGTGCCCTCGCTTGGTAACGCACGATCGTTCGACCACTCGCATTCTGCAGGGGCCGCTCGTCCTCGAGATAGCGCGCTTTGGAGTGCCGCTCGCAATTGGGATGGTGCTTCAGACCCTGTTCAATCTGGTCGACGCGTACCTCGTCGCGCATCTTCCGACGAGTGAGGCAAACGCCGCAACGGGCGCCCTTGGGTTCTGCGATCAACTCGCCGCATTGGGCACGATCGTGAGCTACGGAATCTCAACCGCCACGAGCGCGATTCTTTCGCGACATCACGGTGCAGGCCGCAAAGAAGAGGTCCAACGAGCCGCTTGGCAATCTCTTCTCGCGGTCGCTGCACTGTCCGTTGTCTTCGTCGTGATCGGACTTGCGTTCGCAGGCCCTTTGGTACGGCTCGCGTTTGGCGCCAAGGGTGACGTCGCCGACATTGCAACGCGATACCTGCGCGTCGTTGTTACCGGCAGTTTCTCGATTTTCTTTTTACTGCACCTTACAACTATTCAACGCGCGCTCGGGAGTGCGAAGACACCTGTCGCGCTGCTTGCACTCGGCAACGTGATCAATTTGTTCCTGGCCGTGTTGTTCATTTTTGGCGACGGGCCACGACCTCAAGCATTCGCTTGGGGGATTCCGATCGCTCGCGCACTCCACATTCCGCGAATGGGCATGATGGGTGCGGCTTGGGCGACGGTCATTGCGCGCTCGCTCGTGCTGATTCCGATCGTCTGGATCACCGCTCGACGCTTCCGAGGCATTTTCGCGATACCGGCTTCGCCCGGTATCGATAGAGCGCGCATGCGAGAACTTGTCACACTCGCCTGGCCGTCGAGTTCGCAATTTGTGCTTCGCATGAGCGGGATGATTTTTGTGCACTCGCTCGTGGCAAGATTCTTTACGACCGAAGGAAGCCAGACGGCGACGACGGCGATGGGACTCGTCTTTCGCATCGACTCGATGGCGCTCTTTGTGGCGATGGGTTGGGGGAGCGCTGCGCAGACATTTGTGGGGCAAAACCTTGGCGCAGGCCTTGTGAGTCGGGCGCGATGGACCGGCTGGATCACGGGCGGCTACGACGCGCTGACCAACGTGGCATACGCTTGGCTGTTGCTCGGCCACGCGCTCTGGGCGCTCAGCTTTTTTAGCTCCGATGCAACCTCGCTTGCGATTGCGATTCAATACGTCGCCTTGGTGGCCCCTTCATACCTTGGGCTTGGGTTCGGCATCGCGCTCGGCAATGCCATGGCAGGTGCAGGCGCCACAAAGCGGACGATGGCCCTCGACGCGACTCTGGTGGTCTTGATTCAAATACCACTTTGTGTGATCGGTTTAGCGCAAGAGCGTACGCTTGAACGCCTCTTCATCTGCGTTGCGCTATCCAATTGGATCGGCGCCATTCTGTATACGATCGCCTACGCGAGACCTTCATGGCTCAAGCGCCGCGAAGAAGCGCCGACAAGTGTGTAACTAAATTTGATCTATTTTCCGCGTCCGTGACCTGGGCCCACAATGAGCTCCATCTTCGCGGCAACGTCGAACTGCTCGACGTGCGGTGGATGATGGCACGAAAGACACATGGACTGCTTCGGGCTGCGCTCAATGGCGTTGCGATCCGAAGGATTCGATCGATGCTTTGAGCCTGGACCGTGGCAAGTTTCGCATTGAACGTCTTTGAAT
>JAHFDZ010000277.1:2014-7883 GCA_023248745.1 Myxococcales bacterium | reverse complement strand
GTGTTCGACGGAGACAAACTCGTCCTTCAGTTGCTTGGCCTCATCGTCAGCGCGACGAAGGACATCGAGCGTGCGCCGTGCGAGACCCGGCTCTGCGCCGCCCGTGACACGTGGGAAACCGTCAACTTTCTTTTCTATCGCCTGAAAGAGAGCGGCAACCTCGACGCCCGCTTTCTGCAGCACCGGTCCTGCCGCGCCTTGATCTTGCGAAAGTAGCGCGAGCAGTAGGTGCTCGGGGTACAACTCCGCATTGCCACGCCGCGATGCTTGATCAGCAGCTTCGCGCAGCGATTCTTGGCTCTTCGTCGTGAAGCGATCAAAACGCATGAGAATCTCCAAACCCGTCACGGGCCTAAACGGGGCAGCGACAACGTATCAAGCATCCGCCTAACGTCACGCCCAACGACGAAGCTAAGTCGCCGAAGTGAGGACGCAAGAGCCCGATGCACAAGCTGGGCCGTTCGCCTTGAAATCGACAACGTCAGACGTCAAGATTCCTGACGTTAAGCGCGTTCTCCTCGATGAATTGGCGCCTTGGTTCGACCTGATCGCCCATCAAGATGGTGCAAATCTGATCAGTTTGCACCGCATCGTCGAGTCGCACTTGCAACATCACGCGCGCGTTGGGATCGAGCGTCGTTTCCCAAAGCTGCTCGGCATTCATCTCGCCAAGACCCTTGTATCGCTGAAGGCGCGTTGCCTTGCGACCACGCGCGTCGATGTAGTCCCACAACGCATCGGCGTCTTCGATTGGTGTCTCTTCGCCCTTTCCGTCAACCTCGCTGACGAAGTACGGAGCCGGGCCAAGAGAGCGCACGTCTTGATCGATTGCGTGCAACTCTTCGTATTCGGCCGAGTCTACTAAACTCCAGTCGAGCGTGACGGCACGCGCAGCGGCCCCGGGTCGCGGCTTGATCGTGATGCGTGCAGCGCCGTGTTCGGCTTCCCATGTCGTTTCGATATTGAACGGCATGATGTCAGGAGCCTTTGCGTTCAGCTGAGCGCGAATTGCCTCAACGGCTGCATCGACTTTGGCCTTGTCGCGCAAATCGCCGCGCCCCAAGCCGGTTGCACGGAGCGCATGCGCCACGAGTCGAGCATCTACCTTGCGATCGAGCTTTTGCAGCGCTTTTTTGAACATACGCAAACGATCGGCAAGGCGATACAGAGGATCACCCAACAGCGTGGGTCCCTTTGCCGAATGGACCTTCAAACCATCCACGCCATGCCGCAAGAAGTACGCATCAAGTGCGAGTTGGTCCTTTAGGTATTCGATCTTCTTGCCGCGAGTCACCTGATAGAGTGGTGGCTGCGCGATATAAAGGTAACCCTTCTCGATCACTTCAGGCATTTGCCGATAGAAAAAGGTGAGCAAGAGCGTGCGGATGTGACTGCCGTCGACGTCGGCGTCGGTCATCAGAACGATGTGGTGGTAGCGCAACTTGTTTACGTCGAAGTTGCCACCCTGGTCGGCCGTGCCGATGCCCGCACCAAGAGCGGTGATCAGCGTGCCAATTTCGGCAGACGCGAGCATCTTGTCGAGACGCGCGCGCTCAACATTTAGAATCTTTCCGCGCAGAGGCAGAATCGCCTGAAACTTTCGGTCGCGACCTTGCTTTGCGGTACCGCCCGCGCTGTCTCCCTCGACAATGTAGATCTCGCACTCGGCTGGATCACGCGATTGACAGTCAGCCAACTTGCCCGAAAGACTGGTGATGTCGAGCTGACTCTTGCGCACGACTTCGCGGGCCTTGCGTGCGGCTTCGCGAGCCTTCGCCGCCATGATCGCCTTTTCGATAATCCGTCTCGCGATCTGCGGATTCTCTTCCATGTAGCGGCCGAGCTTTTCGACCACCGCCGCTTCGACGACGCTCTTGACCTCACTCGATACCAGCTTTGATTTCGTTTGCGAGTCGAACGAAGGATCAGGATGCTTGACGCTGACAACGGCCGTCATGCCTTCGCGAACGTCTTCGCCGCTCAGCCCCGACTTGACGTCTTTGAAGAGATTTTGCTGCGCGCCGTAGTGATTGAAGACCTTTGTGAGTCCTGCGCGAAAGCCTGTGAGGTGTGTGCCGCCGTCGCGGTTGTGAACGTTGTTCGTGTAGCAAAAGTTTTGCTCGACGTAGGTGGCGTTCCACTGCACCGCAATCTCGACGCTGATGGGAGCGTTGCCGTTTTCGCTCGCTTGTTCGGCGGTGAGCGCGATGACCTTTTCGTGAACGGGCTCTTTCGCTTTGTTGAGCAGCTCGACAAACTCGCGAATACCACCTTGGTACTCAAACGTTTCGGTTCGCCCATTTTCGCGCTCGTCGGTCAACGTGATGACGAAGCCTGCGTTGAGGAACGCTAGCTCGCGCAAGCGACTCGCCAGGATGTCGAATTGAAAGTCGCAAACCTCGGTAAAAATTTCGTGGTCGGGTTTGAAGGTGACCTTCGTGCCCGTCTTGTCGCTATCGCCAACGACCTTGAGCGGACCTTGCGGTGCGCCGCGCCGGTATTCTTGCCAATGCACGTGGCCTTCTCGACGAATCTCGAGCTTGAGCACTTCTGAAACGGCGTTGACGGCGCTGACGCCGACGCCATGCAAGCCCGCAGATACTTTGTAACTTGAGTGGTCGAATTTGCCGCCAGCATGAAGCACGGTCATGACGACTTCGGCCGCGCTCACACCTTTTGCGTGCATGCCCACCGGAATGCCACGACCGTTGTCTTCGACAGTCACTGATCCGTCGAAGTGGATCGTGATCTCCATGTGCGAGCAAAAGCCACCAAGGTGTTCGTCAACCGCGTTGTCGACCACTTCCCAAACAAGGTGATGCAGGCCCGAGCCATCGTGCACGTTGCCGATGTACATGCCGGGTCTCTTGCGTACGGCTTCGAGGCCTTCGAGTACGGAGATGTTATCGGCGCCGTAGTTGTCAGCGGTAGGCGTGGGGGTGTTCGACATGGTCTTTCAAGGGTCACGACGGCGCGGGGGGTGCGCTGAATCGTGAACAAGGAAGCATACTCTAGATGCGCGTTTTTCGGCAAACGTTGGGGTTAGAATTGATAAGCAATTTCAATCACTTACGAAACGTCTAGAAAGTGAAAAAAGATGCCTCTACACCTGGCGGTCGATGCGTGTGAACGCGCCGCGGTCAACCTCCAAATCGAGCCGTGTGCACGTGCTTCCGAAGGTGCCCGTTTCGATCCATTCGGGCCTTGTCGTTGTGAGAAACACCTGTCCGTGTTCGCGCTGCAGAAACGCGAAAAACGCGCGTGAGCGATTGGCGTCGAGTTCGCTTGAAACGTCGTCGAGAAGCAAGATGGGCTTCGTTCCTCGCGCACGCTCGAGTGCACCAATCTCGGCAACTTTGAGCGCAAGCACGGCTGCTCGATGCTGTCCTTGCGAACCGACCTGCCGCAAGGGTTGCCCATCGAGCAAGAGTTCGAGATCGTCGCGATGCGGTCCGACTCGTGCCGAACCGCGATGCAAATCCGCGGTGCGGCTATTTTGCAACATCGTCAAGTAACTTTCCTCATCGTCGGGCGCCGTTGACGCGTACTTTCCGCGAAGCACCAACTGTGGCGAGGCAAATTGTTCAAACGCATGTTCCATTGCTTCAACAATTGTGCGAGCTGCGTGTTGGCGCGCCTGCATGAGCTCAAGGCCGTGCCTCGCAACGAGGGCTTCCCAAGGATCAATATCGGCCGCGTCGATACCGCGCGTCTCGAGCAGCTTCTGCCTCGCACGGTGGGCGCGGGTATAATCTTCGAGCGCCTTCGTGCCATTGGGCGTTGTGTAAAACGCAACGCGATCGAGAAATTGGCGGCGCTCCATCGCTGGGCCCATGGACAACGTCAGCTCACCGGGATGAAAGATCACCACCGGAGATGCAAGCGCGTAGGCCGCAAGCGACGGTGGTCGTTTTTCGTCAAGGCGCACGGCTCGCACACCCTCTTTGAGCGCGAGCCGATGGGTGCGCTTGACGCTTCCATCGAGCAATTGTCCTCGAACGTGGGCTTCGCCTTGGCCATGCGCAATGGACTCGGCGGGGCGCGAAGCACGAAAGCTCTTGGACGTGCAGAGCAAGTAGAGCGCCTCGAGCAGCGAGGTCTTGCCGCTTCCATTTGGACCCGCAAGCACGACAATATCGGCACCCAAGTCGAGCGTGACACTCTGCAAGTTACGAATGTTCGCAACTGACAGTCGTTCGACCGAGAGGCGCCGCATTGGCGCTAAATTCGCATCGGCATGACAACAGCGATGAAGTTGCGATCGCTTGCAGGCTTGATGACGCTCGGGTCGAGTTCGCCGCTCAGCAAAATGTCGACTTCTTCTTCGTCAAGAACGTTGAGCACATCGAGGAAGTAGCGAGCGTTGAAACCAATCTGCATCGGCTCGCCGCTGTACTCGACGGACACTTGGTCGAAACCGTCGCCCGTCTCTGCAGACTCTGACGTGATGCGCACTTCGTTTGTGGTGACAGAGAGCTTCACACCGCCGGTTCGCTCGCTTGCTGCGATCGACACAGCACGAAGCGCTTCGGCCAAGGCGACGCGCGAGGCTCGCATCTTCTTGTTCGACTCTTTGGGAATCACCTGCGCGTAGGGCGGAAAGTGAGCGTCAACCAACCTGACGCTAAACGTTGTTGAGCCCGCTTGAAAAAACGCGTTCGATCCGCTTTGCGTGATTTGGAGCGATGCGTCTTTCTCTTGCGACAGTTCTTCACACAATCGCCGAAGTTCGTTGATGGCCTTCAGTGGAATCAGCATCGTGGCGGTGGCAGTTCGACCTGGAACGCGCAACTCGATCTTTGCGAGACGGTGACCATCCGTCGCAACCATGCGCACCAATTCGCCATCCCACTCAAAGAGCGCGGAGTTCAGATCGGCGCGCGTCTCGTCGGTCGACACGGCGTAGTATGTCGTGCCCATCAGTTGCGACAACGTGCTGACTTCGAGCGCGAGAGAAGGTGCTCCTGCGGCCGGCGTTGGAAGCGGCGGAAAATCTTCGCCCGGAAGCCCGCGCAACGTGAAACGCCTTGCACTCCCTGCCGCCCGCAGAACGGTGTTCGCACCGTCGGTCGTTGAGATTTGAATGGGTCCTTCGGGCATCATCTTGATGCGCTCGAGCAAGTCACGCGCAGATACGGCAACCGTTCCTGGTTGCTTCACCTCTGCGTTGAGGTTGCCTTGGATGGCAAGGTACATGTCCGTTGCCGAAAGGCGCAACGAGCCGCCTTCTGCGGTAGCGGTTGCGTTGAGAAGCACGTTGGACAGAACAGGCATCGTGCTCTTGCGCTCGACGACACCTTGCACACGAGCAACGAACCGCAGCAGGTCCTTTTTTGCGACCGTCAGATCCATAATCTGAGATTCATTAATTGATATAGAGAGTGGTGTCGATAGGGCTTGTGGACAGCGGGGATATCCAAAAAGCCTTTGTAGATTCAGCGATTTAGACCTTGTCTTCGCGTGGAGAACATGAAGCTTAAGCCGTAGGGCTTCCATGTGGACAAAAGGGTGGTCGGTTATCCACAACCCGCCCTCCACGAGGTGTCCCCGAATACTCCTGCCTCAGGACAACAAGTTCTACACAGGCGAAGAGACGATCAAGCTTTCTGCTTTTTCGACACTTTCGCAGTGGACTGCAGAACGTCTGCCAAGCGATCGACGGTGTCATCGACGAGCAAGGTGAGCGCGAGTTGATCGAGCAGTTCGCGTCGCAAGTGCTCGAAGGACTTGGGGCCGACGTCGCCGCGCGCGTGCGCTGCTTCAAGACTGGTGATGGCTTCGAGGATCGCCTCTCGCGACTTCGAAGCGTCGCGCTTCTTTGGGCTCACAAGTGACCAAACAACGAGTGCAAGCGCGATAACGAGTGCCC
>JAHFDZ010000277.1:0-2004 GCA_023248745.1 Myxococcales bacterium | reverse complement strand
AATTTCGTACGTGATGTTGCCGGCGATGCGCCCGAGGCCCGCCTCGGGAAGGCCGGCAAGCGTGACGTCGAGCGATTCGATCGACTTCTCTTTTGGCCGAAACAGCCTTTCGGTCATGAGCGCTTTTCCGCCGTTTTGAAGCGCTGCGGCTCGCGCATCTTCGAGGCCGCTCACGCGCAGCGACAAGCCCGGAATGACCGAAGTCCCGACACGCACGACTGCAACTTTCGGAGGAAGGCCGACGGTAAAGTTCACCTCCGAGTCGTTGTGGAGTGGCAATTGCCACCGAAACGCAAGCAGATGCTCGCCCGGCGTGAAGGTGCCCTTGAGTGAAATCCCCCGACCCGCGACTTGCGATACGGCCTGATCGCTCATCGAGGGCTGTGCGCTAAAACCCGTTGCCGCTTTGGGAAGCGCAAGCTGCATGTCTTCGACGAACCACGCGCTCGAACCCAGATTGTGAATCGTGAACTGCTCTTCGAACTGGATGCGATCGTCTCGTAGCTCTGCGAAGAGCACCGTTTCGAACGCTACTTGGGCTTTGTCAATTTCGCGTACGACCGGAAAGACGTGAATGAGCACGTTCGTGCCACGTGTTTCGCTCAGCGTGAATGGAGGGGCAAAAAATACGGCGCCATCACGAAATGTGCGCACGCGGTACGCAAGTCCGGATGCGACCCTTTGCGACGCAAACACCACGTCACCCGACGCATCGGTCAACTTGTTGAACTGTTCACGTCGTTCACCTTTTGCGACCGTGTTCTCCAGTATGCCGAGAATCACAACCTGGTCGGCAACCGGTTCGCCCTTTTCGTTGCGGACGCGAATGCGAATGGTTCCTTTGGAAAGAGTCTCGTCTTCGCGGGCTTGGTTATCGGGTGCTTCGGCGAGCGCGTGTGGGTTCGTCGCTTGACCGTTGCTCTCCATCCCGCTCATCGGCGGATGGTCCTTGGGCAACGTATCTTGCGCGAAGGCAAAGGTACTTGTGAGTGTGAGCGCCACAAGAAGTGCAAGGTGTTTCACGCGTTACCTCCGAGTTCGAACGCACACGACTTGCAGAAGCGAGCGTCGCCCTCGTTGCTCACTTTGCACTTTGGGCATTCGAGAGGAGGCTTCGGTGGCGCAGAGCGATAGGCGCTGTTGGCCTTTTGGCGTCGGTATTCTTCGACAAGCAATTCGGCTGCTTCTCGATGGGGCGCGAGGAGCGCGTCGGACGACTCGAGCACTTGCCGAAGCTCGGCCCGATATTGTTCGCGCGAGGTTTCGAAGTCTTCCTCGGTGAGCCGACCGAGCGCGTGCTCATTTTCGAGATCGCGGATCGCGCGCAGCAATCGATTTTTCTGCGCGAATAGACTCGCTTCTGGCGGAGCGGCATCTTCGAGTTCAGCGCTCGGAAGAAGCTGCGCGTCGCCCGATAGGGTGCGCAGGCTCGACCAGATGAAAAGCACCGCACAGAGCAGCGTGCCTGATGCGAGCACGAGAATCCCCACGGGCACACCACCGACAAAGGTGGTGATGATTGCGAGGACGACGGGCACCGCCAAAATGACGAAGCGGGCGCGCAGCAGGAAGAGATATTCGGCGAGTGCGGTGTCGTTACTCATCGAGGTGACGCAGCTCCTCGTCGATGCGAGCGTCGTACGCTTCGCGGCTGGTCTTCGTATCGCCGGTAGTCACTTTTGCTGATGCGCGTCGTGAGCGACGAAGCCAGAGGCCAAGACCAGTTGCGCTGGCGAACGCAAGCAGCAGCGGCACCACGTAGATCGATCGAAACGCGCCCGTACTCGGAGGGACAGCAAGTGCTTCGACGCCAAAGCGTCCTTCGTACTCGCCGATGATCTGTCGTTGGGTCATGCCGTTGGCGAGCTTGTCACGCAGCTCGCTGCGCATGCGATCGCCGACATCGCATGCGCACGACGACAGAAGTTCACGCGCGCAGCCACCACACATGCACCGGAGGTTGCTAAATAGTTCACGTTCGGTGACATTTTCGATGTGCACCGT
>JAHFDZ010000276.1 GCA_023248745.1 Myxococcales bacterium | reverse complement strand
CAGCAAGGTTCGAACAAAGAGTCGACGACGCGTAACTTCGAAATTGACGAAGTCGTCACGAGGCGGCTCCTTCCTGCAGGCCGCGTCAAACGAATCTCGCTTGCGGTGCTTGTTGATGCCGTGCGTGGTCCGAACAACGCCGTGACGCCTCGCGAAAAAGGCCAACTCGAAAGCCTTGGCGCGCTCGCGAAAACTGCAGTTGGCTTCGATCAAACCCGTGGCGACGGCTTTCAAATTGAGAGCGCGACGTTCGTCGAAGACAAAACCGAAGCCGAGATGCACGCTGCGGAGCTCGCCTCGCAAAAGCCAAAGTGGTATTATCCTGTGCTCGGCGGTTCGGCTGCAATCGCGGCGCTTGTTGCGATCATGATGATTCGCGGAACGAGCAAGCGCATTGAAAAGGCTGTCATTGCGGCGACGAAGGCGCGCAAGTCCGAGTCGGCGAATCTTCGTTCGACGGCCGCTGCGGTTGTTGCGGGCGCGTATGGCGCGCCGCTGCCTGAAGCGCAAGTCGCAGGGCAGCTACCACCAGGTACCGCTGTAGGTCCTGATGGGCGTCGTGTGCGTCCAGGGGACGATGAGCTTCGCCAAGAAATGCGAAGCGAAGCAATGAACCTTGCGGCGAAAGATCCTGCGAGTGCGGCCGTAGTACTGAAGGAGTGGCTCAACGCAGGCTCCGCAAATACGCCGGCAGGCTGAGAACTACTTTCTTCGGATTGATACGGCGACGAGGTTCTCTCAATGGCCCTGACTGGTCCTGAAAAAGCGGTGTTGATGCTGCTATCGCTCGACGAGTCGACTGCTGCGCCAATTGTTGCGGAGCTTGACGATGCTGACTTGCGCAAGCTCCGAGAAGTTGCGGGCTTGATGCGCACCGTTCCGGCGACGGCGCTCGACGATGTTTACGGCGAGTTTGTCAATCGCGCGCAGGTGGCCGTGGCCGTACCGCGTGGTGGCCTCGGATATCTGCAACGTCTTGCGCGCCGCGCGTTTGGTGAGACGCGCGCACAAGAAGTATTTCAGGCCGAGAAGCTGTCGGGTGTCGATCGCATCGCGACAGTCGAAGCGCGCGTTGTCGCGTCGGTTCTCGAGCACGAACATCCGCAAGTCGTGGCTGCGCTGCTCTCGCAGTTACCTGCTGAACAAGCCGGAAAAATTTTCGAAGCACTGCCTGAGGATCGACAGGCAACCATCGTGCAGCGGCTGGCAACGATGACCGAAATGCCAGCCGGTATTCTCGAAGGCGTAGCGTCTGCGATCGCAGACGAGCTTCCGCCGCCGAACCTTGAAGCCGCTGTTTCTGTTGATGGAGCGGCTTCGGCTGCCGCCATCCTCAAGAAGCTGAGCAAGGAAACGTCAACTAACTTGCTCGCGCGTCTCGACGAAGACGCGACCGAAATCGCAGAGCAAATTCGTCGTTCGCTCTACACGTTCGAAGATCTCAATGCGCTCGACGCCAAGTCACTTCGCACGCTTCTGAAAGAGGTGCCGCAAGACCGCTTGGTCCTCGCACTCAAGACGGCGAGCGACAGCATGAAGGGCAAGATCTTTGGCGGTATGTCATCGCGCGCAGCCGAGCTCCTTCGAGACGATCTCGACTCGTTGGGTGGCGTGCGCCTTGCTGACGTTGATGCTGCACAGCGCGAGATCGTCGGCATCGCGCTACGTCTCGAGGCCGAAGGCCAGATCTCTTTGGGAGCAACAGCAGATGACCTTGTTTGATCGTGACGGCAAAGGCATCAAGCCGGCTGCATTCGCTCCACGGCCCGCCTCCCGCAGGCCGCGTACCTCATGGCTCGCTCCTCCGATGCCAAAAGGTGATTCAGTGCGGCCTCCGCCAAGTGCACCGATTCCGAATTTTGGGATCGACGATATGTCGCATGATGAGTTACAATATGGCCATTCGTCGCTCGCGCACGATCTCTCGCCGCGCGCGCCCTACAACGCTCCACGGTTCGACGACGCCGATGCATCGGGCACATTTCTGAGCCAAGACGCGTACGAAGAGTCGACACGCGGTCCTGGCCAAGCTGCTGGCGTGATCGGAAACGACGGGCGCGTACTCGCCATGCTTGCCGAACTGGGCGACTCGCTCGCAGACTTGAGTCGCGTGCACGAGGCCATATTGTCACAGGCAGAGTCACAAATTATCGATCTTGCGGTCGCGATCGCGAAGCGTGTCGTGGCCCAGGAGATCCATCTCGATCGTGGTTCGATCGCGTCGCTTGCGCGCGAAGGCATTTTGGTGCTCGGGTCGCAGCCAGGTGCAGTCGTGCGCATCGGCGAAGGCTTTAGCCCTGTCGAGCTTGCTGAGATTCAGCGCCGCGTCGCGGATCTCAAATGCGAGATCGTAGTCGACATTTCGCTTCCACCTGGACGCTGCATTGTGGAAGTGGATCACGGACGTGTTGAAGAATCTGTAGACGAACGGCTCCGCGCGGTCATCGATTCACTCGAGCAGACGCGCGGAGGCAAGTCGTGACGCTTTCAGGAGGCGAAGTGACGACGGACGGCGCTGCAGACTTCGATCGCTTCTATCGCGCCGTCGATCGCGCACTTGTCCACAGGCCTACGGGCACTGTTCTTCAGGTGGTCGGCCTCGTCGTTGAAGTTGGCGGCATCAAAGCGGGCGTTGGTGAATTGCTGCGAGTGGTCAGCACCGAGCGCACTGCTGAGCTGGATCTCGAAGTGGTTGGCTTTCGCAACGGTCGACTCTTGGCAACGCCGCTCGGCCCGATTGCCGGCGTGAGGCCTGGCGCTCGTGTGCAACTGGCGAGTGGCGGCTCTCACGTAGGTGTCGGCAACGCGGTGCTGGGTCGCATTCTGGACGCGTTTGGGCGTCCAATGGATCGCAAGCCTGCACCCGAAGTCGATGATGCGTATCCGCTGCGGACGTCACCTCCGGATGCGATGATGAGGCGAGCGATCGAACACGTATTTGCGACGGGCACGCGCGCCGTCGACTCGCTACTGACGATTGGACGCGGTCAACGTCTCGGTATTTTTGCTGGCGCTGGCGTCGGTAAGACGACGTTGCTCGGCATGATTTGCCGGTACTCCACGGCTGACGTGAACGTCATCGGGTTGATTGGAGAACGCGGTCGCGAGGTCAATGACTTCTTGCGAGGACCGCTCGGCGTAGACGGATTGGCGCGGTCGACCGTTGTCGTGGCGACGAGCGATCAGCCGCCGCTCGTGCGCGTTCGTGCTGCAGAGACCGCGACGGCAATCGCGGAGTACTTCCGTGATCAAGGCAAGAGCGTGCTTCTCGTCATGGACTCGGTGACGCGCTACGCGATGGCGCTGCGCGAAGCTGCACTTGCGACAGGCGAGCCTCCCGCGACAAAGGGGTATCCACCGAGCGTCTTTGCAGCGATGCCACGTTTGCTCGAACGTGCGGGCACAAGTGGTGGTGATGGCGACATCACGGCGCTCTACACCGTGCTCGTTGAAGGCGACGACATGAGCGATCCAGTGGCCGATACCGTGCGAAGTATTCTTGACGGCCACATTGTCCTTCAGCGAGCGCTCGCAGAACGGGGGCACTTTCCAGCTATTGATGTGCTTGGAAGCATCTCTCGTCTTGCGCCGGCTGTCATGTCGCCCGAACAGATGCGTGCCGCCAATGCGCTTCGTCAGTTGATGGCAACGTATCGCGAAGCGGTCGACTTGATTCAGGTCGGTGCCTACGTGCAAGGCAGTGATCCTCGCGTCGACGCTGCGGTGCGTGCCGCGCCCGTGATCGAGCGCTTCCTTAGGCAAGACGAACGCGAATACACGCCAATCGAAGAGACGCTCGGCTACCTCCAAGAGATCTCTACGCTTCTTCCGTCGTAACGGTTGAGCCATGAAGCGTGAGACGCGCATCAAGAAGATTCTCGCACTTCGCGAGGGAGAGCTCGATCAAGTGCGCACTGTGCTTGCGGGCGCGAATCGCGCGCTCGAAGCGGCGCGAGAGACGACGCGTCAGGCGATTGCACGCGCCAATCTCGCAAAGACACGCCACGACGAGATGCTCAAAGGTGGTCAGCTGGACGTCACGGGCTGGGCCGAAAGCGAAGCGTGGGTGCTATCGGAAGAAAAGCGCGTCGAGATTTGCGCTGAGGCCGAAGCAGAGGCGATGAACAACGCTTCGCGATGTCGCGAGGCCGTGGTCGCTGCACAGGGCAACGTCGATCGCATCAAGGCACTTCTCGAGCGCATGGCGAAGCAAGAGCAGCAAGCTGAAGTGCGCAAAGAGCGAAAACTTGAGGATGAGTTCGGGCGACGTGCCTTTGGCGGTACGCCGTCGGATGAATGACACACCATCAGGTGCTTGACAGTCATTCTTCTGACTTTGTGGGTGCTCGCATCACAGAATGCCGTAAATAATGGGAGATCATAATTCGGCACCAACGTTGCTTTATTTGAATTCATGGTCGATGCAGTAAGCAAGGCGAGCAGCCCAGTCAGTGGCGCTCTTGGCGGTGGCGCTGAGAAGGGCATGGGCAAGACCGAGTTCCTGAAGCTGCTCGTGGCGCAGATTCAGAATCAAGATCCGCTGAAGCCGCAAACCGATACGGCGTTCGTTGCTCAACTGGCGCAGTTTTCTTCGCTCGAGCAACAGCTCTCGTCGAACAAGTTCCTCGAACTTGTTGCGACGCAGCAGCAAGGTCTCGCGAACTCTGCGGACATGAGTCTCATCGGCAAGACGGTCACCGTCAAAGGCGGCACGATCAACTATGACGGCGAAGGTTTGGGAACGGCCGCAGTGTTCAAGCTGGGCGGCGCCGCTCAAAAGGTAACAGTTACGGTTCGTGATGCGAATGGCAACGTTGTTCGCAGCATGGAACTCGGCGCGCAAGCGGCCGGAAAAGTGAATGCCATCTGGGACGGCAAGAATGAATCGGGCACGGTGCAGCCAGCAGGTCGTTACACGATCTCGGTCGATGCAAAGAGCGCAGAAGGCTCTCCCGTGAATGTGGAGCAAGAGTCGTCCGGAAAGGTAACGGCCCTAACGTTTGCGTCGGGTCGAGCGACCATGGTCCTCGATAGCGGCGAGTCCGTCCCGACGTCAGAGATTTTGCGAGTAGCGCAGTAATTCGAGAGAGGTGAGTCAATGTCGATCTTGCGAGCGATGAACACAGGCGTCTCAGGCCTTGCCGCAACAGCAAAGGCGATCAGCGTCGTTGGCGACAACATCGCGAACGTCAACACGGTTGGCTTCAAGCAGCAGAGAGCGCTGTTTCAAGACATCCTTGGGCGAGCGCCAGGTAAAGGCGACGAAGGCATGGGCGTTCGTGTCGGCAGCGTTGAGCAACTCTTCTCACAAGGCTCGCTCAGCAGCACCGGCGTGTCGACCGACCTCGCGCTCGATGGCGACGGCTTCTTCGTGGTGCAAGGCGCGGTTAGCGGAGTGAACGGAACGTTCTTTACGCGCGCCGGCCAGATGCGCCTCGACAAGGATGGCTTCTTCACGAACGCGCAAGGCCTGAAAGTACAAGGCTACGCGGCGCTGACGACTGGCGGCTTCTCGCCCAAGGTTGCGGATCTCAAGGCGGCTACCTCGGCGCTGCCTCCAGTGAAGACGACGAAGATCAGCCTCGCAGCGAACGTCGATTCGGGCGCGACGACTCCGGTTGCCGCTTGGGACGCGCAAAACCCGGGTAACACGTCAAACTTCTCGACGTCGATCTCGGTGTACGACTCGCTCGGCAAAGAGCACAAGCTCGGCGTCTACTTCCGCAAGACGGGTGGAAACGCCTGGGACTATAAAGTGCTTGCAGACGGCGGCGAAATCACGGCGGGTACGCCCGGTCAAAACTCGGAAATTGGCTCGGGCTCGCTCGTGTTCAATGCAACGGGTGGTCTCCAAACGTTCACACCCACGGTCCCTGTATCCGCGAACTTCATTGGCGCTGCGGCCGCGCAAGTCATCACGGTGAATCTCGGTACTGCGGTTACCGCCGTTCCGCCGGGCAGCGGCCTCGATGGTGTGACGCAGTACGCGTCGCCCTCCAGCGTCGCGAACCAATCGCAAGATGGTTATGCGTCAGGCAGCTTGACGGGTGTCTCGGTTGACGGTCAAGGCGTCGTCAGCGGCGTGTTCACGAACGGTCAACGCCTCAGCATTGGGCAAGTTGCCGTTGCAAAGTTTCGATCCAACCAAGCGATCGGCCGCGCGGGTCAGAACCTCTGGGTCGAAACCCAAGACAGCGGTCAACCGGCGATTGGCGCAGCAGGTTCGGGTGGTCGCGGTGCGATCAACGCCGGCTCGCTCGAACAGTCCAACGTCGAACTCGCGCAACAATTCGTCGACATGATCCAGTTTCAACGTTCGTTCCAAGCGAACTCGAAAACGATCACAACGGCCGACGAGCTGCTCCAAGAACTAACGAATCTCAAGCGGTAAAAATCGGCTGATTTGAGTCCCTGCCATAAAGTTTTTGTGGCGAGGGGCGCTCTTAAGAAGGACTGGAGAGCATCCCGTGAGCGAAGAAAAAGAAGAGAAGGCCGAAGGCGAAGAGGCACCGAAGAAGGGTGGCGGAGGCGGCAAAGGCAGCGTCGTCGCTATGGTTCTTGTGGTTATCCTCGCTTCTGCGGGTTCGGCCGCGGCGGCCATCTTTGGTCCACCCGGCTATGCGTCCTACATGAAGCAAAAGGCTCAGAAGGAAAAGCATAAGGCTGAAGAAGAAGAAGAAGAAGAGGGCGAAGGCCACGGCGAGTCCGCTCAGACCATTAAGCTCGATGCGGTCATCGTCGACATTCGCGATCCCAAAGGCGAAGCACACCATCTTCGCGTGGGTATGGCGCTCGAACTCAAGAAGAAGCTCAAGGAAGAAGAAGAGGCGATCGCATTCGGACCGCGCGCGCGCGATACGACGATCGAATATTGCCGTGCTCTCGCCTATGACGAAGTGACGAACCCAAAGAAGTTCGACGTCATTCGAAAAGAGCTGAGCGAGCGTGTGATCAAAGCAGTCGGCAAGAAGCACGTGAAGCGCGTGCTTTTCACTGACTTTGTTGTGCAATGAGCACAAAAGCAGCTGCGAATAAGCCCGCAGCAACCAAGCCGATGCGACGCGTCGACCTGACCGGCAAAGAACGTCAGCTTCGAGGATCCATCCTCGCGATGACGAAAATTGGGGTCGAGTTTGCGCGCGCTTGTCGTCGCAGCCTTCCATTTTTGGTTCGATATGGCTGCACGCTCAAGCCAGGCACTGTTGAAATTGTAACCAGCGCTGCTGACTTTGCGACAGAGCCATCCGACCAAAATTATCCAGTCAATTTGACCACAGCTGATGGCCGTTCTTGGGGTGCGATCCGCCTCGACGCGGGGGCTATCGCTTTTGTGCTCGAAGGTACGCTTGGTGGTCGCGGCACGTTTGTCGGCAGCGAAGAGCGATTTCAACTTTCGAGTGCGCAACGCTCACTCATGGCGCGCGTGTCACAATCCATCGCGATGGATTTTGCGCACTCCGTTGCCAAATCGTGCGGTCTTACGCTTGCTCCCATTGACATGGTGAACGACAAGATGCCCGACACGGGCGACATCTTGCGTCTCACTTGTCAAATTGAAGGGCTGCCGATGAGCGCGGCAATCATCATCGCGGTGAGTGCGCCGGCGCTCGAAAACGCGACCAAAGATCACGCGGCCGAGGGCGAACTTCCGGTGAGTGGTGATCCGCGTATTGGTGAGGCACTTCAGGAAGTGAGTCTCGAGTTGCGTGCAGAGCTCGGACGAACGACGCTCGGTTTGAAGCGTGTCCTCTCGCTGCAAGCAGGCGACATTATTCGCCTGCCGACGGCGACCGACGACCCGCTCACCATTCGCGTGGGCGGTCTCGAAAAGTTTCACGGTGTTCCCATCATCTCGCGCGGACAAAATGCAATTGAGATTCGATCTCGGCACGAACCGTGAATCTCTAGCTCAGCATGAGCGATGAAAGCCTCCCCGGCC
>JAHFDZ010000275.1 GCA_023248745.1 Myxococcales bacterium | reverse complement strand
CAACCGCGGAGACAACGCGAACGAGATGGGCGACAAGTTGCCAAAGGTGGATCTCGGGACCGGTCGCACGGCCAAGGCCATTTCGGCGGGTAACACCTACACGTGCGCGATACTCGACGATAACAGCGTGAAGTGCTGGGGTTACAACGTCTACGGTCAACTCGGTCTTGGCGACAAGAACGGTCGCGGAGACGAGGCGAATGAGATGGGTGACAAGTTGCCGAAGGTGGATCTCGGGACCGGTCGCACGGCCAAGGCCATATTGGCGGGTGGCCATCACACGTGCGCGATACTCGACGACAACAGCGTGAAGTGCTGGGGTGACAACCTCGACGGTCGACTCGGTCTTGGGGACACGACCAACCGTGGAGACGCGGCGAACGAGATGGGCGACAAGTTGCTGAAGGTGGATCTCGGGACCGGCCGCACGGCCAAGGCCATATCGGCGCGTGACTATCACACGTGCGCGGTGCTCGACGATGACAGCGTGAAATGCTGGGGTGCAAACTTCGGTGGTCAACTCGGTCTTGGGGACACGACCGCCCGCGGAGACAACGCGAACGAGATGGGCGACAACTTGCCGAAGGTCGACTTGAGCACGAAGTAACGCGAGACAGTGGCGCTGGACCCATCAGTCGTTTCGCGGTTTGGCGAAAGGTGCGCCTCAAGTTTGGGCAACTTGGAAGCGTGCGCCGTGGTGCGACGCCCGTGCGGTAAATAATGTTGACGATTTTGCCTCCGCGTTTGGCTCTTCCGTTTCGGAGCTCAGGCGGTTCCGGTCCCGCTTCAGTCGGGCCACCTGAGGCGAGGGCGACCGCCGCCTACTTCCGCTGCCTGTTCATGTGAAACGCCTCTCAACATCCCTCAGCATAATTCTATGGGTGCCAGCCGTGGGGTTCGGTTGGTTCGAAGGATTGAAGGGGCAGGAAAATGAAAAAGGTTCTACTCGGCTTGGCGCTCACCTCTGCGATGGCCACCTCAAGCGCCGCACGTGCTGCCAATTGCCTATCGATCTCGTCGCTCGCCGCAGCACCTGTGACCGACAATGCGATGCGGCTTTCGGTCTCTTTCGCCGGTGCAAGTACGGCGTCGTTGGGCGGCACACCTGTGATCGAATACAAAACATCCGCCGCACGTTCATGGCAGACCTCGAGCGCGACCGTTCGAGCGGGCCGAACATCGGTCACCCTTTGGGGACTCGATGCGAACCAATCCTACTCGGTGCGCGTCGCCCAAGCGGGTTGTGCAGCCAGCCCCTCACGAACGGTTACCGCGACCACCTCGAGCGTGCCAAACGAGCTTCCTAAGATCGCCATTAAGACGGCCACCTCGGCGTGCACTGCGCGGAGCGCTCTTGGGTGTTATGACGGCAGCTCCCCGTACGTCCTCTTCGTTGCGAAGGCGGACAACTCGGGAACCTATGCCGATCGCAGCGTGGTCATTGTTGCCGACCGCGCGGGTAAGATCGTTTGGTATCAAATCGCACCGAAGGATGCGTTGCTGCAGCCCGCAACATGGACGGATCGCGGCACCATTATCGCGCTCGACGGCCCATTCCCAGCGAACGTAGGCGCACAAAAAGTGTACGAGTACTCACTCGACGGCACGACTCGCGCGTACACGCTTGAGAGCTACGCGAGTCACGAAGTGTTTCTCGACGGCAACGACGTCTACACCTTGGGCGCGAAGGGGCACGATGCGGATGCGAGCTACGTGACGGATATGATCCAAAGGTACAACACCGTATCGGGCAAAACAGACTACCCGTGGCGCCTCGAAGACACGTTCTCGACGACAGCGGACCTTGCAGCCTACGGGTCCCAAGCGTGCAGCGGTGGCTTGTGGAGTATGGCGTCGTGGATCAACGCTGATGGTCAAATGGGCGTTGACAGCTGTGCAGCAGCCGGTGCGCTCAAAGTGGTGGATTGGTCGCATGGAAACTCGATTGCTCTGTACAAGGGGACGAACCCGGTACTGCAGAACAAGGCGATGGTGAGCCTTCGAACATTCTTCAATCACAACAGCACGTTGGGGATTCAAGGCAGTGTCGCTATCGTCAACCCCACGAACAACACGACGCCCTACATGCTTGGTGAATCCGGCGACTTTCGACTCGTGTCGGGGACGTGGTTCCAGACGCAGCACCACGCGACGTTCATTGATAGTGTCGTTCCCGAAGCCACGCTGATGCTGTTCGACAACCAAGGCCTTACGAACAAATCGCGCGTTCTTCAGATGAAGCTCGACTTTGCGGGCATGACTGCCTCAATCGTCCACGAACAACGCATCGTCGACTATCGCGGCACGGAGCTCTACTGCAGCATCGAAGGGGCCGCGTTTCTTACCTCGGGCTTGAAGAATATTATGGCCACGTGCGCCGAGTCCACCGCGGGCTTGGAGTACGACGTAGCGGGCACGCTCGTTTGGCAGATGGAGGTGAAGAACGCCGCTGGGAATGCAGCGAACGCCATGAACACGTATCGCGTTCAACCGCTCGCGTCGTTGCCGACTCCGTAGTGGATCGCAACTGAGATAGCCCTCAGGCAATCTCGACCGATTGCCTTCGTTTTGCGAAAGTTGCGTTTGGAGTCACCGCGGTACGTAAAGGCCGTCGCGCATCATCTGTTCAACGTGTTCTCGGACAGTTTCGCGCAGGGGACGGTAGCTGAGTCCGAGGCGTGCGCGGCTTCGCGCGGCGTCGATTTGCAAAGGAACATCGACGTTACGCGACACGTACGTCCACGAATATCCCTTCGCAGGACCGGCCAAGTACGCGAGCCACTTTGGCACACGCATTCGCGGCAGAAGGACCTTCGTCCCGAAGTCTTCGCGGAGCCCATTGATGACGTCCCAGACGCCCGCGTTTGCACCTACAAGCGCGTGTCGCCCCTCGGCGCCTGCGCGCAGTGCCGCTTCGACGTGCGCGTATCCGACGTCGCGCACGTCAACCCAAGGTGCGTAGAATTGCCAGATTCCGCTCGCGCGTCGCCCATCGATGAGCGCAAGCAAAAAATCGATGCTGGCCGAGTCATTGCGCGAGGTAAGCGATGGCCCCATGACGAAGCCCGGGTTCACAACTACGAGGCGCCACTTGGCTTCATCCTTCGCGGTTTGCGCAGCTTCGATTGCCCACGCTTCGCGCTCCGCCAAAGTCTTCGACAGTGCGTAAGCACCGTGCGAGATCGACGACGTCTCGTTCCAATCGTCCTCGTTCAGCGGACGGCCGCGCGCAACACAATCGGACGGATCGCCGTAGATGGCGTACGTGCTGGAGGTAAGAACCACACGCCGAACTGTCCTCGATGAGGAGCACGTGCTCAGAACGTTTCGCGTGCCATTTAGCGCGGGATCGATGAGGTCACGCTGCGGATTTTTCGCCTCGCCAAGCTCAAACGGGGACGCGGTGTGAATGACCACTTCGCACCCGTCGATGGCCGAGGCAAAGGAGCCCACATCAAGTAGATCCGCCGCAAACAACTTGAGCGTTCCCGGCAGCTCTTCTGCAAGTTGGGTAAGGTGCTTAACCTTTGCTTGATTCGTTGGCTCCCGCGCGGTGGCGTGAACAGTGGCTCCACGCAGGAGCAACTCGCGAACAACGTGGGCCGCTACGTAGCCAGTGGCGCCGGTGACTGCGACAGGCGCGGAAAACGAAATGGGTGTTTGCACGATTGAACTATCGTAGATCCTTCCGGGGCGATCCCGCGGCGACATTCTTGCTCGCGATCTTTGTGAAGAGGAGGCTAAGGTACGTGCATGGGTGCCAAGGCCAAATCGCGACAAGAAACTGGGGTGTCAATCGTATCGCGTGAAGCGACGGTCAAGCTTCGAGCCGCAGAAGCTCAGCTTCTTGCCGAAGCGCAACGTCGCGGCCGTGAGGCGCTCGGCGCCGCGGAGAACGCGATGTCAAACTACGGCGAGTGGATGTTCATCGCGCTCTTTCAGAGCGACACGAAGGCAGTGCTCGATGCTGGTGGCGCAGACAACGTCGTGTGGAACGCCATGCTTGATGCGTCCGATTCCGCAAAATTGCCTCTGGGTCGAACTACGCTCGTCAACGCACTTCGTGTCGCTGCCTATGACAAGCGGCTTGCCGATGGAGCGTGGCAGCGCCTTGTGTACTCACACAAAGTGGCCCTCTTGCCGCTCGCCGATCCGAAGGCCATGCGCGGCGCCGCGAGGCACGTGCTCAAAGCTTCGCTTACGACAAAACAAGTTGTCCTCTACGTTGGCGCGATGGGTAACGAAGGAGGGACCCAACTACGCCTGTCGCCAAGCGGCGCGAAGCGCGCTCTGGTGACCATGGCAAAGCGTTTCGACGATTCGCGCTCGGTGAGCAAGTACCGAACGCAACTCGCCAAGCTCGATGAGGAAGGCAAAGAAGAAGTTGCGACCTACATCGAGAACCTGGTCGAGACGCTTCAGTCCCTCCTTTCGACCGTCCGGAAAAAGTAACTTTCCGTGTGCTTTCGCTCCGACGTCGGAGGGTGTTTGAGGCCATTATTTGCTCTGGTTGAGATTTTGGATTTCCCGTAATTTGGCGGCCCGCTTATTGTCTCGAGGGTTGCAATTCGATCTTGTGAACTACGATGCTCGCGACGCGGACGTCACTTCGGCAACGCTTCGCACGCGACCTTCTCATTGTCGCCGACGCTGTAGTACTCGGTCGTGCCGAAGCCGCTCGCTTTTGCCTTTTGGGCGAAGGTGACGTCGAACACTCTGCACTGCTTCTTTTGTTGAACCGCAACCTTGGTGTGGAGTTTGCGCGCGACTGGGTGGCGCTTGAACATCTCGACATCCCAACTCTTGTCGATGATGACAACCTTGAGCACCTTGTCGCTGCGCCACTCCGCAGAGAGGGCGCGCGCCATTTCACTTTCGAGTTTTGCATTCTTCATTGCTGGCGCAGGAAGCACAGGGGTGTTCAACACAGCAGTCGCTTTTTTTTCTTCGGCGCGTGCATTGGCCGCGACAAGAAACAGAGCCCCAAGAACTGTCGATCGAATCATCATTCGCGTGCACCGTGTTCCTTCATTGGTGAGTAAGTGTTTGAGCATCAGCAATGCTCGTGCCACGTGAGTTCGTGAGCTTGTCGTTGCGTTTGCGCAAGGTCTTGTTCTCTGAAGCCCGGTTTTGTCGCGATTGGCCGTTACTTAGAACCCAGATTGACGGGGCGCGTGGGGGCTCAGTCACCCAGGCTGGAGTATGGCCTTCGGTTGCGTTCGTAACCATCTGGCGACTTGCCTCGCCGATGCCGACCGTCCCACTTCGTGTGCTTGAGACGTTCTTCCCGCCTACGCACGAGGTTGCTGTCGGCTCGAGCGTGCGCTGAGCGGCAGATTTTTTTGACCTTGAGAAGAAACACTCAAGTGAGACGAAATGATGTCGTTCGAATGAGTGGACGCGGCAAGACGGAGACGCTTCGACAGGAAGCGTCAGAACCGTTAGCGAAAGCCCGCGTGAGTGAAGATCTTAAGGCACAGGTACGCCCATGCATTCTGACTTGCAGCACCACAAGCGTCATAGCCACAAGCGTCACTATTCGCGCGGCGCGATAAGTCGCAGAGCCACCTCAAGCCGAGAACGGTCGAGTTGCGCGAAAGGGCTTAGTCGCTTCGATGCGCATGCCATCGCCGAAGCGATGGTTTCAGCGCTGTGGCCTCGTTGTTCATTCTGAAAGACGCGCCGTCGTCTGGCGGGTGGGCGGCTAGGGGACTTCGAGCCCAATGAGTTCAACTTCGCTGGGGCTTGCACACCCTAGCTATTGAGGCGACGTGGTCGCTTCGATGAGAGTTCAAGAGGGAAGTGCCGCTGGCACAACAAGTGCATTTTCGCGAACCTATGCATCCCCACGAGACCAACGAAAAGTCAGTTCAGACGCTATTCAAGAACTCGTTCACTCCAACGGCTCTCACGATAGAAGACGGGTGGGTGATCGCCCATCGCGACAAGCTCCCCAAGAAGCTCCAAGCGACCTTTACCTTCAAAGAAATAGCCTCGGGCTTTAACAGCGACGGCGAACTTCTCTTTTGCGTCACGCTCGACCTTGCCCCAAGCGACTACGAAGCGGACAGCATCATGCGCACACTCTTCGATGCGAACAATGTTGGCTTCGATCATGGAGCGCTCCTGTTGATGGGAGACCGGTTCGTGTTCAGGATCGGAATTTCGGGAGCCTCTGTGACAGAGGTGCCCGGAATCATTCTTGCTGACTCAATTGGGTTCGCCTTGAACTCGGCTGATGCCGCTCAGGATGCGATTCGAAAGCAGCTCAAGAAAAAGGGCGCAAAGACGGCGGCTGAAGCAAAGGCGGCGACTGTAAAGGCGAGCTCAAAGACCAAAGCGGCTTCAAAGCCCACGCAAGCCGCGAAGGTCAAACCGAAGAAAAACGGTCGTAAAAAAGCTTGAGAGGTTCGGCAAGCTCCCTAGTTCTGTTGCCTTCCCAATACGATCCACGACTTCACATTCCGGTTGCGTCGACCTCTGACTTGCTCGGTATGAAAATGCTCGCGCTCTCACGACGCTTCGATGCGCGTGACTTTTGGGATGTCCACGCGCTCGTCACCTTGGACCAGTGGACGCTGCAACATGCGTTGCAACTCTTCGAGCAGAATTTCCCACGTGTCGCGTGGGTGTGCTGCCTCAGGTCGACTTCATGTTGACAGAAGCATAACATGTTATATGCATATGCATATGGTTGAAGACGTCGTTCGTGGCGCTGGTTATCTGACGCTTGGAACTCGGCTCAAACGTCTAGGCGAGCGGCTCCAAGCACACACGCAGTGCATTCTCGACGAACATGATCTCGCCATTCCAGCGAGCCAATACCCGTTTCTCCTCGCCATCCATCAGCTCGGACCGCTCACGGTTGGTGAGATCGCGCAGGCCGTCGGAGTTACGCAGCCAGCGGCGACACGAACTGTGGCGCAGCTCGCCGAGGCGGGGTTCGTCGAGGTTTC
Source organism: Myxococcales bacterium (assembly GCA_023248745.1). Lineage (GTDB taxonomy): Bacteria > Myxococcota_A > Polyangia > Polyangiales > Polyangiaceae > JAHFDX01. The sequence continues at coordinate 989 of JAHFDZ010000275.1, read as the reverse complement.
GCAATCAAGCGAAGACCAACGACGCAAGTCGATCGCCCTAGCTCCACGGGGAAAGCGGCTGATCGACGTCGGTCGTCGCAGCGTGTGGCCGACGATCGAAGGCGCCGTGAAAGACTTGTGCAAAGGCCTTTCCGGACCGCTTCTGCAGCAGCTCGAGGCGATCGAGGAAGGGCTTGCCGAGCGACCGCTCTCCCAGCGCACCGGGAAAGTGCGCAAGAGGCGGCGATGACGGCGCACGTCCTTGACCGACCGGTTTGGAGTGCTCTTACGACGCGCCAAGTAGCGTTCGGGCTCGGTGGCGATCATGCACGGCGGTTCGCCTTGGACATTGGCCCACTGGCATGTGCGCGCGATGACAGCGTAGAGAGTCTGGCGGCGCTCGGAGATCTTGTTCCGCTCGGCGGCACGTTGGTGCTCCTCCAGGCGGACACCATCGTGCTTCCACCCGGCATTGCCGCGTTGTCGACTGCGACCGGCGTGCAAATGATTGCTGAGCGGTTCACGCCTGTGGCGTTCGACGCGCGCGTTGAGCGACTAACAGAGGCGGACGCTTCGGCGATGCTTGCGCTGGCGTCGCTGACGAACCCTGGGCCGTTTGCTGCTCGCACGTCCGACCTTGGCGAGTTTTGGGGCGTAAAGGATGGCGATGCGCTCGTGGCGATGGCAGGCGAGCGAATGAATCAGCCCGGGTTTATCGAGGTGAGCGGCGTCTGCACCCATCCCGATGTTCGCGGACGCGGCTTCGCGCGAGCGCTTTCGGCAACGGTCGCAGGGCGCATTCGCGCGCGTGGCGACGTTCCGTATCTTCATGCCTATGCGACAAACAAGGCAGCGATCGATCTTTACGAGTCACTGGGCTTCCGACTTCGCTGCCGAATGAACGTAGCGGTCATCGGACGCGTTTAGCGCATCGGTCTTGGCTACTCCGGAAAGAACCGAGCGCAAGCACTGTCGGCCCTTTGCAAACTCGCGATCGGCATCATCAAGCG
>JAHFDZ010000039.1 GCA_023248745.1 Myxococcales bacterium | reverse complement strand
GAAGCCGACGTGCACGTCATCGCTAACCTTGCAGATAGTTCAGCACCTTTACCACCCGGATCTCCATTCCGAACGATGGAGGACGCAAGAACCTTTGCTGGACCTCTGCCCTACACGTTCTCTTATGACGAACGGCTCAAGAAGATGGTTGTCGTAAGGGGTCTGCGCAAAGCCTGGAGTCCGCAAGCCGTTGTCGTAGACGTCAAAGAGGCGAGCTACCTCGAGCACGAGCCATTCCGCGGCGCCGATGTTCGGCTCGCCAACGCATTTTACGTCAAAGACGTTCCGTACGCTTGGAAACCGGGATCGCTCGAGGAACTCGAATGACGCGACGAAGCGGCGCCGTTCGAATTTTTCTCTACAACTGGCCGGTCTATTCATTCACGTGGACACTCGCGCTCGCGACGGTCGCGCTCTCGCGATTTGTGCCTGCCTTCGCAGCGTGGCCTATCGCAATCGGCGCGTGCGTCGCTCTTGCTTGGTCATTCGCATCTCTTCTTGTTTCATTTTACGTCTACGACGCATCCGCGCTCGTATCCGGCAGTTGGGTAGCAAAGCTGATCGAGACGTCGATGCCTTGGGCAACGATTCACGCAGGACTCGACGCGGAGGTCGAGCTCGACGCTGTCATGCGCGGTCAGTGCGTTGCGCGGCTCGATATTTTTGATCCGCAGATCATGACGTCGCCATCGATCACCCGAGCACGCTCGGTCACGCCGCAAGCGCACGAGGCGCTGCGATGCAGCCCGAGAGCACTCGCGCTCGGCGACGAAACGTGTAGCGCGATCGTCGTCGCGTTCACCGCGCACGAGATTCGCGATCAACGGGCGCGCGAAGCATTCTTTTGCGAGTTGCACCGCGCACTACGGCCTGGAGGCAAGGCGCTCATCGTGGAGCACCTCCGCGACTTCGCAAACTTCGTGTCGTTCGGTCCTGGCTACCTTCACTTCGTTTCGCGAAGCGAATGGTTGCGCCTCGCAGCACATGCCAATTTTGCCATTGCGTCGGAAACGCGCGTCACGCCTTGGGTGATGGCTCTAACCCTCGAACGGCGTCCATGAATAGTACGCTTCTTCTGCAGATTGCAGGTGCGAGCCTCGTTGTCCTTTCGATTGCGCATATTCCTCTTTGGCGCGCGCTCGATTGGGGCCCCGAAATCGCGCGACTCTCGCCAATCAACGCGCGTGTCTTTGCAGTTCACACATTCTTCATCGCCTTCATCCTCATGGCGCTCGGCCTGCTCTCGGCCCTCAAGCCTCACCTGCTTCTCCTCCCAAGCGAGCTCGCACGCCTCTTGCTCGAAGCCATCGTCCTCTTCTGGATCGCACGACTCGCGATTCAGCTCGTGGTCTTCGATCGCGTCATGCGAAATGTGTGGACGCGATCGCTCGTTATTCGCGTAGGCGCTTGCTTCGTATGGTTGGGCTACGCGACCATCTACGGAGCAGTGCTCATGAACCAGCTAAGGTCGGTGTCGCCGTGACTGGGATCTTGCCGTTCGATTGGGGTTCACACCTCACCTGGATGAGACTGGGCATCGCACTCGTTTGGCTGCTGTTCGGGCTGCTTTTCAAGGCGCTCGACGCTGTCCCTCGTCACAGACAAATTGTTGCGCGAGTGGTCGGTACCGAACGCGCTGGCGCCATTCTTTGGCTCGTCGCACTCACCGAGATTGGCCTCGGTGGATGGATGCTCGTCGGCCATCAGCTGCGGCTATGCATGGTGATCCAAACCGCGCTCATCGCAGCGATGAATACGCTCGAGCTGTGGAAGGCGTGCGACTTGCTCTTGTCACCCATCGCGATGGTCTGCGCGAACGCCGTATTTCTTTCGGTCGGCTGGTACGTCGCTTTGGCCGTTCATGTTTAGATCGTCAACGGTAGCCGGGCGAAATTGATCGATCGCGACTAAGTCGCGAGCTCTCTCACGAGTTCATCGCGCGTGCGAAAGTCGTTCGGAAGGTCTCCTCGGTACCCCGCAAGCTGCAAAATATCTTGCGGGCTGCACGCGCCATTCTGGTCACGCATCACAACCTTCGCCCAAGACTTGGTGCACACCTCGTCACCTCGCATCACGTTCTGCTCGAAGTGCCACCAACGCTCATCGACAGCAAGGAGCCGCGACACCACATCAAACGTGTCGCCGCGTCGCATCGGACGACGATATTGAACAAGCTGCTTGCTAATGGTCGGCAGACACCTGCGCGTGCGCAGCACGTTGCCAAATCCACACCGCAGCCCGAGATCCCAGCGTGCCGCCTCGAAGTAGACAAGGTAGCTAGCGTGGTTCACGTAGGTCATGTCGGCCTCGAGCGCCCACACGCGCATCGGAAGCGAAAAACGTTCGCACGGATCGGCGAGCTGCGGCTCAACCAACGCGCGTGAAGCGGCCTTTGCAATCGTCCAAGCGATCCGAGTCGCGTACATGCGGAGTTCTCCTCGTAAGTAAGTAAAGTGCCCAATCTGCGGAGATAGGGTCATTCACTTCGAAGACAAGGCGCTTACGGCGATTCGAGAGGCTCAAGCTTGGGCCGCACCACGGCGTCGCGGAACGCCGGAACGATTTCGTCAAGCAAGTGAAACTCAGACTTGCACCTCACACCCCCGCGCACGCGCATCGAGCCATCGAAACTTCGCCGCAGTAGAGAGGCACGCCTTCATCGCGGGTTTCGCACGATTCTTCAATGGCTCACCGTAGATGGGCCAGCTTCTCAGCCTCAACGCGACGGGCCTCCATCTCAATCATCTGTGGCGAGATGTCGTCAGCCTTCGCGAAGCGCGGAACGAAAGTGACGCCCATGAAACAAGCAAGAACGGTTCTGCGCATCGCGCGCAAACGCTAGCATCGCCAAAGTCACCCTGGGCCGGTCCAAGGCGCTTCACGCACAACCGTGATAGAAACAGCGGACCCTTCGATGACCGCCGCACCCGTCCTTCTCATCAACCCGCGCGTCTCAAGTCGGGCCCATGCGCGCCTCCCTTTGTCGCTGCTTCACCTCGCAGCGGCGATCAACGAAACAAGGCCGTGGCAAATTTTGGACGGCAACCAAGTTGACGACCTTGTGGGCGCGACACTCTCGGCGCTGCGCGAGAAACCGCACGCGTTAGTGGGTTTGACGGTCATGCCAGGCCCGCAGGTCGCGCCCGCGATCGCGATATCAACAGCGATTCGCGCGGCGTTTCCGCGTCTGCCCATCGTTTGGGGCGGGTACTTCCCTTCACTCTATCCGCTGGCCGCAATGGCCGCACCTTACGTCGACATCATCGTGCGCGGTCAGGGTGAGCAGCCGCTCATCGATCTGCTTGGTATCGATCTTTCCGATCACGCGTCGCTACAGAGCGTCAGAGGCATTAGCTGGAAACGCCACGGCGAGGTGGTTCACAATCTTGACGTTCGTCTTGCGCCGCCCGAGCAGTGGCCCGCCCTTCCCTACGAACGTTTAGGCAATCCAGCAGCGTTCATGCCGCAAACATTCTTAGGAAAACGAACAGCCGTCCATCAGTGCGCGGTCGGATGCCGCTACCGGTGTTCGTTTTGCGGCGTTGCGTCGGTGTGGAGTGGAGGCACGCTTCTCGACGCGCCCACGCGGCTGCTTGCTGCAGGAACTGAGCTTCGTGATCGATGGGGCGCAGACTCAATCCAGTTCTTTGATCACAACTTTTTCGATCGCGAAGAGACGAGCATTCCCACGCTCGAAGTGCTGGAGCGACTCGGCTTGCCTTGGTGGTGTTATGCGCGCGCCGACACTCTTGCGAGCTTCGCCCCAAGCACATGGGTTCGCATTCGCAGCAGCCAACTGCGGATGGTCTACCTTGGTGCAGAGGCAGGCAGCGACGCGGCACTCGCCGAACTCAAAAAGGGCGGTCGCGTCTCTGACACAGTGGAGGCCGTACGTCGCTGTCGCGACAACAACGTCATTCCAGAACTGTCGTTCATGTTGGGCGGCACCGAAGATCCTGAGAGCGAGATCGAATCCACGTTCGAACTTATTCGCACGCTCAAGACGATGCACCCCGCCGCCGAAGTGATCCTCTACTTCTACAGCCCCATGCCAATGCCACCTCGAGGCGAACACGCGCGGCGTTTGGGCGCGGGTGTGCGACTTCCCGTGCTCGACACCTATGGGCCCAAAGGCCCAGCGCTACCGACGACGCCCGAAGAGTGGACACGACCCGAGTGGGTGCGTTGGGTATGCCATCAAGATGCACCCTGGCTGACCGAGCGAACGCGCCAGCGCATCAACGATTTTTCGCGCGTGCTGTCCTGCCGATTCCCCACAATACAGGACCCAAACCTCAAGCCATGGGGTCGCACGTTACTTCGCAACGCAGCGCGCCTGCGCTACGCGACCCGCACCTACGAGCGTCCTTGGGAGCTCCGTGCCCTTCAGCGAGCCGTCAGGTTAAGGCGGCCAGAAGAAGAAGGACTGTGAACGCAAGCCAGACGTCTGGGTGCAAAGCTTGAAGATCGCGCTTGTCGTCCCAGGTGGCTTTGATCGACCTGGCGCGCCCGAGCCCGAACGCGCGATCCCTGCTTTGCACGCACTCGTGAGGCACCTTTCGGCGGCGCACGAAGTGCATGTATTTTGCACAGACTTCGACGAGCGCGGTGGCGAATGGTCACGCCTCGGCGCAGAGATACACGATCCAGGCAAGGTGCCACCCAGCCGGCTTCCCTTGCAACGAACGATCGAACGCGCGCGACGTCTGTTTCTGGCACTTCGCGCGGCATCGGCGCGTGCTCCGTTTCAAGTGATGCACGCCTTCTGGGTCGACGGAAATGGCGCCGCCGCTGCAATGTGCGCAGCTGCCCTTCAGCTTCCCTTTGTCGCAAGCGTTGGCGGCGGCGAATGCGTATCGCTACCCGCAATTGGATACGGCAACGCGCGCTTCGCAAGCCAACGCCTTGCGACACGTCTTGTCCTTGCACGCGCCAACGTCGTGACCGTGGGCAGCGCACAGGCGCGCAATCAAGTTCCAGCAGCAGGCGTGTTTGTCATTCCACTTGGCGCAGAACGCAGTGCATTCGAGGCCGCGCGCGCGAGAGCTGCAGGACCACCATGGCGCCTTATCCACGTCGCAAACCAAAATGCCGTCAAAGATCCGTGGACAACCCTGGACGCGTTTCATCGTCTCGCCAAGAGTGACCAAGACATCACGCTGGATTGGTTCGGCATGGATACGCTTGAAGGCACGGTCACAGCACGCGCACGGTCCCTTGGGCTCTCAACCCGAATCACGTTTCACGGAGCCGCAGAGCACACGATCATCGCGCGCGCGCTTCGGTCGGCGCACTTGCACATCGTCTCATCGCATCACGAGAGTCAGTGCGTTGCAGTCCTCGAAGCAGCGCTCGCAGGCGTACCGACCGTTGGCACACGCGTGGGCCTTGTTGCCGATCTTGCGCCTCACGCCGCAATCGCAGTGCCAGTTGGCGATGCAGAAGCATTGGCCGCAGCCGTGCAATCCACGTTGATGGATACCCAGCGGCGCGACGAACTGGCGCACGCCGCACAGCAATACGCCTTGGCGAACGACGCGACGTCTACAGCATCGCGTTTCGAAGCATTGTACGAAGAGGCGCGGCGGCTACACTCGTCAAAACGATGAGAGCACTTGCTTATTGCGGCATTGTCCTTGTCAGCTGTCAGGGCGGCGCACCCAAACTCGCACAGAGAAGTGGCGAACCTCTTACCCTCGACGTAAGCGCACCCGCAGCGCAAGTGGATGCGTCCGCGCAGTCAAGCACGTCGAGCGGAGCTACGAGTTCAGGGCTCATCACCGACCAAGAGTGCATCGCTGGCGGAGGCTACGTTGTCACTGAAGAAACGTACGCGCACTTACGCCGGCGTCCCCGCGATCCAAACGCGCCCGTGCACTCATTTCGCGTATGCCGCTACCCATCTCCGAAAAACGGAAAAGCGTGCCGCGCGAGCGCAGAGTGCGAAGGAGGTCGCTGCTACTGCAATGGTAAACTTTCTGGACCAGAGCCCGCCGAGCGCAACCCTTCCCTTCGCGCGCTCGATGGAACTGCAGCCGCCGGTACCTGCTCCGATAGCGCGCTCCCAAGCGGCTTCTGGTTCTGCCTCGTCGAAGACGGCCGCGTGCATTTGAGCGGAATCATCATCGACTAGCGTTTACCTTGTTCCGCCATGCGCCAAGCTCGCGGTTGACAGACGCGCGTCCCGTATCACACTTCGGCACACATTTCCTCTTGGGGGTCCGCCGATGGTTCGTAACGCGAGTTTTTTGGCACTTTTGTTGGCAAGCAACCTCATCGCCTGCAGTACGGCAGAGGTCCAGGCGCCTGAAGGTGCCGATGAAGAGAGCAACGAAAACGCTCTGGTCGACGTCAGCCATACGCCGGTCGAAGATCAGTCGATCGGCAACTGCTGGATCTACGCAAAAGCAAGCTGGACCGAATCGATGCACCTTCGAGCGACAGGGGAGTCGTTCGACGTTTCGCAGAGCTATTGGACCTACTGGGACTGGTTCGACAAGATCACGAGCGGCTCATCGAGCTACCTCGAGACAAAGAAAGATTCGGCCGGCAAGACGACCGTAAGCGTCTCAACGGGTGGTTCGTGGGACGTTTCGAACAACCTCATCCGCAAGTACGGAGTCGTCAGCGAAGTTGACTTTGCGCCAGACGACGCAGTCACCGAAATGTCCTATGTGCAAGAATTGGCCGAAGAAGCGATCAACGCTTCGCTCACAAGCGGCGTTCTCTCCACTTCAAGCGCGCGAAAGAACAAGAAGCTCGTGCGATCCGAGCTGAACAACGCGTTCATGCTTTCGGCGACCGTTGTCGCGAGCATGAACCAGGTCTTCGGCGAATCGACAGAACGAAATTTCTCGCAAACTTCGGCACCGTCAACGAGCGGCACTCCATTCATCAACGCAAAGGCGTTTCAAGTGGCGTACCCGCGCCTCTCAAAGTCGACCGTATCCGAAACGAAAACAACCCTGAGCGAAGCGATGAATTCGTGGGTAAGCGTCAGCTATCCGTCATCGACCTCGTCACGTCGTGCACTTCAGATTCGTGCGCAAAAGGCGCTTCACGCAAGCGCTCCGGTCGCCATCAGCTGGAAGGTCGACTTCAACGCCCTCGATCGCATATCCACGAGCCCGACCTACGGGTCATTCAACATGAAGACGCTCCTCGGCAAAGGAACGGTCGGAAGCCAAGGGTCGCATCAAACCGTTCTTGAAGACTATGAAGTCAAGTTACCTGACGGCACGACACTCGAGGCAGGCATCACGCTTGACCCTGTCGCCGATAAGAGCAAGTTCGACTCAGCGTTGCTCACAACGTCTGAGATCGTGTTCCTGCGCACGAAGAACTCTTGGGGCTCGACGTACTACCCAACCGAAGGCAAGGCTGGCTACCACGACCTTTACATGGACTACCTCAACGGTCCGATCGACTGGTGCAACTCCGATCGCTCGTCGTGCACCACAAAGACAACGCCACTGACGGCGTTCGTGTTGCCACCAGGGTTCTAAGATCACCCTCTAAAGGCAGCGAAAACGGACGTTATCGACAACGCAACGAGCCTCCGGTAGGTTGCCCCCATGATTATGCAGAGGACATTCTTGGTCGCTTGCCTCGGAGTGGTTGCGTGTGGCGGTGGAACCGTCACGATCGACGCAGCAGGAGCCAACGATGCGGCGTCAAATCAAGACGCGTCCCAGCAGCCAGACTCAAGCGTGAGCGACGCGGGCGTCGACGCCACGACCGACGCGAAGCCACCCCTCGATGCAAAAACGCCGTTCGACGCGCCTTTCGATATCGCCCTTCCCGATGCGAATTTCGCGTGCACCGATCCTTCAACGTGCAACGGCGGGTTCTGTTGCGCCGATCTCGTGCTCAATGGCGGGACCTTGCCCAATTGCTCCGTCGCAAGCCTCGAGAGCGAGTGCAAGACCAAGTGCGACACGCAACTCGTCGCAAGCTGCAACGCCAAAGAGACCGTTCGACTTTGCTCAAAGAGTGCCCATTGCACCGAAGCCGCAAACGCGAATTGCTGCCTCTTCGATCAGCAAGGAAAGCAGATCACGTTCTGCGTAGACTCCACGGTCAAGCTCTTCGCCAAGAAGTGCTTCTAAAGTAGCCAACGCGAGCATCGCCCGAAGGAACCCGGTTGTCCCAACGGGCGCGTGATTCGCTACTTCATGTTTCGAATAGAACCCATGGCCGCTTCGTGGCGCGACTTGCTTGCGTTCGACAGCGTTTGAAACCTCCGTGACTCCATCTGCGTCGCTTCTTGAAGCGCAAGGAATTGCATGTTCATGGCAGCCATCTTCTGCACCATGTCGCCGCCGTTCAGGCCGGCAGTGTCGCCAAAATTGCCAGCGAGCTGCTCGAATGCCTCGGCGAACGACACGTAGATGGCCGATTGCACCGAGTAGTTCACCCGCTGCGCAATCGTGAGTTCGTCCTTCGTTTCTTGCGTCGCAAGAGTACGAAGGGTCGCCGCCGCCTGTGCGAGAGACTTCGCGTGGGTGGCAATCGTCTCTTCCGTCACACGGACTGCGTCGGCTTTGAGCGTCGACTCGCTTGCGGACGTTGACTCAGCGTCGGTACCGCAAGCGGTGACGGCGAATGCGGCGATGACAGTGCTCAAGATGAGTGCAGTTTTCATGGTTGGCCCTTTCGTGGGCCGAGCAGGTAGCACCGAGTTGCGCGGGACGCTTGTCATCCGTTCTAGCTACCTCGTGGGGGCGAACAACATTTCGTCAAGATTATTGGCTATTGTGGCCAATCTCGCGTCGACCGCCACTTCTGTTACGTTGAGGGTCGCGAAGGTCTCGTGCTGCGTCCGCAAAGGGCAGCGCAAAGGCAAGAAGGAATCTTGAATGACTTCGAAGCAATTTCTTAGGCGAGTTACCTTCGCTCTCTTTGCGATGGGCGCCCACATACCGATCGCAAGTGCGCAAACAGCTCCGGCCTCGTCAGGCGCACCAAGCGTTTTAGCCGCAGCCCCGAAACTCGATCTCACCGCTGAACGTGCACGCTTGATGCGCGAAGCGGTTGCATACGCCGGGCGTCCTGAAGATGTGGCGCCGCGGGTTGCCAAGCTGCATCAAGTCTTTCTGGATTCAGGGCGCAACCACGCATTCCCCGAAGTTGCGTTGCACGGGGCACTGTGGGCGAGAGCATTTTTCTCCCGCCAGGGAGCGGTGTCAGCGTTGCTTCGACAGTACGTCGTGCGCGATCCAAAGTGGCAAAGCAAAGAGCTGGGAGCGCTTGAGCAAATCAATGCGCTCTCGCAGGCCCTCCTCGCAACGAACCGCCAAGTTTTTCTCGATACGTGGGTGAACTATCACTTTTCGAAAAAGTACGGGCGGGTTGCCGGTGCCGAGCGCTTCATCGCACCTCCACTTTTGGCGGCGCTGAACAGCATGCATGATGCGAACAAGTCAAAGAAGCCACTGACGCGCACGCAGCGATCCGAACTGTTTCAGCTCGCGCTCCTTTGGGAGCAAGAAAACAGCGTCAGCCCTCTCGTGACCAAAGCGATGGATGACTTCGACGCGAAGGTGGAGGCAATGGGGCTTGCGTTTCTGAGCGAAGCGGTGCGGCGCCCACTTGTTCGCTTCAAGTACTTTCCTCACACCAAGTTTTTCCTGTTCCGAAACTTCGCGGACAAGGAAGAGCGCATCGAAAGAGCGACCGAGTCGTACGAAATCGCTGAAGCCATCGGCTGGGATGCGGTGATGCGCGCGAGGCATGACTACGCGGTGCGCTAAGCGAAACTGCGCGCGCCTGGAACTTACTGCACGCTGAACTTCGCTGTCTTTGCCGCGCTTTCGAGGCCGGGTTCGTCATAGGCAACCACCGACAGCGTGTACTCGCCAACGGGCGCAGTACCGACAAGGGTGAGCTTGATTGGGTAGGTGCCCGCCGCGCCGTTTGGGATTGAGATCGACTGGGCCTGAATCATGGCAGGGCCCGTACCCGAAATTGCGATGCGTGGGATTTTGTCGACGTTCGGATCGCTCACCGTCACCGTCACGTTCATCGACCAGTTGCCGTCGGTGCCCTTGACTGGCGTGTCGACCGTGAGTGCGTCGACTGATGGAGGAGCGTTCCCGCAAGCGGTGAGGGTCAAGGCTGCGAAGACGACGAGGCTGAGAGAAGTGCGTGACATCGATGACCTTTCGGAGGGCGCTGGGCGGGACCTCGGTTGAGAAAGGCGCGGACGGTAGCACAGGGGAAGTGAGGGGTCAGGAAGAGGATCAGGATCAGGCGAGCGAGAGGAGGTGCGCTTACTCGATGAGCTTGAGTGTTGGAGAAGGAGGCGCGCCGGCTGCTTCGGGTACGTTGCGCAAGAAATTTGCGACCTCGGCGAAGCGATTGTTGAGAAAGTTTCTTAGTTCGCCTTTCACGTTGCAGGCGTTGAGTGCAATTTGCATACAGCGTAACCACGCGTCGCGCTCGGCGATTCCGATCAACAATGCGCCGTGACGCATGCGCAGACGTGGATGCCCGTGGAGACGCATGTACTCCTGCGGACCGCCAAGCCATCCGACCAGAAACAGCGCGAAACGATCGCGTGATCGTCGGCTCACGCGCCCATGCTCGTCGCGTTCGTGCATCGCAGCGAGCGCGGGCTCGTGTGCGTCCATTGCGTCGTAAAATAGTTCCACGAGTTGACGAACGACCGGTTCGCCGCCGAGCAATGTAAATGGGAGCTGCGGAGTCGTCATCGTCGTCTAGAGTCGAGCCGGTTGCCCCAGCCCAGTCGCAATCAATACAGCCTCCGTGCACACGCACAAGCCAACCTTACAAGCCGTACTCGAACCACTGCAGAAGGTGATTCTATGCCCATCGATACCCGCCTCGAAACTGACACCATGGGTTCAATCGAAGTTGCGAGCGACCGACTGTGGGGCGCGCAAACTGAGCGCTCATTGCGGCATTTCCGCATCTCCACGGAAAAAATGCCCGAGGCCCTGATTGAGGCGCTCGTGATCGTCAAGAAAGTTGCCGCTCAGATCAACGCGCAACTGGGCGGACTCTCCTTAGAAAAGGCGACCGCCATCGAGCGGGCGGCAGACGAGGTGCTCGAACGAAAACACGTCGGCGAGTTTCCGCTTTCTGTGTGGCAAACCGGAAGCGGGACGCAAACCAACATGAACGTCAACGAGGTCCTTGCGAATCGGGCAAGCGAACTTCTTGGTGGACAGCGTGGCGACCTGCGCCTTGTGCACCCAAACGATGACGTCAATCGCAGCCAAAGTTCAAACGATGTGTTTCCAACGGCGATGAATATCGCCGCCGTTGGCGCGATCGTGCACAACGTGTTGCCCGCTCTCGATGCGTTGCACGCCACCCTCGACGCCAAGGCGCGGGGCTTCGCGCATGTGATAAAAATTGGACGCACGCACCTTCAGGACGCAACGCCCATCGCGCTGGGCCAAGAAGTGTCCGGCTGGGTATCGCAGCTGGCGCACGCAAAGCGACACATCGAAGACGCCCTTCCCCACTGCCACGAGCTTGCACTTGGCGGTACAGCCGTGGGCACTGGCCTCAACGCGCCGAGGGGCTGGGCAGAGCGCACCGCCCGAGGCATCGCAGCTGCAACAGGGATTCCGTTTGTAACAGCACCGAACAAATTTGAAGCGCTTGCGGCGCATGATGGCCTGGTTCACGCCCATGCAGCGCTGCGCGGTCTCGCGTGCGTGTTGGTCAAGATTGCGAACGATGTGCGCTGGCTTGCTTCAGGTCCTCGATCGGGCATCGGCGAGATTACGATTCCAGCGAATGAGCCCGGCAGTTCGATCATGCCCGGCAAGGTCAACCCAACGCAATGCGAAGCCCTAACGATGCTTGCACTGCAAGTGATGGGCAACGACGCATCAATCAGTATCGCCGGCGCATCGGGCAACTTTGAGCTCAATGTCTACAAGCCGTTGATCATCTTCTCATTCCTTCAGTCGTGCAGACTGCTGGCCGACGGTATGCGCAGCTTCAACGATCATTGCGCGGTTGGCATCGAGCCAAATTTTGCTCGCATCGAAGAACAGCTAAACCGTTCTCTGATGCTCGTCACCGCGCTCACGCCGCACATTGGGTACGACGCCGCAGCCAGTATTGCGAAGAAGGCGCACGCCGAAGGCACGACACTCGAGGATGCCGCAATCGCACTTGGACTCATGACACGCACGCAATTCAGAGAGTGGGCAAAGCCAACGATTGGCTGAAAAATGAAGCCGAACGGTGCACCGCCGACAACGCCCACGACTGATGACACCAAGGTTGATACCGTGGAGGCATGCCGCTAGGCGTGCCTCCTGATTCTGTTCGCGCGTCGCTGCGCATCGAACGCTCACCAACGCTGCCACCCGCGCGAAGTGCGAAACCGATGTCGATCGGTGCCTTGTTCGTTCGTCTTGCACGCACCGTGTTCGTGTACCCGTGGCTCGCGTTCGCTCTGACCCTCGCGATCGTCATTGAGGTGGGTGTCGAACTCGGAGCGCAAGCGAGCCTCAAGTACTTCATCGACGCCGGTCTAGAACGCAAAGACAGCAAGCTCCTCGTGCTTCTGCTGATCGCACTCGCAAGCGCAGCCGTTCTTGGCGCTGCCGTCGGGTTTGCGCGCGACTACCTCACCGCTTGGCTCGAAACCGCCGTCTTGCGTGATTTGCAGCGGAAACTATTTGACCATCTTCAACGCCTATCGTTGTCGTTCTACGCAAAGACCGAAGTTGGCGACCTCATCGCACGCTTCTCAACCGATCTTGCACAGGTCGAAAGTGCTCTATACACCGCGCTCGGCGGCGGCCTTAGCTCCCTCTTCACGGTCATTTTTGGCATCCCGAGTTTGTTCTCGCTCGACTACCGGCTAGCCCTTGTTGGTTTGCTCGGAGGTCCATTTGTCATCTTGAGCGGGCTGTGGCTCACGCCGCGCGCCGCTTCCGCCGCGTACGAGGTGCAACGCGCCCAAGGCGCCATTCAAGCCAAAGTCCAAGAAACGATCTCGGCCCAAGCCACCATTAAGGCATTCGGACTCGCGGGCGCGGAGCAGCAACACTTTATCGATCGTTTGGTGATTTATTTTCGCACGAACCTTCGGGCGAATCTTCTCGGCTATCTCGTTTATCGAGCTCCACACGCCGCCCTCCAGTTGCTTGCGGTCGTCATTCTCGCTTTTGGCGCGTTCCTCATTTTGAAAGGCAAGCTCAGCATCGGATCGCTCATCGCGTTCAATGTGATGTTGACGGGAGTGCTGAACGCCGCAGGAGACCTAGCCGGGCGCGTGCCGATTTTTCTCCATTCTGCCGCCGGCATGACGCGCATCGATGAGATTCTCGCGATGAAGTCCGAGATCGCGGACGCAGAAGCCGCACGCGATCTTGAACCTTTGCAGTCGGCTATCGAACTTCGCGGCGTTCATCTGCAATACGGCCGATTTGAAGCACTTCGAGGCATCGACATCCGCATCGCGAGAGGCCGCTATGTTGCGATCGTCGGCCCGAGTGGCTCCGGCAAGACGTCGATGCTCAACCTGCTTCTTCGTCTGTACGATCCCGATCAAGGCATCGTAACGTTCGACGGCCACGATCTTCGTAACGCCACTGAGGCCTCTCTACGCGAGCAGGTGCGCGCGGTGTTGCAAGAGCCTCTTCTGCTCAACATGAGCGTGCGCGACAACATTCGACTCGGTCGCCCAACAGCCTCAGACGACGAGATCGTGGCTGCAGCCGTTGCAGCCGGCTTTCACGAAACGGCGATGGCTTTCGCAGACGGATACGACACGCGTGTCGGCGAGCGTGGCCAAAATCTTGCGGTTGGCGAACGTCAACGCGTCGCGCTTGCACGGGCGCTGGTGGGTAACCCGCCAGTGCTCGTGCTCGACGAAGCAACGGCGTCTCTCGATTCGCGAACAGAGGAAGGCGTGCTTGCAACCATCCGCGCACTGACGCCAAAGCGGACGATCATCTTTGTCACGCACAGACTCAAGGTCGCCGCGGACGCTGATGAGATCTACGTGCTCAAGCAAGGGCTCATCGTCGAACACGGTGCGCACGATGCGCTTCTCCTTGCTCGCGGTGAGTATCAAAAGCTCTGGGATCACCAAGCGTCCTCGTCCCATAGCGTGCGCCCAACCCGGGCAGCAGAGGTCAAAACATGATCGTCCGCGTCGAGGTTGGCGCCGCAGGCAAGAAGCTCGTCGCGAGCAACGACGTTGCCGCGGGTATGGTGCTTACGCACTTTCGTGGACCGATCGTCAAGCGTACTGACGTTCGCGAAAGCGATCGACGGTACGCACTCATGATCGCCGTAGATGGCTGGCTCGTTCCTGAAAACGAGTCGCGCTGGATTAACCACTCCTGCGACGCCAACGCCTGGATCGAGGCCGACACATGGGCTGTCGTTGCTCAGCGTCCACTGCGCCAAGGCGACGAGGTGACCATCGACTATGCCACCGTCAGCGTCGACGAGTATCGGCAGAGCCCCGACGACTACACATGGGATCCCGCTTGGTCGTTCGACTGCTTATGTGGCTCGGCGCTCTGTCGAGGACGCGTCGACGGCTACGTTCTTTGTGGAACCGTCAAGGAGTGGAACCTTGGACCAAGTCTCGAGGTCGTTTCATACGAGGGACAAGGTCGTGGCATTCGAGCACTTCGGACATTCCGAAAAGGCGAATGCATCGAGCGTTCGCATGTCATCGTGATCCCGAAAGAGCAATGGCCAAACATCGAGCACACCGTTTTTTATGACCACACGTTCTATTGGGGTGAAGACGAAGAAGACGCTGCACTCTCACTCGGCTTTGGGTCGCTCTTCAATCATTCGTACACGCCGAATGCGGTCTATCAGCGGCTATTCACTCAGAGCGAAATCCACTTTTTCGCGCTGCGCGACATTGTCGCTGGTGAGCAAATCACAGTGAACTACAACGGCGCTCCAGACGATGGTCAACCCTTGTGGTTCTCAGCTTTGCCGTAGCGTCGAAGCGCAGCTTCGATGATCGCATCGATAACCGCGGCGTGCGTAGACCCTGCAAGTTCCGCCATCATCATGAGTGAATCGGAGAAGAGATCAAAATTCGGGTTGACGTCGATGAGGCGAATTTCGCCGCACGCGCTTCTTCTGAAGTCGAACTTTGCATAGTCACGACACGCAAATCGACGAAACAAGCGACTCACATCGCGCTCGATGGAAGCCCGCTCATCGCTGGAGAGGACCGCTGGCTTCAGATCGAGATCGTATGGGAAGGGTTCGCTCTGGCTCCACCACTTCACTTCAAAGCCCGTTATGGGTGGATAATCTGTGCCGAACGCCGAATAGTCCTTCTCGAGGATCGGAAGCACGCGAAAATCGGAACCATCCACGTTACCAATCGCAACGACACAATATTCGGTCCCCGGCAGATACTCTTGAAGCACGAGCGGCCAGAGTCCGTAGTCACGAATGCGTGCGAGGTACGCGGCGAGTTCGTCCGCATCGCGCACCACCGAATCACGAAAAATTCCGAAGCTGCCGTCCGCAAAATTGGGCTTAACGAGAAGAGGAAACTGAAGATCGCGCGCGCCCACAGTACCGTCCTTCTCAAGGAACGTTTCGCCGGGAACGCCCACGCCTATCGAACGAGCGACCGCCGAAGCGACGATTTTGTCAAAAGCGAGGGCGAGGCACGAAGGTGGCGCGCCCGAATACGGAAGAGCGAGCACTTCGCACAAGGCCGGGATGTGGAGCTCCATTTTGGGATCGTTGCGATAACCCTGATCGCACAGATTGAAGACGAGATGCGGCCGGCGCTCTGCTAGAATGCGCGCGAGATCGGCATGACTGGTTAGATAGTCAAACGCGTACCGACTCTTGTCGGCCAACGCGAATACAGGGTCTTCACCATTGAAATACTCAATGTTCACTGGGCCGCACGCTTTCACCGGGCTCGGCAGCAGGGAGTCTTCGAGTAGGACAAGAATGCGTTGACGCTCGCGTGACAATGTAGCCCAAAGCTATCACGCGGAGCTGACGAGAGCGTTCGGCGCGAATTCGCTAGTGTGGCGCTCGTCATCCGGATACGAACTTTGTGTGCGCGGCAACACGCCACCTCGAACCCAAAAGACTCTCGGCCGCGTCGACGATTTGTCGCGCCATGTCGAGCACGACTGGTGGAAAAATCTCTTCGGCGCGCTCTATCTCCAAACCGATGGTGATGTCGTTGAGAACGACGAGGCGACCCGTGCCGAAGTTTCTTTGCTGGTGCGCGCCTCGGGCATCGAGCCAACGAGTCGGGTGCTCGACCTGTGCTGTGGCCAAGGTCGTCATGCGATCGAACTCGCCCGGAGAGGCTTTCAGAACGTGATCGGCGTTGACTATTCGCGCTACTTGTTGCGGCTGGCGCGAGCGCGCAACCGTCGGGAAAATCTCAGGGTGACCTTCAAGCAAGGCGACGCACGTAGCGTCGTTCTTCCTTCGCAAGCCTTTGATTGCATCGCGCTCATGGGCAGCTCGCTCGGCTACTTCGAGGAAAAGAACGACGACACGCGAGTGCTCAAAACTGCAAGGCGCGCACTTGTCCCCGGAGGCGTTGTCGCGCTTGATGTTTCCGACGGCGCATTTATGGCCGCCCATCACGAACCCCGTTCGTGGGAATGGATCAACAACGAGCTACTCGTATGTCGTGAGCGGCAGCTCGCCCAAGACGTCAAGAGAATTTACTGTAGAGAAGTGGTCCTCCACACAAAGCGAGGAGTTGTCGCCGATCAATTCTACGCAGTGCGCCTGCACGATAGGCAAAGCGTCTTTCGCCTCCTCGAAACGGCAGGCTTTGAGAGCGCGAAGGTCGTAAGCCAGGTGGCGGGCCAATCAACGCGCGAGGAAGACCTCGGCATGATGCAGTCTCGGCTCTTTATCGTGGCCGAAGCGCCTAAGAAGGAGCGCGCGCCAATAAAGGAACTCAAAAAGAGGCCGTCGCCATGACTAAAGGCGAAGTACTCGTCCTTTTGGGTGATCCGAGACTTCCCGATATTGTGAAACGAGGCGGACGCTTCAACGCCGAAGATCATGAGGTCGTGACTTGCCTTCGAGAAGCGCTCGCAACGCTCAATGAATTTTCGTTCTCCTATGTCGACGACCATACGCTGTTCGTAAAGACACTTACCGAACGTCGGCCTCGCCTCGTCCTAAACCTTTGCGACGAAGGTTTTCGCAATAACTCGGCATTCGAACTTCACGTACCTGCTTTGCTTGAACTTCTGGGCTTGCCATACACAGGTTCGGGACCAGCCTGCCTTGCCCTTTGCGCACGCAAGCACGACGTTCGCGCGGTCGCACTCACGCTTGGCATTCCCGTTCCAGACGAGTTGCACGTTCGTGCGGCCTTCGAGAAAGCACCGACTCTTCGCTTTCCGCTCTTTGTTAAACCGGTCGCGACCGACGGGAGCTTCGGCATCACCCGCGCAAGCATAGTCAATAACATTGACGAATTGAACGCTCAACTTGCGTCAATACCGCACGCCGAAAGCGATGGCGTGCTCGTTCAAGAATGGCTCGAAGGAACCGAGTACTCCGTCACGCTTCTTGACCAACACGGAACCGTCAGCGCGCTCCCCGTTCTCGAGGTCGACTATCAATCGCTTCCCATCAGCTGTCCGAGGATGTTGCCAGATGAGGCGAAGTGGGATCCAGAGTCACCCTATTGGAAGAATGTTCGCTACGTTCCCGCTCGCGTTGATCCGCGAAAACAAGACGAGCTCGTCCAATCGTCGCGACTTCTCTTTGAGCGCTTTGGGTGTCGTGACTACGCACGTTTTGACTTTCGCGAAGACGCGCAACGACAGCCTCGGCTGATCGACGTGAATCCCAATCCTGGTTGGTGCTCGGACGGCAAGTTGAACCTCATGGCCGAATGGGCTGGTCTCTCGTACCCAGCTCTTCTCAGCACGATCATCGACGCGGGGTTGCGGCGCGCCACTACTCGCTAAGCTTGCGCGCGAGCCATGCCTGCGCAAAGAGGCGGCGCTCCGCACTCGCAAGCGCACGCGTTACGCGTATTGCAATCGTCGCGGGCACGACGAACATCGCAAGTTCTACCGTCCACAGCGCAATGCTCGTGAGCACGGGTGGAAAATTGATGACACGCGGTGTGATCACGATCGCGTTCCCCGCAATCGTTGTCGACGGCGGAAGAAGACCCGTCGTCTCAAGTGCACAAAGAAGCACCAGAAACACGACACCTCCCACGAACGTAAACGTCTGCCACCGTGGATAAGCCCCCGTATTGATGAACCATACAAACGTGAGCGTGACCAGCACGCACGGCATCATGACGAACGAGCCGAAGATCGGATACACGGCAGCCAATAAGCTCACGCCGCAGAAAAGGGTAAATGCGCCAGAGCGCCAGGTTAGAATGCTGCGTCGACTAAGCCAGTACGCCGACGCTGCGCAAAGACCGATGAGCGAACACGTCGCAAGGGCAAGCGTCCAGTTGCGGACACCCATGTTGACCATGAGCGGAACCCAGAGAAACCAGAGCCCAAACGCCAACGCAGCGTCTCGCGTTCCGTTTTGGAACTTTCGATGCGTTTCTTCCGTGAGTGCGGCTTCACCCTGAGCGGGAAGCTTTTCAATCGGTGTGAGGAGCACGTCGCCAATCGCGCCGAGAGCATTTCGGTTCGACGGATCAAGTGCGAGCGCAAGATTCGCCTCGCGTAGCGCTCGAACGCGCGCTTCGTGCGCCGCATCTGCATCGTCATTTTGTGTTGCTTCCAGCGCGGCGCGTTGCGCAGCCTCAACGTGTCCTCGCGACAGCTCGCGCCTGCGCTCGATGTCGCGTTCACCATCGAGGTATCGCTCGATCGCCTCAGCAAGATCACGCGCAGAGTCGTACCGATCGTTGAGATTTTCGGCCGTCGCTTTGACGCACACCGCATCGAGCTCCGGAGGAATGCTTCGGTCAAGTGCGCGAGCGCTTGGCGTCCGATCAGTTTCGCTAATGTCGCCACCAAGCGTTGAGCGCAACTTCGAGAGCGGACTGTCGCCACGATGGAGAGGCTCGAGCGCAAGCAACTCAAAGAGGACGCATCCGAGCGCGTAAACGTCAGCGCGCGCATCGACCGCAGATGCATCATCGGCTTGCTCGGGCGCCATATAGCCGGGTGAGCCCATAATCAGACCTGCGACAGTGACATCTTCGACGGGTGAAGATGCGGAGCTCACACTATCGGAATGATCGCCAGCAACCTTGGCGATCCCCCAGTCAAGAACATTGACTTCTCCGAACTCGCCTAACATGACGTTTGACGGCTTGAGGTCACGATGAATAACGCCACGCGAGTGCGCAAATGCGATCGCCAGGCACGCAGACGAAAACGCGCGAAGCAGCCGAGGCCTTGTAGACAAATAACTTTGGATATCGCCCTCACGCAATTCACCGATCACTTGAGAGAGCGACACACCGTTTACGCGCTTCATGACGAAGAACATCTCGCCGGCGGTGCTCTGCCCAATCTCGTACACGGGCACGATAGCCGGGTGCTCTAGTCTAGCTTGCACACGGGCTTCGCGTTCGAAGCGCACGAGAACCGACGCGTCGATCGCTGAGTCCGGCCGGATTGACTTGATGGCGACTTCGCGCCCAATCCATGAATCGCGGAAGAGATCGACCTTGCCCATGCCGCCAACGCCAAGAACTGACAGCATCTCGTATCGGGCGGAACCAAAGGACGCTCCGATCGATCGCTTTCCGCTCCCCCGAGCAACGGGAAGAGTCGACTCCTCGTCGTCAGGGATGTCCTGATCATCGCGCTCTTCCATCGGTTCATTAACTGTACGGTTCGTGCGCGACGTGAGTTAGGGTGAGCGCCGATTAACCGCCTCTTGTTTTGCTGGGCGATCAGCTCACTTCGATAAGGTGATGGACTCCCAAAAGGAATTTCGGCGCCAGGCTTTGGCGCCGGGACCAACGTACCCGCCCGCCGCGACAAGCTGCACGCAAGCTCGCGCCACCTTTTTCAAGAAAAACGCCAAGGCGGCGGCACGCTTTACGCACTACGAATCCCGTGCGAAGGGGCATGGCGATGAATCCCTATGAACCACCCCAAGCCGCCTACGCGCCGTACGCTCCTGGTCCATACGCCACCGGTGGTGGCGGCGCCGTCACCGATGCGGTCATCGAAGCACTTCGGCAAACCAGGCCATGGGTTCTGTTGTTCTCCATTCTCTGCTTCTTAGGATCAGCGTTCAGTGTGCTCGGTGGACTCATGATGCTTGCGACAGGATTGATCGGCGCCGGCACCGCCTCAACGGGTTCCCGAGGCAGCTCGGGCGCGGCCGCAATGGCTGGCGGGTTCGGGCTCGCAGCGGGCGCTTTCTACCTTGTGATCGCATTCCTCTATATCTATCCGGGGATCAAACTTTGGGGTTACGGCAGTGCGATTGGTCGCGTTATGACGTCGCGCGATTCGGCAGATCTTGCGGTCGCCCTCGGCCACCAGAAATCGTTTTGGAAGTTCTCCGGGATCGCAACCGTTTCGATGATCGCTCTCTACTTCGTCGCCATCATCGGCATCATGGTTGTTGGCGTTGCCCTCAAGCCCTAGTGCGACCGGATGGTCGGGTACTCGTGTCATGCGCGCAACATTCACCTGCCTCGTTTTCCTTTCATGTAGCGCGCAAGCGACTTCGCCCGTTCCTTCGGGCGGCGACGCGGCGACGGACGCACCTGCGAAAACGATCGCCTCGTTCGTTGCGGAGCAAGCCATTACGATTGCGAAAGCGAAGGGCAACCACCTCGCGTTCACCGGCATCACGCGCCTCAAAGATGGGCGGCTCATGATCGCCTATCGCGAGGGCAAGAGCCACGTCGATGACACGGGTCGAATCATCAAGCAGTTCGGAACGAGCGACGGCGTGACTTGGACAGAGCCCGAAGTTCTGCTCGACACACCGGGTGCAG
Organism: Myxococcales bacterium; assembly: GCA_023248745.1. Classification (GTDB taxonomy): domain Bacteria; phylum Myxococcota_A; class Polyangia; order Polyangiales; family Polyangiaceae; genus JAHFDX01. Next base: position 8,626 of record JAHFDZ010000039.1, on the reverse strand, counting down.
ACGATCGCGATCCATCAATCGCCACGCTCGCAAACGGCAACATCGTGATCGACTACTTTCAGTACAAAGTCATCACAACAGCCGAAGGGCAATTCGCGATCGCACATCTATTCGCCGCGACATCGACAGACGACGGCAAAACGTTTGCAGCGCCGATACAAGTCGACACGGGCAGCATGTCGCCAACAAACCCCACACTCAACACAATGGGCAATTGGGTTGACGATACCAAACAAGAGATCAAGTTCCACGCGTCGTCCGCTCCCGTGCTCGAACGAAACGGCAAGTGGACGCTTCCGGCCTACGGTGGAAACGCGATCGGAAGCGAGTCGCCAAAGTGGACGCTCTCGATGTTCGACTCCGCAGGTTCAACCTGGACTGAGACGCCAGCACTCACCGACGCGCTCGCCAATGTGTGGGCAAGCGAACCCTCGATTGTGCAACTTGCGAGCGGAAAAACGTTGATGCACTTTCGCACCGCCGAGGGAGATAGCGCCAGCAATGCCGGCAAGATGATGCAGTCGATCTCAACCGACGATCGCAAGACATGGGCTTCGCCAACTTCGTTTTCGTTCGTGGGACATGCGCCCGAGCTTGTACAACTTTCGAGCGGACTCGTGCTCAGCGCCTATCGCGAACTTGACGACAAAATCACGCGAGAGAAAGTCGCCTTTTCGTGGTCACTGAGCGAAGGAAGCACCTGGAGCGACTCGCAAGAAGTGCTCAACTGTGGTGCATCCGAGTGCGGCTACCCCGCAATCGTCGAGCTCGACCGCGAACGCTTCGCACTCGCGTACTACGCACCGGGCGGTCAAGCGATCAAGGCAGTGATCTATCGCTACACACTCGAGTAGCCCCAAACCGTCAACTTAATTAACCGCTGACGCTAACGCCCACGCTCCCACTCCCCCGGTCGCCACCCCATACCCAACGACCGCCCACATCACGCCGCCGCCGCAAAGCCAAACCCCGCACACGATCACCGCCCCGGCACGAAGCAGCTCAAAGCCGCGCGCCCACCGTCTTCCATCGAGCACCGCGCTTGCTCCTTCGATGGTCGCAATGCACAACACTGTCGCCACAACGGCTTGCACCATGGTGAATTGGGTGCGCGCGAACATCAACACGATCGCGCCACCGAGCGCCCCAACAAACTGAGCGACGGCATACCCGCGTGCAAGCGCTGGCAACGAAAGCGCCGCCGGCGGAACGTGCGCACTGCTCGCCATCAGCGCGGTCGATGCCTCTGGTGGCCCCAGCCACAATTTTGCAACCTCGCCGATCGAGTGGCAGCTCTTGGTCGCGCGAACAAGGCGCGCAAAGTAGTAGCCGTTGGCAAATGTCGGGCTCACGACTTCGTAGCCGCCGGGCACTCCGTAATCGGGCTCAAACTTCTCTTCGACGAATGTGCCAAAGAGTCGATCGAAGACGATAAAGAATCCACCATAGTTCTTGTCGATGTAAACGTCGTCGCGACCGTGATGCACGCGGTGATGGCTTGGCGTCGCGACAAAGGCCTCGAAAAACCAGAGCCTCCGCACCGCACGGGTGTGAACGAAAAATTGATAAATTTGATACGCGGCGTGAACGCCAACAAAGACGATGAGCGGAACGCCGAGCAGCGCGAGCGGAAGATAGAACAGCAACGTAACCCAAGTCGCAACGGTGCCTTGCCGAGTCGACACCGTAAAGTCGTAGCTCTCGCTCTGATGATGCACGAGGTGAACCGCCCACAGGACGTTCACGCGATGCGAAGCGCGGTGGTAGGCGTAGTACGCGACGTCGTGACCGAGCACCGCGGCAATCCAAGTCAACGGGCTCGACGCGGGTAGCCCAACAATCGCCACGTGCGAAGCCACACGCTCATAGATCCACGCAAACCCAACGAAGCACGAAGCATTCACGAGTTGATCAAGCACGCTTGTTCCAATCGCGCCGACCAGCGGCCGCATGGCGTAAGACGCGCCGCCCTGACGAACGCGCACCACGATGCCCTCAACGCAAAGCGCGACGATGAACATGGGAAAGGCGTACATCAGCGGATCGGATGCAAGAGCAGGCATCCACGAAACCTTACCTGTCCGTTGTGGGCAGGCGCGTATCGTTACAAAACTATGACTGCACGCCGCGATTGCGAAAGCACGAATCTCGGCTCAGTCCCTAATTGCACTTCTGTTCACAGTTCATCAGCGCCACACAATCCGGGCTGGCCTGACACGCGGTACTGACCACGACGTCGCACGAGTCGGCGTATTTGTCGGTCAAGCAATCATTGCAATCTGCGTTGGGATTTGCGGGATTCTTTCGGCAAAGCGTCGAAGAACACGCCGCACCGCAAACATCCGCCGCGCATACGCACGCAACGGCGCTCGCAAAATATGTCGCGTAGCCCTCAGAATGATTATCGGTGCAGCAATCCGCACAGGAATCAAAATCCTGCTTGTTCCAACACTTCGTATCGTCGGGCCCAGCATCGGCTTTCGGCGGCTGCGGTGGCGCAACGTCGATTCGTGCGTCTGTAGGAACCAGTTCTGAAGTACGTCCAGCGTCGGCTTTGCGGCCACCATCGGCTGGAAGCACATCGTCTTGAATCGCGAGCTTTCCCGCGCATCCCACGAACATGCAAAGCACAAACGCAATGCTCAGCGGCGATCGACTTGGCATCTCGGAATCCCTTCTTATGCGCTGACAGGCTCTAGCGCGGATGTCCGGAAAAGCGACATCTGATCGCGGGCTTGAGATTTTCAGCTATCGAGCACGACGCCGCATCAGCGCCCACGCGACCAAACCAGCCAAGACGACAAGCGCAAAAACCAGTGCGAAGCCACTCACCATTGCGCCGCTCGGATTGTCCGAACGAATATCGTGCAACACCCGCGCGCTCGAAAATAGCGCGAGACCTATCATTGCAGTTGCAACGCTGACACCGATGAGCGTGGGCATCGCTCGCTTCATGCGCGCTTCGAATTGGCGCGCACTCTCGGTCGCGCGAGAGCGCTCCGCGGCGATGCGTGCATGCTCAGCGGCAATGCGCGCTTGGAGCGCTGTCGATTTCTCCATCGACATCGGAAACGCACCGGCCGCAACTTGTTGCTGAAGCCACATCGGGAATGCAGCACGCATGCGCGCATGATCGTCAAGGCCACCTGAGGACCCGAAGAGATCGTAGCGATACGCTTGGCCCGGTTCCGGACCGCACATCGGATGTGGCACCAGCGTAAAGAATACGGCAGTCGTCAGCCCTTCAACGGAGCCAAGCTCAACGCGCGCAATTTCGTCGTAACTCCACACGAGTGTGAGATGGCCTGGCACGAGCGCCTTTGGGTTTCCCAAAAAGTCGTTCTCGGTACGAAAAAAGACGAGGCGCGACGACGTCGCAACGGCGAGCCACTCATCATAAATTGCCGGTACACCCAATCCGCTAAACCGAATCGGATTGCGCGCATGCATGAAGCCGAGGACTTGCTCACCCTGAGCGAGGCCCGGCGCGACGTACGCGCGAAGAAAGTCATCGATCGCCCCCATGAGTTGGCTCCTCAGCGATCTCAGTACACGGCCAAACCGTCGCGTGGTTAAGAGCGACGGCGCGACGATGCCTATTCGGAAGCGCGAATGTGACTCGGCCCCGTCCAGCTGTCGTAGGCTGATGACCACCCGTCAAAGCGACACAAGTGCATTGACTCAAATTTCGCAATCACGCGGCCCGAGTACCATTTGTCGTCATCGACGTCTTTGCACTCTACCTCTTGCCCAATCGCAAACTTGGCACGAGCGTGAGCACGCAGTCGATCCTTCGACACCCACTCCTCTTCGTAAAGAGAGTCGACACGCGTGTAGTGCACCTTGCGCATCTTGCCGTCGACATCAATGACTTCGGCCGGATACCACTCACCATCTTGCTCGACCTCGTAGTACTTCCCAATCTCCGGACCCTTCTTCTTTGCCCTCAGATCGGAAAGGACAAGTTTCTTGTCGAATCCCTTTGTGGTCGCAACCATCGGCTTTCCCTCTGCGACGAAAGCCATGTGCCTCGCGGTAAATCCCGCAAGCTCATCAAAGTCGATGTTGCCACTACCATTGACGTCCACCGTTGGATTTCCGGAGAAGCCACGCACGAGGGCTTCGCCAAAGCGCCACTCGCTCCACGCCACGTTGTGAGACGCCGTAGAGCTCAACGCACCATACCCAACGCGCCCCGATTGTTTCTTCGCCATCTCAACAAGCCCACCCGAATAGCAGGTGTCCGCAAAGAGCATGGCTTGCGAGCCGCGAAACTTCGACTCGATTGCGTCAAAGACCCACCGAAACGGCAAGACGCTTTCGTACGTCGAAAACTCAAACGTTCCGTCTTCTGCGTCGTAGCTACCGTGACTTCCAAAATAGAAAATCAGAAGTTCATCGCGCTCGCTCGCGTCGAGAAGATCTTCGAACGCTTTTGTCACACGCAGGGCAGTCGCTTGCTTGTCTTTTAGAAATACGACCTTTGACGCAGGCACACCGCGTTCGCGCATGAGATCAACGAAAGCAGAATCGGTACGGTCGTATTGAGAGAACGAAGGTTCGCCAGGTGGATCGCCTTTGAATTCTGCAAGCCCTACCGCGAAGACGCGCGTCTTAGTTGGATCCCACCGGTGCGTGAGGGCCGCGCTTTGGCTCTTCACATCTGGTAAACGTGATTGACCATGCGTAGCCGCACACCCAGTCGCGGCAAACACAACCGCACTCAAAACGAGCCCCCACCCGTTCCCCATCCGTTAATCGTACGGGCAGTGCGTGGCGACGCTAGCTCACCCGTTGTCGGTTAGGTGCGCGGCTGTCGTAGTCCGTGATCGACCCATCACGGCAATAGCACTGCCGACCAACAGGGCGCTCCAGCGTTGTTTGCGCGCATTTCGTCGCGATCGAGTGGTGCAGCTCAAGCGCTGTGATGAGCCAACGTCAACCGACTTGACCACGAGCTCATGCGCTACTTGACCGTTCCTCGGCACAGTGAACCCCGCCAGGTTCACGCAAATGCGCTAGTGACCGCGCTCGGTTCGCAAAGTATGGCGCCCCCACGGGTTGCAAAGGGGGGAATTGTCGCGAAAGCATGTGCACTCTATCGGACGCGCCGCGCGAGCGGATCGGCCCCTATCGCATCGTCTCCGTCCTCGGCAGCGGCGGCATGGGCATCGTCTACCGCGCGATCCACCAGGGAACGGGGCAGACCATTGCTCTCAAAGCCACACAGGTTGACGATCCGGATCACCTCGCCGGAATGCGTGCGGAGATCCAAGCGCTCCGGCGACTACGCCATCCGGGTGTCGTCAATATCGTTGACGAAGGGATCGATGAGCGAGGTCCTTGGTATGCGATGGACCTCATCGAAGGCCAAACCCTGAGAGAGATCATCAAGCGAGCATGGGCACCGCCGAACGGAAGAAACGCGGTATCCGTAGAACCTTCGCAATCATCAACCGGCGTCGTCGTTGACACAGCGTGGCCGAATCCCCCTTTTGCACGAAGCGACAATGGGCTTCGCAGGGCAGCAAGCGGAGATCTCATCGGCGCGTTACGACTCGTGCGTCGCCTATGCGAGCCACTCGCGCACATCCACGGTCGCGGCCACGTTCACGGCGATCTCAGCCCACGCAACATAATTATTCAGTCAAACGGTGAGCCCGTGCTAGTCGATTTCGGTCTTGCCGCACGCCACGCAGGGACCACCGGACGCGAGCACATCGTCGCCTCGTCCCAGATTCGCGGAACGGTTGCGTACTTGGCGCCCGAACGCATTCGCGGCTTACCGTGCGATCCTCGATCCGATCTTTATGCGCTCGGATGCGTGCTCTACGAATTGCTCACCGGCTGCGCGCCCTTCCGAGGAGACACCGCGGCTGACGTCCTCAGCTGCCATCTCGGACAACGTGCCTTGCCTCCTTCAATGCGCGTGAGCGGCATCGATGACGCTCTCGACGATCTTGTCCTTGGCCTTCTCGAAAAGGACCCACGCGATCGCATCGGCTACGCAGAGGATGTCGCGATTCAGCTCGGACGATGGCTCGACGAAGGCAAGGAACCACTTCGTCAAGTACCTTACCTCTATCAGCCCGGCTTCGTTGGGCGAGATGAATTGGTCAATAAAATTACCCAAGAGGTGAGCATCGCGGCTGCAGGCCAGGGCCGCATGCTCGTCGTCGGTGGTGAAAGCGGCATTGGCAAGACAAGCCTCGCATCGAGCGTTGGTCGCATCGGACGCGACCTAAAAATGCGCGTAATTTCCTGCGAATGCACGCCAATGGGCGTCGGCGAATCTTCGGTCGACGAACTCGTTGGCGCGCCACTTCAGCCACTAAAGCCACTTCTCGTTGCAATCGCTGACGCTTGTCGAACCCGCGGGCGTGAGGCTTTCGATCGTGTGCTTGGAACGCGTGCACGATTGCTCGCGCCTTACGAACCGGCGATCGCACAGCTTCCGCAAGTCGCCGAAAGTCCTATTCCAACTGCGATGACGCCCGAAGCTGCGCAACACCGATTGATCACCGCGCTGCACGAGAGCGTCGTTGCCACAGTCGATATGCAACCTCTTTTACTCATCGTGGACGACCTGCAATGGGCTGACGAACTCACGCTCGCATTCCTCTCTACACTCGACAAGCGTGGACTCGAGCATCAACCCATTCTCGTGCTGGGTACCTATCGCACCGAAGAGATGACGCCATCGCTTGCCGCGCTCATCACTCGCCCCTTCGTCAAGATTATTACCCTTGATCGACTGAACAAAGCGGCCATCGCATCCATGGCGCAGGACATGCTCGCGATGCAAGAACCGCCGAAGAGCCTCACCAACTGGCTCGATAGACAGTCCGAAGGCAATCCGTTCTATGTCGCGGAGTACATTCGCTTGGCTGTCGCAGAGAGCATTCTGGTTCGGCGCGAATCGCGGTGGTGCCTTGCGAACGCACAATTTGACTCAACGAACCTTCCGCTACCGGACACGCTGCGCGGTGTCCTTGAGCGTCGCCTCAGTTCGCTGACACAGCAGCAGCTATTCTGGATGCGGGCATCCTCGGTGATCGGGCGCGAGATCGATCTTGCGCTGCTCAGCGCTCTTGGAGGTCACACGCCTGACGTCACGCTCGCGGGTATTTCCGACTTGTGCGTGCGCCAGCTGCTCGAGGTAACGCCTCACGGCGCGAGACGTTTCGCGCACGACAAGCTTCGCGAGGTCGTCTACGCGAACACTCCGAGGGAACTCCGTCGAGAGCTGCACGCCCAGTGCGGCATGGTGCTCGAGGCGAGACTCATCAAGGGGCAAGAGACCGCGCAGTTTCCGATCCTGGCGCATCATTTTTACGAAGCTGAAGACTACGCAAAAGCGTCCCATTACCACGTGAAATGTGGCGAGCTCGCGCTTGCTGTGTCCTCCGGTCGAGAAGCTGCGCGCTACCTCGAAAGCGCACTCGCCTCGAGCCGCAAGCTGACCGAAGCAACCATCAGCGCCACACAGCGGTTCCGATGGGCGCGCCAGCTCGCCGAAGCGAGCATACTCGCAGGCGATCGCGTCTCGGCCGACAAGCACTTACGCGAGGGACTTGCCATTGCTGGCGTGCCACCAACCGATTCATTAGCGCGTTGGTCGCTTCGGCTATTTCTTGAGATCATGGTTCGACTCGTACTCGCCCTGCGCTCGCCTCGCGCAGCCGTAACCGGTGCGCCGGTTGAAAGCCGAGAAGAAGAGCTGCAGCTCTTCCACCTGGCGTCCGAACACTTCATCTACAAGAACGCGCTTGTCGCAACGTTCTGGGCACTACTCAAGACCATCAACGTCGCAGAGTCGCTCCCACCAACACGCCCTCAGGCACGCGGTCTCGCACTGGCCGCACTGGCGCTCGATGCAGCTCCGTTGCTAAGGCGCACTACCGAACGTTGGGCAAAGCGCGCGATGCAGATCGCCGAATCGATCGGTGACCCCGTGACCTCGTCATACGTACTCTCGCGCGTGGGCATCATGTCTATCCATCGAGGAAGAATGGACGAAGCCGAAGAGCTTCTTTCGCGGTCGATCTCGCTCGCGAACGTCGTTGGAGACCGTCGGTGCGCAGAGGAGGCCATGAGCATCACGGCGATGTTGCAACGCTATGTTGGTCGATTCCGCGATGCGATGGCCACGTGGAGCAAGGTGCGTTCGCGCGCAACACTTCGCGATGACAAGCAGGTCGTAGGGTGGGCAATGCTCGCTGAGGCCGAGGATGCGTTGCGAGTGGGCCAAAGTGAATATGCACTCAGCACGATCGAAGCCGCGTCCGAATGGCTCGCGTCCGACGCACTCGGCACCGAACGGATATGGGGCAAAGCCGTTCGTGCACTTGTGTTGTCACGCAGCCAGCGCAATGCAGAGGCGCTCTCTCTTGCCTGTGACCTCGTGGTAGAACTCAAGCGCGCGCCACCCTTTGTGTACTTCTTGCAGCCCGCTCTCGGCGCACTTGCAGAGACGCTTCTTGACATGTGGAGCGCGTGCGATAGCCCGTATGCACCCGCGCACCAGAAGCTACGCGAGGCGGCACGTGGCAGCGTCGACGTGTTGATGGGATTTGCAGCACGCTTTCCTTTCGCGATGTCAAACGCACTTCATCAACGCGGCCGA
>JAHFDZ010000274.1 GCA_023248745.1 Myxococcales bacterium | reverse complement strand
ATCGATGCCACCCGATACCGGCGCGGACTCGAGCGAGCGCGCCACCGTTAGGCGCTCGCGCCGAAACGTCGCTCGAGATCGTCAAGTAACTTTTCGATCGACGCAAGGCTGTTGTCGATCGCTTCTTGAACGATCTGCACCATTGTCGCGTTCGAACCTTTGAGCGCGTCGTAGTAACGCTGACGCTCGGTCGAGTGGATGATTGCGGGTGGGTAGCCACCACGCAAGAGCAGCAGGTTCATAAATACGCGTGCCACCTTGCCGCTGTCGTACTGAAAAGGGAAGACGCGGAGCAAATCGTAGTGCGCGCGCGCCGCGACGCGAATCGTGGAGCGACCCTTGTTTGTCTCCGGATCGTTTACCCAGTCGATCACTTGGCGCACCTTGGCGGTGATTTTGTCCGGCGCCGCGTATTCGTGAAAGTAGAGGCGGTGCTGCGGAATGTCCTTGCGGTACTTGACCGTCTTAATGTCGCCTTCTTCGGGGTGAAGAATGCAGTAAATTCTCTTGACCACATCGATGGTAATCGGGAGCTTGCGCTTGGTCGCGTAGTCGCGAACAAAATCGAGTGCTTCGCGGTGGCGACGCACATCGTTCAAAATGGGCTGCACGCTCGAGTCCAAAGTCGTCACATCGGTGTTTGGATCGATTGCCGCCGCCATCTCTTCGATGGTGTAGACGGTGCCTTCGATAGCGGAGTCGTGTGCGATCCACGATAGATCGAGGCTATCCCTGTAGTGCTGTTGCACGGTCGGGGACGACTTCTGGAGCCGCGCTTCGAGATATGCCGTTCGCTCCTCGATGGACGTGGGGCGTGGCGGCTCGGATGCGCGTGCGGGAATTGCGGCTTTTTCCTTACGGATTGACGTCTTGGTAGCCATAGATCGAGTCTTTTTGAGGCTGGCGCCTAGGCGCTAGCGCGCGGACGGTACTCGTGATGGTCCTGCGCCGTCAAGCTGCGCAGGTAGCACCTTTGCGATCAAGACCGGCGTGATAGAAACGCGACACATGCTGGCCCATCTCTCCGTCGCAAACCTGGTCTTGATCGAGTCGCTTTCGCTCGAGTTTGGGGCTGGATTTAGCGTTTTGACTGGCGAAACCGGTGCAGGCAAGTCGATGCTCATTGATGCACTCGGGCTCGTCTTGGGTGGCCGGGCGAAGCCCGAAAGTGTGCGGGCGGGTGCTAAAGAGGCTGAAGTTGAGGCACTTTTTGAACTTGGGCCCGGTGCACGCGCCATCACGACCCTGGCGGAATTTGGCATCGAATATGACGGCGAGCTTGTGGTGCGACGCGTCGTTCAAGCTGAGGGGCGAAGCCGAGCCTTCGTTAATGGCAGGCTCGTAACGCTCGCGCAGCTCGCCCAGCTTGGTCAGGATCTGTGCGATATCGCGTCACAGCACGAGAGCGTCAGCTTGACCGACCCGGCGACGCACATTCGCTACCTCGACGCCTTCGGCGCGCTCGACACGGCGCGCGAGGGCGTTGAGTCCGCCGTCGAGAAGCTGCTTCTCATCGTCAACGAAATGGACGAACTGGTGGCGAAAGAACGCAATCGATCCGAGCGAGAGGATTTCTTACGCTATCAGGTAAAGGAAATTGACGAACTTGGTCCACGGCCTGGTGAGGAAGCCGAACTCTCACAAGAGCGTGGTCGATTGCGATTTGCGGAACGGCTCACCGAAGCGACGCGCCGAGCAGCAGAGCGACTTTACGAAGGCGAAAGCGCCATTTGCGACGAACTCGGACGCCTTGCGGGCGAGCTCGACCATGCGGCCGAGGTCGATGGATCCCTCGCTCCGTTGGTGCGCACGGTTGAAGCTGCGCGCGCTGAATTGAGTGACGCTGCACGGGCACTTGGGCGATATGCCGATGCCGTCGAAAGCAACCCCGCGCGGCTCGCCGAGCTTGAAGAACGCTTGTTCAAGCTGCAAAGGCTGCTTCGAAAGTACGGTCCCACCACCTTAGAGCTCATCGCGCATCGCGATGCAACGTCGCGTGAACTTGAAGGCCTTGAAGGCGCAACCGATCGCATCGTGGCGCTTGAGAAGGAACGAGCAGCTCAGCTTGCAGCCCTGTCGCAGCAGGTGCGCGCCCTATCAAAAGGACGGCGAGATGCGGCCGAACGACTTGCCGATGCGATAGGTAAGGAACTTGCCCAATTGGGAATGGGACGTGCGCGCGTTCTCGTTGACGTTGCTCCCGTACCTGTACAGGGCGACTCTGGGCTGACGGTGGATGGCGCGAAGCTCACTCGGCAAGGAATTGATCGCGTCGAATTCTTGATTGCACCTAACCGTGGTGAGGATCCAAAGCCGCTTCGAAGGATCGCGAGCGGCGGTGAATTGTCGCGAGCGCTTCTCGCGTTGAAGCGCGTGCTTGCAGACCGCGGGCCCGCGGGCCTCTACGTGTTCGACGAAGTGGACGCTGGTGTTAGCGGCGCTATTGCAGAAGTGATTGGTCACGCGATTGCAGATATCGGCCGGCATCGTCAGGTGCTGTGCATCACGCATCTGCCGCAAATTGCTGCGCTTGCGAGCGCACACTTTGTCGTTGGGAAGGCAGAGCGCGGCGGACGCACATTCACAGAGGTGCGCGCTCTCAGCGCGAAAGAGCGCGTCGAGGAAATCGCGCGGATGCTGGGCGGCGTGAAGGTGAGTGACACGACGCGAAAAGCCGCGGCCGAGATGTTGCGGCCGTCATAAGGATCAGGACATCAGAAAGACAGCGGACGCATTTTCGGAATTGCGAAGCGGGCTTGGGCGCGCCGTGAGGATTTCGTAACCCTTTTTGGTCACGAGGATCGTGTGCTCGAACTGTGCGGAAAGCGAACCGTCAATTGTCCTGACGGTCCATTTATCGGACGGATCAACCTTGACCGCATAGTTCCCTAAGTTGACCATTGGCTCGATCGTGAAGGTCATGCCGGCCTTCATGCGTTCGCCAGTATTCTTTCGGCCATAGTGCTTTACCTGCGGGTCTTCGTGAAAGCGGCGACCGATGCCATGGCCGACGAAGTCTCGCACGACGCTGCAGCCTTCGCCCTCGACGTATTCTTGAATCACTTGGCCAATGTCGCCGAGGTACGCACCCTCGCGAACTTGGGCGATGCCTAGTTCAAGCGAGCGCCGCGCGACCTCTGTGACGTGGCGTGCTTCGGGAGTGGGGGTGCCGACATAAAAGGTGGCTGACGTGTCGCCGTAGAAGCCGTTGTAGACGCTCGTGACGTCGACATTGATAATGTCACCGGGCCTGATCATTTCAGGACCCGGGATGCCGTGGCACACGACGTCGTTAATGGATGTGCAAACGCTCTTTGGAAAGCCGCGGTAGTTCAGCGGAGCGGGCCTTGCTCCTCGGGCGAGCGTGTCTTCATGCACAAGCGCGTTGATGTCGTCGGTGGACATTCCTGCGGCGATTTTTTCGCCAATCATGACGAGCGTTTCGGCTGCCATGCGCCCGACGACACGCATGGCTTCGATGTCGCGCGTGTTCTTGATGTCAATGCCCACGTTGTGTGCTCCTGCTCGTCCAGTGTCGTCCAGGCGGCGCTGGAACGTTGAAGTAGTAAATAATGTTTACTTCTGAAAGCCCATCGTGGCAGCGGTTTCGGTGACCGCTTTTCTGACGTCGTCGGCGTCTTGCGTGATGTGAAAGTGTAATTCTTGATCGCCGTCAGGCCGCACGTAAGCGCGCAAAAATACGATGAACGACATGCCCACAAGGCGACCATTAAAGTTGCGAAGAACTCCGACGGCGCCGCTGTGGCGATTGACGTCGAGCGTAAACGTATCGCCAGGCGGGAAGCCTCCCGTGAGCGTTCCGACGGTCTTAAGGCTCACTTGATAGGCGGTCCCAGTGTCTTCCTCACGGGCGGTGACGGTTGTCACGCGACCCCGGACGACCGAATCGGAGATTCCGATGCGCTCCTTAAATTTCGGGTCGCTGAGCGGATTGTCAGGCGTTTCGAACTCCATACCGACGGCCCGTGGCTCGATCCCGTCGTCAAAAAGCTCTGTTTCGTGGCCAATATAGGTCGGCAACGCTCGCCTTGGGACCACAGTATCGGCGCCGGGACCGCATGCGACGGAGGCTGCCGAAGATGCGAAGAGGAGCGTTGCGAATATGGCCATGGAAGCGGGGTTGTTGGTCGACATGCAGTAATCTCCTCATTAGGGCTTGTTGAGGCCGGCCAGCCATGGAAAAACGCGTGGGTGATGTCACAACCGATCGCGGATAGTGCACAAATGTTTGGAGCGATGCCATGACAAGACGTTGGATGTGGACTGTTTCGCTAACGTTCGCGGTGATTGGTGGTTGCAATGCGCCACCACCAAAATCACCCGAAGTTGAGCGACAAATTGATCCTGAGCTCCTTAATGTGCCGGAGTCGGCTCGCATCACGAAGGGGTCACTCAAGTCGAAGTTTTCGTCTTTGCTCGACGACTTGAGCTGGGGTTTCTCCCAAAAACAGGTGATCGCGGTCTACTCCGCAACCGCTGGCTTATTTGATCGCGAGTACGCAACCATCGTCGGAAGGATGGAGCCAGGCGTTGCACTCAAGGCCCTAGAGGCCGAGCGCGACAACTACAAGCGCACGTTTGCAGAGAGCGGAAGCGTATTTGGCGATACGCCCAACGGTTACGACGCGACGCCGCTCAAAGGCGAATACAGCTATCGTAACAACGAGTCGTTGCTGCACACCTTTTTCGGTGGTGGAAAGCGCTACTTCTTTTTCTTCGGCGACAAGACGAACACGCGCCTTTGGAAGGTGGTGGTCGAGCTTCCACTTGCGGAAAACGCGCCGCTTGGCAACACGCTCGAAAAGGTTCGGTTGAGTGTCGGCAAACTTGTTGGTGAGGGCCCGCCGGAGGTCGAAGAGGGAGCCGCCGACGATCCGAAGGCCGCCGAAGCCAAAAAAGCTGCCGACGCCAAGGCCGCCAAAGCGATAAAGCCAAAAGCGGGCGGCAAGCCAGGAAAACCGGCCGAGCCTCCGCCGCCGAAGAACGAGTGGCAAGACGGTGATACGCACATTCGCCTCACCGAGCCAGAGCAGGGCAAAATTTGGCTCGTGCTCGAGGACTCGGTAACCCTCCAAAATCTTGCGACGTTCCGCAAAAATAAGGATGCCGCAGCGGGCATCGATCCCGAGGTTGCGGCGGCCACAAAGGGTGGCATCAGCGATCCGACGGCCGGTAACGGGAAGGCGCTAGAAGGCGATCCAAAGGATCCAAAGGGCAAGAAGCCAAAGAAGCCCGCCCCCAAGACGCCAGCACCGAAGGCCGGCGCGCCAAAATAATCTTTACGCCTAAACCGATGCAGCTCTCACGGCACCTTCCGGAGGTTTCCAACCCGAGGTGACCGTGAGTTTTGCGTTCGGCAGGACCGTGCGCAAGATGGGCAAAAACACGTGATCAGCCGCAAAAGGCACGCCCGGACATCCGGCATAGGTTCCGGTGACGTGAAGGTGAATTTCGTCGGTTGAGGCTGCGACCACGAAGAGATCCCCGCCGTCCGCTTCGACGAGCGGCGCGAGAAATCGGGTGCAGATATCGACCACCTCTGAGAGCTCGGGCTTCACCGCCAAAAGCTTACTCGGTTTGAGGCTTGGGAGGCTACGATGGTTTCTCATGCGGTTTCGACTTCGGTACGGGCGGCACGAGTTCGACCTGCCGCAGGGCACGACCCACATCGGCCGAAGCCTTGACTGTCAGGTAACGCTCGACGATCCGCAGGTATCGCGACACCACGCTGCGCTCACGGTTGATGAGGGGAGCGTGCGATTGGCCGATCTCGGCAGTCGAAACGGCGTGACCGTCGACGGTGATCGCGTCGTTGTGCCGATACTCCTCAGTCACGGGGTCGAGATTGCGATTGGCAGCGAGCGCCTTGTTTTTCTTGTAGTAGGCAATGTTCCTCCGGGGCCAGAGACCGAGGCAGCGCTCGCCTCAGCGAAGCGCGATCCATTTCAGTAAATGATCTTGCCCTCCTGTTTACGGGTGTGAAATCGGACTTGCGTCGACTACGTTCGGCCCGTAGAGAACGCCGCTCACCAGGCGACCGGCAGATGGCCCGCTCTGGGGGGGCTAGGCACCCGAGTCAATGCGCTTTCGACTGCGATATCAACAACACGACTACGAGCTGCCAGAGGGGCAGTTTGCGGTCGGTCGCAATTCGAGCTGTCAACTCGCCATCGATGATCCTCTCGTGTCGAGGCGACACGCAATTTTCACCGTGCACCAGGACCGGATCTTTCTCGAGGACCTGCAGAGCCGAAACGGAGTTCTGGTCAACGGCCTGCGAATTAGCGGGTCAGTCGAAGTCAAGCCAGGCGATCGATTGATGATTGGCGCACAAGAACTGACGCTTCACAGCAATCGGGAGCGCGACACCCCTGCGGCTCATCCTTCGCAAGCCGGCAATCGGACACTCCCGCGCGTTGTCGTGTCTGAGCCCGTCGACGATCTTGGCGGCGATACGGATGAGTTCGAGCCGAGCATGATTCGTCGTGCCGACTCATTGGTGCTTCTTGGTGGCGTCGCCGAGAAGGCGCTTGCGATGGGGCGCGCGGATGAAGCCGAGCGAATTCTCGCGTCGGCGTTGGCTGATGTTATCGAGGCGAGTCGCGCAGGGAAGAAGGTCACGTCGTCGCTCTGTGACATGGCGGCTCGATTTTCTGCGCGATTGGCGACCGCTACGGGAAAGGGCGCCTGGGCTGACTACGTTGTAGAACTCTACTCCGCACAAGGTCGCCCAGCGCCGGCGCTCGTGATTGACGAGCTTTATCATGCACTCCGTAAGGTCAACGCAGTCGATATGCGCAAGCTCCGTGAGTACATCGCGCAGCTCCGCGAACGCTCGGCCGTGCTCGGTCCTGCCGATCGATTCTTGGTCCAGCGCATCGAAGGGCTCGAGCGGCTAGCGGCTTTGCGGTGAGCGCTACTTCTTCTGGCTTCGCTGCCACGCCAAGTTGAGGCTTGCCGCTTCGATGATGGCCTTTCGTAGGCCATCGTCGGCAACATTGCTAATGGCGATCGCAAGCGGCTCATCAAGTTTGGCGCCTTCGATGATGGGCCTTGGCACCATTTCGATACTTGGCCTTACCGAGTAGCTCGGTTGGCCGACGCGAAAGCGCATTTTTTCGGCGACGACTCCCGCGGATGCGAGACGCTTGAGCAAAGTGATCGACAACAGTGACAATTCTTGCGCCCACGCGCTCGATTGCACGCGAACCAACAATTCGCCACGTTCGAGCGCAATGGGTTCGCTTTTGCGCGCTACGGCTGCTCCGACGCAATCGCGCCAAATCTCGAGTGGGAACGGCGGAGGCTTAGGAGAGAATCGTTGCTCTCCGGCGCGAACCACGACGGTGTCAATGCGCTCTGGTGCGCCGAGTTTTGATCGCCGTCGCGCCTTCTTCACGCGATTGAAGGCAGTCGGAAGTACGTTGCAGCGCACGTGTCGTTTTCCCAAACCTCGACGCGTGCCACCTTGATGCGATCGCCATCGAGCTTGGCAGCGAGGTTGTCAGCAACGACGCGTGCGAGGTTCTCGGCAGTTGGGTTTAGATCATCGAAGGGCGCGATTTCATTGAGAAAAACGTGCTCGTAGGGTTCAACCAAGTTGCGAAGGATTGAACCGAGCTCGTTGAAGTCCATGACCCAACCACTCGCGTCGACTGCGCTTGCGCGCACAACCGCTTTGATGCGCCAGTTGTGGCCGTGAAGTCTTTCGCCTTCACCAGGTGCAAATCGGAGCTGATGAGCGGCCGCAACAACGGTTTCTTGGCTGATTTCCCACATCGAGGGACGCCTGTAGCACGGGTTGCACAAAGCGTCAGTTGCCCTGCCTAATCTGAGGTGACGCCGCTCGCCGCACTGGGCAGGAGCTTCAAGGTCTCGCTGTCCGCTTCCGGCTGAACAAACGCCCCTCGTGCGTCAGTCCAACCGCTGCGAATAAACCCACTCTGAAACTGGAC
>JAHFDZ010000273.1 GCA_023248745.1 Myxococcales bacterium | reverse complement strand
GATTTGGTCACGTCTCGGCGATCTTGCCCAATGGAAAGGTCTTCATCGTGGGTGGCAACACGGCTTGGGGCGCGATGCCCCCTGTTGCGACCGAGCTGTTTGACCC
Organism: Myxococcales bacterium; assembly: GCA_023248745.1. Classification (GTDB taxonomy): domain Bacteria; phylum Myxococcota_A; class Polyangia; order Polyangiales; family Polyangiaceae; genus JAHFDX01. Next base: position 7,885 of record JAHFDZ010000273.1, on the reverse strand, counting down.
GACAACGCAGACCTTCTCCGCGGGCCCCAACATGATCACGCGGCGCATTGCGCATGCCGGCGCTCGTTTGCTTGACGGCCAGATCATCTACTGCGGGGGATGCACGACCGCGGACTGCACAAGCACCGCCCATGCAACCTGTGAAATTTACAATCCGACGCTGAATACGATTACGGCCACCGGCAGTCTTGCAACGGGCGGCGGAGCCCTCTCACTCGTGACGCTCGCGACGGGCGAAGTGCTTCTCATCGGCGGCATCACGGGCGGATCCGCCCAAGCGCGCGCTGAGCTCTACGATCCGGTGGCCGGCACGTGGAGCACGGCTGGAACGATGTCCCAGGCGCGATATGACAGCGGCATTGCGCTGATGCGGGACGGGCGCGCTGTCGTCTCGGGAGGCCGAACAGGCTCGACATCGGGCTCGACGTACGTCTCGTCGGTCGAATTGTATGCGCCCGCGACGTTGCCCATCACGTGTCAGGTTTGCCAGATTGATGGCACGTGCGTCACACTACAAGACGGCGTTCCGTGCAATCTTGGGTCTTGCAACGCCGGCGCATGCGTACCCAAACTCGACGCTGGAACCGTCGACGCCGCACAAGAGACCGCGACAACGACTAGCGATGGCTCGCCCGAAGCGTCCGACTCTTCGGCGTTGGATGCCACCGACGGCACCACCGAAGACGCGACGACACAAGATGTTGTCGTGCCAGTCGACACCGCGATCGATACGGCAATCGTTGACGCTCACGCAGACGTCACCGTCGACGTCCAAGTCGACGTGACTCCACCTGTCGAGGCTTCGGTTCCGGATGTGGGGCCCGTCACTTCGCGCGTGGACGCGTCGGAGAACCCACCGTCGACAGAGACCGGTGGCGGAGGTTGCAGCACTTCACGAGGCCGATCGGGCGGAGGCGAATGGTGGTTCGCTTTCGCTGCGCTCATCATCGTCGCAGCGAGGCGCATGGCGGCCATAGCGGGTTTGCCCATGCGCCAGCGCCAACGAGTACGGCAGCAGCACGCAACCACAAAAAGCTGGCTCATGAGTCATGCGTGACGTTGCATGTACGCATGAGAACGTTTCTCGCGCCCATCCTGTTTTTCACGCTTCATTGCGCAACGCACGAATCGAATGGTGCCTATGCGGATGCCACAAGACACACCCTGGGGTGATTCCGTTGCCCACCGAGCTCTCCGAGTTCGAACTGCTTTGCGCACGGTGCACTTCGATTCGGTACACGAGCCTCGGCGAAGCTACTGAATTTCGGCCGCTGGAAAAATTGTGAGGCCACTGCACCGGAGTACCTTCGTTCAGCGCGCCAACAGCTCGTCATGTTGCGCCAGCGCAAACGCAACAAACCTGGCGCCAACACGCGATGCGTTGCCTCGGCTCAGCGAGTTCTGCCATACCGACACTTGCAAATGTCCTTCGCCTACGTTCTGCCGCCGAAACACCTCGAGTCGATCGTGGATCGCTTTGGTGCAGAGGCCGAGAGAGTCGACGGAAAAGTGCTCATTGCTCCCGATGGTTGCGTCGACATCATAGTCAAGTTTAGTGACCGACAAGAAGATGAACCATTTGTCTTCGGCGCAACCGAAGCGCTCACCGAGCGCAAGTCGATCCTTCGGCGACCCTCGTCAGGGTGCGCTTGCAAACCGCCGTGGCGTCAACACTCTTTCGGACGAGCGGACGCGATCTATTCAACCAAGTTGTCGGTGTAGCTAGAGCTGCGACACTCAGGACGGCTACATTGGACAAACCGTCTTGGTGAGTTCACGAAGTACAGCTGCTCCTTCGGCCGTCTCGGGCACTTCGTGTGGCACCTGACCAAGGCGCGGCTCATATGTGTCTGCTGCGGTTCCATTTTGGATACCGCTAAAATTCGCTGAGCTCCAGTCGGCACACGAGCGCTTGCCAAATGGATCGCCAGGGGCCCAAGTCGTTTGGTCATTTGGGCAAAAGCCCTGCTTTACAACGAGCGTCTTGCCGACGATGCCTGGTTGCCCGCCATAGCCCGGCAACCATACCTTGAGGTGTTGCCAAGCCGCAGAATCGTCTGCACCACCGTACACGATGCCAACGTTGACGTTCGGCCATTGCAAGTCTGCTCCTTGGGCGAAGCTGTCGTTTAACATGCCCGATGAGTATTTCTTGTCGCGGCAATCGCGTACCTCGCAATTGGATTGTTTGCTGCGTGCACAGTCATGCGTGAGCGCGGCTAGCTCTCCATCTTGCGACTGCGAGTAGAACTCGGGACGCGTGCCCCACGGCCCGCCGTCGGTTTGACACATCCACGGCACGTAAGCGAACACCGGCCCACCTGAGAAGATAATTCCAGACACGATGGCTTCGCGGCCATAGCGGGTCATCGCTCCGGCTACGCGACCACTCCCTGAAGATTGTGCATGCGCGCAGAGTGGTCGCTTGCCCGCGTTCTCGTACCCCCAATTGAGCAGCGCGGCCGATCGCGCCGCGATTCCGAGATAGCCTGTTCCTTGGGTGTTCTTGTACCAAGCGGCCTGCGCCTTGTTCGCTTGCGTGCCAGTCGCGTTGTCGGCCCACCCCGCGTAAGGTTGACCTGCACAAGGTGCGCTCGTTCCGGTCGTCGGGCAGTGATAGATAACATCTGCAGTTACATATCCATCGTCGTTCAACATGCGAACGAAGTCGTCGCCATACTTGCCGCCGCTCACGTAGTGCCCTGGTGGGACTCCGCCAAACTGCGCGCCGTAGCTGCCACCGAATCCTCCCGCGTCGAGCATGACCCAACGACTCGTCCCGAGCGTTAGCTCGTCCTTTGCGCGAACGACAATGAGCACCTTAAGCTCGCCAATGCTGCTCACTACGCTTGGCCCACCCTGTGGGTCCGTCGCAGGTTTCACAGTGGCGCGAAACACGCCGCAGAGATGCGTGGCCGCGTCCGGTGAGTTACACGGAAAGGGCTCTTTGTCTGCAAAAACGACTTCGCCAGTACTCACCAAACCGCTAAGCGCGCGCGACCCCGCGGCATCGGCAACCACGGGCGATGCATCAACCGATGCATCTGCTTGCCCCGCTTCGCTCGCGGTGGATCCACCGTCCATGGCCACGGAACCGGAACTACAGCCGACAAGCGCAGCCGACGACGCAGCGAAGATCCACTTAGCCGAGCGCAATTCTTCCATTGATGATTACCCTTCTGTTGCAGCAACAAGTCTCGTTCGATGCGGCTTGCTCGGTCTTGCCGAGCCTGCAAGCCGCATCGAATATGCCCTGCGGTGGTGCAGGACCCTATTAAGCCAAGCGCAGAGCCAACGGCTATCGCAGGAGTGTGCCGCTGCGATAGTAAAGTTCGTTGCCTTTATTGGTGTCGAGCCAAAATACGTCAACCCGATCGCTCGAGAGCATGACGTAGGGGTAGTACATGCCGAACGCGGCCTCGGATTCAGGCATTGAGAAAGGCCCCGACCAAATCTTGCCTGACGACGAAACGAGTGAGACGCCCACTCGTTTCGTCGTGTTGGTCTTGGCTCCACCCTCTTCGAAGTACTCCCACGCAAACGCCAGATCGCCGCGGTCGTTTGACGCGACCTTCACAAAGAGACCGGGGCCTAATTCGATCGGTGCTTGGAATGTCTTGCCTTGGTCGGTCGACTTCGCGGCATATACCTTCATGAGGCCTTGATAGGCGATCCACAAGGAGCCTTCGCTGTCGACAGCTAGTGAAGCATCTTGACTACCGGGATCAACGCCGGATGCGGGCAACGTTCCGATGTCTTGCCAAGTGTCACCTCCGTCAAGCGATCGCCCGAACATGAGCTTCTTCGGCTTGCCGCTGGTCTCTTCCCATTCCCACGATGCGGCCAGAAGATCGCCCTGACCGCCAACCGCGCAATCAAGCGACGCACCGGCGTAACCATTCGAGAGTTGTTTGGCAGTGGACCAATCAGCTGTGGTCATCGTCGCGCCACGCCACCTGCGAACGTAAACATGCTTGTCGGTTTCGTCGTTCCACGCAACCGCGGCGCCGCTCGTGCCGTCACTGCCAACGAAAGTGTGGAGGCTCGTGACCCAACCGATGGCGCCACGCCCCAACTCTGCCGGCGAACTCCACGTTTGGCCGTAGTCCGATGAAAGCGATGCGTAGAGCACGTGGGCGTTCGCATCGACCTCAGCCCAGTGTGCTACGAACGTACCTCCCCGAACGAGTCCCAGGCTCACGTTTGAGTAGAAACCCGCGCCGCCACGGGGCATGCCGAACGCTTGCCACGTCCCGCTTGAGCTCGGCAAGACCGCATGCGTTGCAGTCGAACCTGCCCAGTACACAACGTGCAAATTGCCTCTGTCGTCGCGACCACCCACATAGGTTTGTGTGAACCCCAATTTCGTGCCGGACTCCGCGACTTTGCTGGCATCACTCCACGATACCGATTGCGCGCCGCCGTTCGCGGTTTGCGCTTTGGCTGCATCTTCAACATGCGCCACTTGGCCGTCGGCCGTTGCGTCTGAGACCGTCGTTGCGGACGCGCCGCACCCGTATTGACCCACCCAAAGAACGAGCGCACACATCGCATGCGCTGATACCACTCGAGTCATTCGCACCCTCTGAACCCCGTCGACCCGCCAGTTAACTCTGTGGGAGGCTTCACCACCACGCCGGGACTATCTGGTTACTTTTTGGGGGAGGACGTCGGGTTGAGAGCGTAGGCGAAATAAGCAACTTTATTACCCACGGGCTGAACCGATCGTGGCCGCAATCGGCTGCTCGGCGGCGGCTTCGAGGCTCGGATAGGCTGGTAAGATCGTTGAAATTGCGCTCGAACCGCGTCCGCCTTGGCCAAAGGGGAGAATGCGACCCCCTTCGCACGCAGGTCCACTTCCGGGGCGGCTGGCTTCCGCCACCGAGCTCGAGTCTACGAACACGGTGGGGGCTGTGTGGCTTCGTCAATGCTCTTGACGTAGCGACCGACGCTCGCCGGTCGGTCATCATCGCGATGAGGCGCATACGGCCCTGGCACTTTGGGCAACGAAGGACATCGAATGAGAACGCTTTTATCAGAAGTGTGATAACGCGGCGGAGGAACCGCAGCGGCGACGTTCGAGCAGTCTTCGCGAGTGGGGGATCGGCGATGCAGTGGCCTCAATAGCTCACGACGCCTGGACGCGAATGAAGGACTTCGTCCAGGCAATCGCCGCCACGACGAAGACGGTCTCTTTCACCGCGCCATTCCCGCCTGCTCACGCCTCCCTCTCATCACCCTGCCGACGCTTCGTGCGTAGGCAAGCTTTTTATGCATGCGCGTTGAATTTTGCTCACGTGATCAACATCACTTCGCGGAAAACCACGATGCCCCACCGCAGCTCTGCCGCATGCGAAAGGCATTTTAGATAGCGAGGGAACACTTTTGTTGTTGCGTGGCGCACTTTCGATCGAATACTGAGGGTTGTGAGCCCTCCGGCTCTCGACAGGTATCGCGCGATACGCGCGCACGATCGATGTGCCTTTCCGTCTTTGGCGAAGCGGCACGTGTCGATGCGACGCGCGTGTCTCGTGACGCACTCTTTTTGGTCAGATTTGAAGTGAGGAAGTGGAAAATGAAGTCGGTTGCCAGTTCGATTTTTGCATTATTGATCGTGGGTTGCGCGGGCGCTGAAGGTGGGAGCGTCGTGCTCAGTGACAACGTTGCGCCCCTGGCCAGCACGACCGCCAGCCCCATCCCTGGTTGGAGCCACGTCAAGACGCTGAAGGGAACAGTCCGTGACTTCAGTAATTCTCATGACGACTTTGACATGAGCTGCGGTGGGTACACGGTGATGCCGGGTGGCTTGCAGAGCACGCTGCCGTGCTCGGGCAAGCCGCAGTTAGCGACATCCGCAGCTTCCGCGTGCCTTTCGACGCAAGCCAACTTCGATCAATGGTTCAGCGACGTGAGTGGCGTGAACTACTCGTTCCCCTCCGAATACGTCTTCGCGGGCGGAACCGCAACGGCCGGCTACGCGACCTTCAAGAACCTCCCTGTTAACGATCTTGGCTTCGGCAACGACGTCGACGGCACGGCAGGCGACGGATTGAACTACCTCTACACCGCAGAGTTTCACGGATGGCTTCAGTACAACGGCGGCTCACGCGAAGAGCTGTGGGTCACCGCCGATGACGACGCATGGGTCTACATCAACGACAAACTCGCCGTCGACCTGGGCGGTCTTCACGGCCCTAAAACCGCGAGCGTTAACTTGATGACGTTGGGCCTCACCGCCGGCAGGCGGTATCGCATCGATGTCTTCTATGCCGAACGCGGTGCCGTGATGGCACAACTCGAGATGGTCGCGCCCTCAGATCCGATCGACTTTGTCGAGCCGAATGGCGTCCCACTTTGGCCGCGAACGAAGTGCTCGCTGATAGAGCCAATGAAGCCGAGTCACACGATCAATGACGAGCCCGTCTACAGGGACTAAATGGGCGGCATGTCAACACTGCTCGGGACGTTGCCCATTCCAGGTTGAGTGCAGCGAAAGTGTCGGCTGCGTTTTCGATCCTCATGATGAGATGCTACTTCTTGCACTCGTTGGCACACGACGCAGACATGCAGCTGCGCATCACGTCGCTCGTGTCGGAGGTGAAGTCCGCGAAGCACTTGGCTTGGCACGTCGCATCTTTGCACGCGACCGCGCAGGCGAAATAAGCCTTGCAGGTTGGGACGTTCTGGCACGCGTCGTAACTGGTAGCGCACTTCGCATCGGCGCAGGCGAGACAGCTCCCGGTCTCGCAAGAATTGCAATTCGACCAGGTTCCCGCCGCGCAGGTACAGAGCTGTGTCTTCTTCGCGTCGGTCGTGCAGGTACGAAACCCTTGGGCGCCATAGCAGACCGAGGCACCCCACGCGTCGGTACACGAAGTCCCTTGGCATTGATCGGCGCAGCTTCCTGCGTTGGTGCACACTTTTGTGCCGCTGCACACGCCACAGACGAACCCGCACGGGCTCGGTCCGCAAGTGCGCGCGCCGCAGCTTGAGGGGCCGCACGCTGCAGCGTCGCCGCTATCGGTGTCATTCCCATCAGGTGCGATCCCATCGGTCGCGCCGTCGTCAACTTTCGCATCGCCCTCGACGACATCTTTGCCAGGGCTCGCATCGAGCGGACTTGCGTCAACGCCCGTGGTCGCATCGAGCGGACCCGAGTCGGCCGTGGAAGACGAAGCACCGCAGGCTGCAAGCGTGACAGACAACGCTGCGAATAAGCGCGAAAATTCGAGATCGATAAGCAGCGGCATGGGCGGCATCCTTGGACGTTAGGCGGTCGTTAATGAACCTGAGGATCTCGTCGTGAATGTCCGGAGCGAGGCGCTTTGATCGCGAACCCGTGCACTTTGCCGCCAGACTCGACTCAATTCTGAAGCCTTGTCCATCGGATAATGGACAACCTATTTGACTACTGGACGAACAGCTCCTGCGTCCGGTTGATCTCCGCTGGCTTGCGCGCCTCGAAGCAATCGTAGTAGGCGGTGCTCCGTTCTTCGTTCTTGGCTTTGCACTTAGGAACGCATGGAACAACCGTGCGAGGATCCTTGTCGGGATCTGTGACGCGTCCCGTGAATGTCGGTTGCTTCAGTGGTGGGTTGTCGTGGATGGCCTTCATGGCGCCGAGATCGATGCTCGTCAACGCAGCGCGTGTCATCGCCTTGTCGAACGATGCCGGACCCTCGAGCGGACCCTTTCGCCCACCCCTCTGGGTAGTCGAGGCATCCGACCACGAATTTGCACATCGACTTGGCTGCAGCCTGTCGCAGCCGCCCTTCCGTTGAACCGGTAGCTCGGGGAGATCTATAAATCGGCGCGTGACGCTTGCATGCGAAATCTGCGGTGGGCGCGAGTGGAACACCGTTCTCCGAAACGAGAAGGGTTCCGT
>JAHFDZ010000272.1 GCA_023248745.1 Myxococcales bacterium | reverse complement strand
AGGTCATGGCGCATGGTCGCGTCGTTGCCCCGCTGTATCCGAATGCGCCCAAGGCTGCCGCGAAGGATCCGTTGCTCTACGAGTACCTCGCCCTTGCCGACACCCTGCGAGTGGGTCGTGCGCGCGAGCGTGCCTTTGCGCGCGACGAACTTGCGAAGCGATTGACCTCGTGACGTCAGGCCGCAAGGGGTCGCTTGCGGCGATCGAGACGGGCTCGGCTTCACGACTGCTCGGACGAAGGTGCACCCCTGTGTCGACTGGTCTATGAGTTGGCGTCTCTGGCTTCCAAGGGCACCAACAATCCATCTCGAACTTCAGCCATGCCGGAGAGCACTACCCGCCAATCAATTTGGTGTGGGCTATCGTGCGCGTCGATTGCATTGCGTTCGAGCCGCGGCGAGCTCGCCTTGAGACCGAAGTTAAGGCGCCACGTCAGAGCGGTTTCAGTCGTCGAGCGCAGGTCCAGCCAGAAGGCATGGAGGCTCTGATCAATGTGATGGATCCATCCCGCAAGATTTAGAGTGTTTGACGTATGTTCGAGGAGACGAATGCGCTGAATGCCGTCGGACGTTCTTGGTGACGCCCAGACGCCGGACTTGAAAAGACAATGACTGATGAACCGATCAATTGCATCGCGATCGCGCGCTCCGATTTGATCGATCGTCGAAAATAGCGTGCGCAAGTCTGTGGGCATCGTTCGCATCCAGTCACATGTCCCTTCACACGATCTGCGTAGCGCCGGTTAGTTACAGCGGCGGCACCTGTACATACCTTGGTCAGCGCCCTCTACCAAATTGCTTCGTGTAGTGCGATGCGAGCGTGACCTTTACGAGGAGCTTTTGTCCCAGAAAGCACCTGCGCAGACTTAACGAGAACGCACAACGATGGCGACCGCTTCAGACTCGGTCGCAGATAGTTCGCTCGCGATGATGGCGAGCGAAATTTGCACGTCGAATCCTCCCGTTCCTGCTCCGATGACCGGAAATGCGACGGAACAAAGTGCGTGTTCACTTTCACGGAGACCAAGTAGGTCAAAGAAGAAATTTCGCATATTGACGAAGGGAAGTAGTCAATAATCTTGTCTATTTCGCAGTCGCGGAGGCGAGCCGCTCTCCCCAGCGCCGTTTGAACTATCGAGCCACGCGGATTGCTTTGCGTGGAACCAATTCAGTGTGGCCGTCGACAAACTGTACCGTCACATTGACGCCAGAGTTTCCTGCGACCCGGCCCAGCTCTGGCTGCCATCCCGCACGCTGAACCCAAACCGGCGTGCCAACGGCAATCGCTGGCGATCGCAGGACGAGCCAGACGCCGAACACAAGCGCGACGAGCAAGCCGACAGAGAAAAAGGCCTTTCCCCCGTAGTAGCCAAGTCGCTCGGCGTCAGACCTGAACGTGGGCTTGTCGGCGGGCGAAAATGCAATCGTTCGCAAGTCACGCGCCACCGCCGAGCGATACGCTGCCGCATCGGAAGTGTATGAAGCAATGCTGAAGGCCGCGACGTGACCGTTTCGAGCGATCGCATACGTGTCGTATTGAAAGGACCCTTGCGGCTCGGCACCGTGCTGATGCAGCACGTCTTCGCCGGCGATGCGCTCCAAGACAATACCGTCATTCTGAAGCGTGACGCCCTTAGCGGCTTTGGCGTCGACGAGAGCCTTGGTGGTTTCACCGATGAGTTTTCGTGCGTCGTCCTTGGTACCCGATCCCGGTTCGGCCGCGATCACAATGTAAAATGTATCTTCTGTGAGGCGCGCGAGGATCGTTGTCGACGCAATCTTCGCACGCCCAAGGGTATCGATCGGCAGCCCCTCGCAAGCCGCCGGATTGTGCTTCTCTTTTGGGACCACGAAACACATCGGTCCCACCCCAATGTGCATGGAGAGTCCCACACTTGGCAGTGTGAAGGTATCAGCCGTCTCGGCTTTCGTAGGAGTGGTCCAAAGAAGACCCGCGGCAAGGACGGCTGCCTTCAGCGGCGAACGAAGGGCGTGAACATCCATTTGTCCATTAGACGCCCAAAAGGGTCATCTGTCGCGTCACCGCTCTGCGAAACCTCGCGTCATGCAAGCCTCGGCAAGCCACCCTCAGCGACTGACCGATGGCGTTGTTTTCATCTAAGACGCGTGCCTCTTGTTTCCGGCTCAGCCGCGCGCTCTTCTGACGCGAATCGCATCGAGGGGACTTGGGCGGGCGACGTGGTCGGATGAAATTTGGATGAGTGCTTGCGCAGCATCTTGAGGAGTCGGCGGGACGTAGGCCCTCTCAAATTCAGAGAAACTCATGTCGCCACGAGCGCACTTGGCCACGAGGTCATCGTGAACGTCCAACTCTCGCAGCAGCTCTTTCCTTTGAGCGCATGGCTCTTTCGGTTTCATGTTGTGATCGCTTTGTCCGACAGTTCGATTGAACGCGCGTCTTCTACCGTGATCCCGAGTGCGAAGCATCTGGCCGGCCTCGACGAAAACGCACAACGACCGCGACCGCTTCAGACTCTGTCGCAGATAGTTCGCTCACGACAATGGCGAGCGCGCTTTGCTCGTCGAATCCTCCAGTTCCTGCTCCGATGATCGGAATTGCGACCGATCGAAATGCGTGTTCATTCACGATGCCGATGGCGCTGTTGACCGACGCGCGAATCGAAGCTTCCGATGCTCGCCACCACATGCTGATGCCCGCAACGTGGATGATTCCCTTGAAACGGAGCTTCCCCGACGAGGTGAGTACAGCGCTTCCCAGCGGCATTGGACCGTGTCGCGCGAGCTCACGAAATGGCGCGTGACCGGCGCGTTGTTTTATTGCGCCCGATACGCCCTGGGGAAGAATGAGCCACCAAGGGATGACATTTCGGTTCCACGCGTTGACGATGACGTCGACCTCTTGATCGAGAAGATCACCCTCGACAATTTGAATTCTCACGGCGAAAGCAACGCACCGCTCAGTCGGCTATTCCAACTGGAATACGCCAATCGCCAACAGAGTTGCAGCAGGAGGCGCACACGACCGAAGCAACACCGATGCCGCACGCGCTCGCTTCTTGGCGTCCAAATCCCTCCCGGGTCGGATATCACAGGCCTCAAAGGAAGTTTCCGTGAGCTGGCAATGGACCCTCTACGCGGCTCGCCCTTCGCGCGATCTATTCGCGATCGAGAACGAACTCGCTCGCCTTCTGATTGAATGGGTTGACGAACGCGGCGAAGAAGGAGCCGAAGAGCTGGCGATGACATGCGGCGAAATCGCTTCTGGAGGAACAGTTCCGAAAGTTGACTACGTCGCTCATGCCAACGCGAACTTTGGCAAGCAGGTTGACGCTGCCGTTCTCGAAAGGCTCGCGACTTGCGAATGTGCTCTGAGCATTGATCGCGTGCGCGATAGCGGTCTCGAGCATCCGCTTCAGGTTTCCATTCTTCGGTATTTGATTACCCAACTGGGCTCCTGCGTCGTTGATTGGGGCGAGCATCGGCTCGCACTCAGCGAAGCCGTGCTCGAAGAGCTCAAGCGGCACCGCAGCCGCGGCGAATTGGGTGATTCATCCAGACCTGTGCGAAAACCCGTTCGTACGCGCAAAGAGCGACCCGGCGAAGTTCGCGCGATCCGCATTCTCGAGACGCGTGCTCGATGTTTACGCGATCCCGATTTGGCGATCGATCTCAAGCGTTTGCCTCTGCGTTCGATTCAGCTCAAGTACATCGCGCTCCTCGAAAGCAACGGCGCAATTTCCGATCGAGACGCTGCGGTGTCTCTCGCGATCAATGCCTCTGAACTTGAAGGGGAGCTGAGCGAGCTCGATGCTCTTCTGCGCGCGTTGCTTGAGTAGCGCATTTGATGATCCCATCGGGCGCCCGCATCGATCAGCGCTGGCGGCCGCAGCGTGGAAGCAAAATTACTCAAACCAAGAGATGCCCGGTCGCATTTGCAATCCGAAGCACCGAGGCTTGCTCCGCCGATTCAATCCCATATCGATCGACGTCTTCCAGCGTGTCTCTCGATGGGTCGACAACAACGGCTCGAATGAGATCGCGAATCGTTACCTGGCGGCCCTCCGCAAATTCGGCACGCTCGATGATCGCGAGAACGTTCGCGCTCATATAGGAGGGGCTGTCACTGGTCGGCAACGTTGCCAACTCTTCGCCGATCACGCGCTCGGTTGTTGCGATGTCTATGCTTGCGTCGTCGAACATTTTTCGCGTGGCTTGAAGGTCAACGTACCGTGAGAGAATGTGGATCGCCGTCATCTCGCGATGCTGCATCTTGTCGGCGAGGGCCTGCGCAGACTGCATAAGTTGGCGAGCTCCAACAGTGTATCGCGCTAGCGCGAACGTCCGATGAGGAGCCGCTACTGGACGATGAAAAATGGAGTTCCACCACTTTGAGAGAGCCATCAATGGTTGGGGCGTTGGTGGAGGCATACGATCGAACTGAGCCGGCGGACGTTGATGTGTCGCAGATACTCGACGCGCGCGCGGATCTCAACGGGGCGACGGCTCAATATTGACGTCACTTACGAGCCGATCATGGGTTCGCGTCGCCTTTTTTCACCCGGTCACTCCCCCTAATATCCGTGCCATTTCCGACCGTAAGAGCCATATGCCCAACGGTCCCAAGCGCGATCGCATCGCCGTCTCCCTCATGTTGGCAATGGCCGTTGGCAACGCGTGCACCGCCGCGGTGACTTCTGTCCCGTACGGAGCACCCGACGCTACGTTCGTAGATGCGGGAACGATCGATGCGCCGTTCGACGGCTCACCGATGATCGATGCGCAACCCATCCACGACGCAGGATCTGACGTTGCCGTTGGGGATGCGATCGTCAACCCACTTGCCGATGCGACATCTGACGGATCAGTCTGCAACACATCATTCACGTCTCACGTGACAGACGTCGCGGCGCTCTACTCGGTGGGTGCGCTGCCGGCGCTCGCAGGGGGAGCGGCGTTTGAGATTCGATCGTACATGACCGTCAAGCAAGCTTACGAAGGCATCAAGGTGCCCATCTATGCGCCAACGCGCATGAAGATCATTGGATCGGCGCACTACATTCCAATGGGTGCTCCAACGGGATACTTGGCCGATTGGGCGCTCGAGTTTGTATCCACGTGCGAATCCGACGTGCAGATCGGATTTGCGCACGTGAAAGATGTCGTTCCCGCGATCGCTGCCGTATCGAATGCAACCGTGACCTCGAACAGCGGCGCAATGCCGGTCTCGCAGCCGGTGGTGTTCGAAGCCGGCGACGTCATTGGCTACTACATCAAGGGCCTCAACTCGATCGCGTGGGACTTCATCGTGAAGGACTATCGCGTCACGAATCAATTCATCAATCAGGCGCGCTATGCGGGTAGCAAGTTGCTCAACGCAATCTGTCCTTACGAGAAAATGATCCCCTCAATCCAGAGCCAATACCTGGCGCTGCTTGCGGGCCCTGGGCTTGCCCCGTCGGATGGCGGCATGAAATGCGGAACGGTGATGCACGACAAAGCGGGCACGATTGCGGGCGTGTGGTTTCTTGACTCGAGCGCAGACGCGGGCGTGTTCGGCGGCACGTCGGTTGGCGCCTACGACAGTCCGAACGCGGCCTTCATCGGAGAAGACAAGGTTCTTTACCTTGCCGGATTTGTGCATTCGAGTTTTCGCCTCGATTCAAGCAACCCGACCTATCTCGATCCCGAGAAGGTCACGACGAAGCATTGCTATCAGCTCTATCCGACTCCATCGAACGGTGACGGCTACCTTTACTACCAAGTGATTAGCAACACCGAGATGCGCGTCGCTTATGCGGCGAACGGTACGTGCCCGTCGTCGATGCCGAGCACGTATCAGGTCTACTATCGATAGCGTCGAAGACGTCGAGCGCACTGCCTCGCAAAGCTCTCGCAATCGCGGAGCCCTGGTTACGTGTGCGTGGCCGGCAGCGTGCGATCCAGAAGTGAAAGTCGTGCAGGCTCAAGCATGGTTCATTTGCTTGACTATGCGTGCCCGGTTCGCGCGCGTGAGAAAAAAAGCGCTACTTCGTCACGCACGTCTGGTGACCAAGTCGAATGCGCACGTTCCCGTGGCGCAACTGCGCAAGGCTTAGAGTCGCGAGCGCACGATCGGCGGTGAACGTTCCTGTCTCGACGCCGTGCTCCCATCCCCAGCACGTCGGACTCGCGTCACCCGCAATGAGGATCGGAAATTCGGCCGTGCGAACCACATACGCAACGTGACCGGGAGTGTGGCCCGGAACCGAAATGGCGAAGGCGGATCCATCGCCGAAAATGTCGACGACGCCTTCGAACACTCGGCTCTCATCGCGATCGAATGACGATTCCGAGAGCGGTTCATGACCACGCAGGAGTCGATTGCTACTGCCTCGTACCGCCATGTTGCGCAACGTTGATTCTGTTGTTGCATGGGGCCCGCAATACAAAGGCGTCTTGCGCATAGGACCGAAGCAGCCATCCCAACGCCGACTCACTTTGATTGCGCGCGAGGGCCCGCTCTACGCCGGTGTCGATAAGAAACAACCCGAACTTCGGATGCCGAAGTGCATGAAAGAAAATCTGGATCGGCTCATCGCCGTCGCCAAGTCCAGCCGACTTTGCTTGCGGGTGATCCAAGTTGAGGGGGCCACCGCGTGGCAGCGCCCAGTCAGCGGCGAGGACAGTTTCGACCACGATGGGACCTGGTGCGTCGAGCGCACTCTCCATTGCTCGCCCTGACGAACGCCTTCCAAGTGAGGATGGCTGCGTGGGGTGTGTCGTGATCGCGCAAGCGTTAAGCGCGAGGAGTGCCGCCGCCCAAGTGAACGCACGCAATAGCGTGTGAGGCGTACTGGGCGTGGGGGGCATGGGGGCTTCTCCGCTAAGCAAAGTGAACGAACGCGACGTCGATCTCGCATATCAGAGTGGCTGGTTTTGCTGTGGCCCTTTGTGGGTGGCTTACCCTTTTCTTCGCGCAAGCACGCCGTAAATTGCGCATGGGGCGCGCGCTTCAAATCTGTTTTGTTTCTGGCGCGATTTTTTCGGCATTGCCGTTCTGACCGCGGAAGTGCACAGGCATGCGATCGAAACGGAGCAAAATTAGCGCCGCCGAATCTTGTCAATCAAAGACCTCCACCGGGCCGCTGAAACGGAACTGGTAGCTTGGCGCAAACCTGAACTACCTTGTCCGCGCGCGCGGCCGAGTCCGCGGGGAGGAAATGAATCATGAGAGGTACTCTTTATTCGTGTGTCGTCGTGTTGATCGGCGCGGTTGGATGCTCGTCGTCAGCAGCGTCGCCGGATGGCGGCGGAACGGCCAACGGTGGCGATGCGAGCTCGGGTTCGCCAAGTCGCTCGAAGACGGGAGACTGTCCCAGCTCGACTTCGACCTGCACTCAGTCCGAGCTAGATACGTATGTCAGCTGCACCACGACGCAATGCGACGCACAATACAAAGACTGTTTTGGCGCCAACTATCAGAGCGGTACCTGGGCCGGCAAATGCCAAACGTTAATGACCTGCACCACGGCTTGTAAATGTGGTGATACCGCTTGTACCCAAGCGTGCGGCACGCCCACGGGTGATTGCGCGGCTTGCTATGGCACGCTCGGCGCGTGCACAACATCAAAGTGCCCAATCCCTAAGTGCATGATGGGTGGGGCGGCCGATGCTGGAACAACGTCTGGCAAGACCTGCGCTGATTTGAAGACGTGCTGCGATTCGATCGCGGACGCGACCAAGAAGGCTGCCTGCACCGCGGGGTATGATGCGGCCAAGAGCTCTGGTGACGCAGTCTGCGGTGCCCTGTACCAAGTAGAAGTTACAAAAGGTAACTGTAAGTGAGTGTTATTGGTGCTTCGGGCGGTTAGCAAGTCACACGAGGGAGCCGCTATGTTGAAATAGCGGTTTGGATGCTCTCCTAGAAAAGCCATGACGAGGCGGCGAGCACGTAAATCAGCGAGAAAAATCGACCCTCCGTGCTAGCGTTTCGCTCGCAGGAGATTGCACGATGTTCACTTCGCTTCGCGTGATTGCCCCCTCGCCGCCACAACCGCAGGCCT
>JAHFDZ010000271.1 GCA_023248745.1 Myxococcales bacterium | reverse complement strand
ACGAGCAGGAACGAGAGTTCGGCCTCAAACGTCTCGGCGTCGGCTTTGGTCGCGAAGTATCCACCGAATGCTTCGCCGGCCTTGCGCGCGGTATTGGCAAGACGGTGAACGACCTGGCGAACGCTCATTTCGCCTTCGTCCTTGTCGCCGTGAAGGCCTGCTTTGCGGAAGTACTTTGAGATGACGATGTCAGTGGCGAGCTGGCTCCAGCTCGATGGAATCTCGGCGCCGTCCATCTTGAAGACGATGCTTCCGTCAGGATTGGTGATCGCGCTGGAACGTCGCTCGTAGACGACGGTGTCGAGCGGATCTTTTCCAACTTGCGTAAACAAGCGTTGCACGGGAACGCCACGGGCGCGTTTGCTCTCGGCGGCAACGGTATGCTTGGCGCTTTTCGCAGGGATTGCCGCGGCCGTCGGCTTGCTAGAGCCCTTTGCGGTACTCGTGCCTTTGCCGGTCGTGTGGAGTTGCTTCTTGCCCACGTGCAGGCCCCCATTGGTTCCGACGCTTGTCGAATTTGCCATGTCGATTCTCCTCTGCCTGTCGAAATGCCGTCTGCCGTTTAGCGATGTCCGCTGTTCAGTGCGCTCTTTGGTCACCCATACTGCGCAAATGTTCTGCAAATTGGACAAAGAAACCCTATCGCAACCTAGGTCTCGATCTCCCTCACCGTAAGGGGAGGTAGAAGTTTCGCGCCGAGGTGATGTCTGCGCGCATGGACAGAAGACGGGGATGCGTCGGGGTGTTTAAAGCTGTACCCCCAACATCTTGGGCCTGTCCAGGAAAAAGCCTACGAGATCTCGTGTCTACAGCCTCCGAAGGGGGGCGACATGGGGGTCGTTTGTGCGCCCACATTCGCAAATGCGCGAAACAACTGAACTCTTGGGGGGCTTGAACAGAGGTTTCCCACAGCTGGCGAGGGGTTGTTCAGGGGTTTTCCACAGGGGGCGAGGTGTGACGCGGGGGTAGGAAAGACGCCGCGAACTGGTTTCGATTTGGGTCGCGCTATGACGCTGCTCACAATGCGAAGTCGCGTTGCCAATCACAATTTCGCCTTGCACACCGCACCTTTGAACTGCATACCCGTCAGCATTGAGAGGGGTGCTCGGAGGTACCCTTGAAATCGTTTTCTTTGTTCGCTTTTTCTTTCGTTGCGTTTGCTTCAGCCGCTTGTGGGGCCGCAGAGGCTTCACGCCAATCAGATGAACCCGTCGTTGTTGACGAGATCTCGCCGAAGCAACTGATCCTCGAAACATCGACATCGGATCCCGCCGCGCCGAGTGAGTGTCGGGCTGGGTCGGCGTGCTCCACATCGTCAACGCGCAACTGGTCGCAGACGATCTATACGAGTCGCTCAACGAGTTGCACGAAGAACTACCAGAGCGTGACGTGGTGTTCGGGCACCATGAAGCAAGTGGGTCGCAGCTGCGAATGTCAGGTGTCGGACTCGAACACCGACTGCAGCACGACGACGACGCTCGTCTCGACGGACTGCGGAAAGTAACTTCATCGCGTTCTTTTTGTGCCGGCCAGTCCAAGTGATGGACTCGCTGGCTTCTTTTGCTTGACCGGGGTTTCTATGTTGCTGCCGATCTCTCGCCTTCGGGCGCTTGCTCTTGGTTTGTCTTTTGTCGCGCTTTCGTCACGAAATGCGTACGCGGTTCCCGTGTCGTCCGACGGCACGACGAGTGACACGGCCGTCGACGATGCTTGGGGTTATGCGGGCGATGGAACTACGCCGACCGCGCTGCAATGGCTTGGCCCGCAACCATTGCGACTGCAGACGTTCGCTCATCAAGTTTCGGCATCCGCAAAGGGTGACGCTTCGTTTCAGTTTTCATTGAACGCGCCGCCCGCACTGATGAAGCCGGCGCTTGCGCTGTCATACGCGTCAGGCGCTTCGCTCGACATGATGATGCCGTACGGATGGTCACTCGACGGACTTGTCGCGATCTCGAAACCTACCGAGCGCAGTTATGTTCTCGATGAGCGTTTTCTGTCGGGCCCATTGGGAGATGGCGTTCTGACGGTGACGGCAAGGGATTCGGCGACGGTAACGTATCGACTCGATAGCGCAACGCAAGCGCACGTTCAGGCCATCTACACCGGCGCAAGCGACTCTTGGTCTATTTCGTCAACGAACGGGACTACGTGCACGCTTGCGGCGGCCGCTCCAACGGCGACGGCGGGCAACGTCGGGTCCTGGCGCGTGTCGCGTTGCCAGGATGCGCTTGGCAATTTCTATGACGTTGCTTCCGATTCGGAATCGCGCGTGAGCTCGATCGAATACGGAGGGAATGCGACAACGGGGGCGGCGCACTTGGTTCGGGTTGAACTTCGATACGCTTCGGCAAGCCATGTTCATACGACGCACAATCACGGCTACCAAGAGAACTACCGAGGCGCGGTCGATCGCATAACGACGTATACGCGCCCATCGTCGACGGCGGCGTGGAGCAAGATTCGCGAATACGAACTTTCGCTCCTTGATCGCAATGGATTCGTGTTGCTCGATAAGGTTCGAGAAGTTGGCTACTCGGGAACGACCGCAACCGCACTGCCATGGACAACGTTTACCTATGCGCAAGCAGATTCGAATGCCGCCCTCACGTGGTCAGGCTCACTGCTCGAGAGCAAGAGCACGTACAGTTACTATCAGTACACGCCGACCAGCAAAGTCGTGAACTCCATCCTTTCGAGTCGCATCATTGACTGGAACGGCGATGGTCTTCTCGACTCGGTGCACGGCGGCGCAGGTAGCTCGAGTGGCATTCCGTCAACGATCGGAACTACCACATGGATCATCGGTCTTCAGGAAGTCGACACCAACACGGCAGCTCACACGTTTGGCAAATCGCCAGGCTCGAGCTTGTCGGTGACGGGCCCTGATCTTCCGGTGTTTTATACAACGAGCGACTACCTCGCGCGAACGAACCACGTGGTCTCGCAGGTTCTCGACGTCAACGGCGATCGCTTTCCCGACGTCGTGCTCAGCAACAACTCGCAGACGTGGCAGATCTGGTACGGCACCGGCGCGATCATCGGAAACGTCTTCGACGGTCCTTATGAGGAGTCGGCGCCGTATCAATATGCGACGACTTCGAATGCGGCAGACATTACCTATCTCAACCCCATCGACGTCACGCATACGCTTCTTGATGTGAATGGTGACGGATGGGTCGACGTCATTGACTGCAACACCGTCTACTACCGCTATCCGTATAAGGGTGCAGGCTGGAAAACGGGCCAAGCACTCACGAACGCGGGAAACGTCAGAGAAGTTTCGTACACGATAGAAGTCGACCCAGTGCGATCGGATCGAAGTTGGATTGCGCGCACTTCCGAGGCCAAAGGTTATCACGACCTCAATGGCGACGGCATTGCCGACTACGTGAGGTCATCAGGTGCACCGTGGTCGGTGTCGTTCGGCTCACCAAATGGACTCACGGCCCCCGTGGGTTGGGCCGCGCCGGCTGCCTACGCTTCTCGGACGAACGAAGGCTACCCAGCGGTCGATACGACGACAATGACGGGGGGCTGTTACTACACCAACACCGACGGGACATGTCTCTACCCGGGTCGCACTCAGACCATCACGCAAGGTCTTCTCGACGTCGACGGCGATGGTCTCGATGACTTTGTTACGTTCGAACAAGAGAAGCGCGGTTGGTACCGAAACCTAGGTGACGGATTCGATACCGCGGCGCAGAGCATTCCTGCGTGGTGGCCAAGTAGCATCGAAGAAGCGACGGTCTACGCGACGTCGGTGAAAATTAATAGCTCGAGCGAGCATATCTCCGAGTCCCATATCTACGCTTCATCGCGCCTCGCCGATCTCGATCACGATGGTGTTCCCGACAAAAGTGCGAGTGGCTCTATCACGTCGGGCACATACAAGCGGCCGCACTTGCTCATCACGGTGAACAACGGCAAGGGACTCAGTACGAGGCTCAGCTACACGCCGTCTTCGAATGTCTATCCCTCGGGCATTTGGTATGAGACGTCTGACCTCGCGTCGCTTCATCACCTGGTCACCGCTGTGACGACGAGTGATTCGACGGCAACGATCGGAGCCGCCACCACGTCGTACGAATACTATGATGGTAAGGAACTTGACGGTGTGTTCTATGGCTTCGGTGAGCGCATCGCGGAACAAACGTTGTCGAGCGCTGCGTGGCATACCCCCGGTGCGTCGTCTTATGAAATGACCCTCTATGAACGCGAGCGCAACTACGGCCCGGTCTCGTCAAGTTCGTGGATGTACACCGATGTGTGCCGAACTTTTTCTCCGGCATTGACGACAGCGTGCAGCAGTACATGGCAGCTGGCGGGTGCGACCGAAACGACATTTACGAACGTCAACGGACACAAGTTGCCGCTCAGTACGACGGTGACCGAATACGGCGAAGACACGTCGACGGCGGCAAAGGCGCTGCAACTGACGTGGGCCTACGATGCGCGAACGGGTGCGACCACGCGCGTTGCCCACAACGGAGGAGGCGTTGCTGCGGACGCGATCACCGTTGACTACACCTATGCAACGTCGAGCGACGGAACGATTGCCGCGATCGCTTCTGAATCGACAACTGGATACGATCCGCTGCGAGCAACGACTCGTGAAGTGGAACGCATCGAATATTTTTACGATGGTCATGCATCGAAGACAGACGTCCTCACCCAAGCCGTTCTGACCGGAAAGCGGACCGCGGCGGGTTGGGCCGATGGCGCAGAGGCGCTTGATGCGTCGTACCTCACGTTGAGCTTTGGTCGTGGATCGCGGGGCGAACTGACGAGCGTTGCCGACATGACGACGGGCGTAACAAGTCGAGCAACGTACGGCTTCAACGCCGCGGTGCTTGAGTCGACGACCGACGGTCTAGGTCGCGTGAAGCGCAACACGATCGACGTGCGTGGCCGCATCACCGATACGCGCGATGAGGCGAATGGAACGATCGACTCGGTCGTCTACGACACCGTCGATCGCAGAACGCAAAAATGGAAAACGGGCAAGAGCGCCGCGCGCTACCAAACGTCGGGGACGACGTACGTGACGAGCCTGTTGCCCACATATTCACGCACGATCGCGTATGCCGCATCAGGCGTTGCCGATCATCAGCGGTACTCGGCGTTTGATGGCCGCGGCAACGAAATTGCGGAATGGGAGCAAAGCTCTTCAGGTGCGTATCTGGTGCTCGACAAGCTGACTGATTTGGCGGGCGCATCGATTGGCGCGAGCCGGAAGACTTCGGTCGCGGCTGCGCTCACGCCGGCAACGCGCCCCGGTGGTTCGCTCTCTACCGCGAGTACACAAAAGCTGATCTACAACGATGCATTTGGAAGGCCGCGCGAAGTGCATGACGACTACGCGGGCGGCATTGGGCCTGCGATTGTCTATCTCAACGAGGCTTGGAAGAGCCGAGAAGTGGACGCTGCGAGTTACGAAAAACGCTTTACCTTCGATGCGTACCATCGCATTCGTCACATCGACGAAGGTCGCAACGACACCATTCGTTCAACCGCGACTTACGAATATGATCCCAAGCATCGGTTGGTGAAGTTCACCGACGCGGCGGCTCACGTCTATACGTTCTCGTACGACGGAGCAGGGCGCCTGCGTGAATCAAACGGACCTGATACGGGCCGCATGTCGTTCACTTACGAAGGAGAGCGCAAGAAGACACAAACCGACGCGACAGGTGGCTCGGCAACTTGGACCTACGATGCGCTCGATCGGCCGCTCACCCTCGCCGTTACCGATCCACTCGATCCAAGTGGTAAAATTACTTACACATGGACTTACGACACGCTTTGGGTTGGCGGCGTAGCCTCGACAACCGACAGTGCGGGGACGCGAACCGTCACGAAGTATGACGATTTCGGGCGGGTTGAGGACGAATCGCGAACGTTCAGCAGCTTGACGAGTCCGCTGACGATCGACAGGACGTTTGACTTACAAGGCCGCCTCACGGCTGCGACCTATCCTTACGGCGCGCAGGTCGCCAATACTTACGCTTACAACTGGCGAACGGTTGCGAGGACCACGACGAAGACAGGATCGTCAGCTTCATTGACGTTTTCCTACAACGCGTGGGGCCAAACGACGGGATGGACGAGCGGGTCGATTCAAGAATCCGTGAGCTATGCGACGCCGCTTTGGCCAAGCGGAATCTCGCTGAAAAAAGGCGCAACAAGCGATGCGCGCACTTACGCCTGGTACGAAGATGGTCTGCTCTCGAGCTACACCAACGGCGGCTCGACCAAGACGTATGGGTACGACGAATTGCAACGGCTCACGAAGGTCGGCATCGGTGCGGTCACCAAGGAAAGCTACGGCTACGACGGCGCGGGAAACCTTACGAGCACCAACGAAGGTACGGGCTCAATCTGGACGTACGGCGCGGCCGGAAGCTTGGGGCGTCTTGCGAACCAGATTCCGCAACGGACGTCGGGCGCGAACGTTGAGGGTTACAAGTACGACGCCGCCGGGCGCGTAAGCCAACTCACTGCGGGCGCTGCGACGACCACCTATCGCTATGATGGCCTTGGCAGATTGCGCGCGGTGCTGTCGGGTACGACGGTTGTTCTCGCGATCGATCGCGATGCCGATGGCAACGTGGTTCGTCGCGTGAGCGGCAATCCCTATACGTCAAGCGGCTTGACATACATACACTCGTTTGCCGGTGCGCAACACGACACATCGACCGGCGAACAGCTGGACCAAGTGCTTCCTTGGGTCGCGATTTCCAACAACCAGCGTCGATGGCTTTTCGTCGACTACGACGGGCACGTTGGAAGCGTTCGTGACGATGCCTTCGCATCGCTCGGATCGCGCACGCTATCGGCCTACGGTGCGGATCAATCGACATCCGGTTCGCCGTGGGACCTCCACGCGTTTCATGGCATGCGCGAAGAGCCTTGGGCCGACGTGATTGAGGCCGGACAGCGACATCTTTTGCGCAAGGCAGGGCAGTGGTTGCAACCCGAACCGCTCCTTCAACTGGGCATCACACAAGAGATGCTTCGGCGTCCCACGCACCTCGCTCCATATCGGTATGGTGGGAATGCGCCCACTTCGTTCGTCGATCGCACTGGCTTTTCGACCGTGGATACGAACCTCTCGAACATGACGCGGGCGCCGCGCCTTATGCTTGCCGCCGCTACGCCCGCAGAACAAAAGTGGCTCGCGCAAGAAAAGGCAAATTGTCCAAAGGGGTACACGATTGACCCCGTCAAAGCGCTCGAGATGCATCGCGCGGCGCTCGCCCGTGGAGCGGCGGTAAAGGCGCAGGCTCAAGCCATGGCTTCAGAAAGAAGCGGACTCAACGGCGCGGTGGTGGCGGGCGTTCAAGCCGACGGCGTGGCCGTCATCGAGGGCGGCTCTGCGTCCGTGGGCGTCTTTGTCGGCGTGGTCAATGGATCGCCGGCGGTCGGCGCGACCGCAACGAAAACAACCGCCTGCATCGTGGCGGGCGCGAATGTTGGTCGCGCCGGATATGTTGGGTTCGTGGGCGATGTTCAGGGGGCGTCGGGAGTCGGCTACACCGTTGGCGCAGACCTTCCCGCGGTCGGTACCGATAGCTCGACGCTCAGCGATGGCCACACCTACAACGGAACGACATGGTCACTCGGACCCTCACTCGGAGCGGATGCACACGTGTGCAAAACGCAGACGGTCGTTGGTGTCGTGCCTTTGTTCGATCCGCTTGGCTCGTACGTTTTGCATTAGTCGAACGCATAGTGGGACGGTGCGGTGTCTTAGGTAGAAGACACCGCTAGGCCGTCACTTCCTCGGCAACACGATCTTCGGCTTGTTCGGGTGCCGCTTGTAGAGCAGCACGATGCGCCCCAGCACTTGAGCGAGGTACGAATCGGTTCCTTCCGCAAGAGCTTGCGCGGCCTCGTGTCGCTCGATGGGTGCTTCGGAAAGAATCTTGACCTTCACGAGCTCGTGCGTGAGTAGCGCCGCTTTCGTAGCCGTGACGATGCCTTCGGTGATGCCTTCTTTGCCCACTTGAACGATAGGTTTCAATGCGTG
>JAHFDZ010000038.1 GCA_023248745.1 Myxococcales bacterium | reverse complement strand
ACTCTCGCCCTTGTTGCACGAGTACATAATCACGGCGCACTTCATTGGGGTGGTGGCCACGTAGCGAACGCCCTTGGTGTTTGCGTCGAGGCATACGGGCGCCTTCTTCGCCGGAAGCGCGCGCAGGTAAAACTCACTCGCCTTGAGCGCATTCGCTTTGCCAGCGGCACCGGTAACGGTGTAATTCGACCCCGCAACAATGACGCCGTCGCTTGTTGCAAGAGCCGAGTTCGCTGCGCTGACTTGCTTCGAGTTCGCGCCGGAAGCACCAAAGTCGACGCTTGCAATCTCTTGGTCGAGGCTGCTGTTCAGTCGCGCTTCGTGAACCGACTTGCACGGAGCTGCGATGCAGCGGATGCCGTTGTCGGTCACGTTGTAAAAGAGTCCGGTCGCTTTCGAGGCGGCTTGGCCGACCCAAGCTTCGGTTGCAACCAAATAGCCGACCGTCCACGCGTTAACTTTTCGTTTCTCGATCTTGCCTCGCAGGATAACGAGACTGGAATGAAAGCCGTCGGTGATCTTGGAAGCATCCGCATCGCTGAAACCGATGGCCGACAGGTCAATGCCAGAGACGTAACAGTTCGCGCTCGACGTGCCATCAGCGCACTTTGTTGACGCACGGTTCACGCGCTTGACGTAATCGCCACCGCACATCGGCCACATACACTTGCGATAGTCAGCACTCGAAAAGATGAAGTACGTCGACGTCTCTGCGAGCGAATCAGCCGATTCGTCGGCGTCGACCGCATCAATGTCTGCGACCTGAGGCGAGCTTTCTGCGCCAGAACATCCAACTCCCGCCACCGCGGTCGCAAAGAAGAGTCCCATACCAATCAATTGTGCAGCTAATTTCACGTGTTACCTCACCTTTCCTACGTCGCAGGGGAAGCGGCTTTTGAAGCCGAAAATGCTCAGCCGTTACCCTCGATCACCCAAAGTGGGAGTTGCACGTACACGCCCCGCGTGCAAGAGAGCATCGAAACAATTTTCTGAGGGAAGCCACCATGCGACGTCTCTTGTTCGGTGCGATCACACTCGCTGCATTTTCGAACGCCTGCGGCTCCACCTCGGCAGACGACAGCCAAAGCAACGACCTCACCGGCACAACAAGTGTCGAGCGGCAGATTGAGTGGATGGGCGAAGTATTCGTCTCGACCACGGCGAGCAGCGACGCGATCACCGCTGCTGTCGCGAAGCAGGTCAAGACGTCGGTCGGTGCCTTCCACACGCTCAAACTATTGCTCAACGAGCGATTCATTGAACGCAACCTCGACACGACGAAGTTCATAAAAAAAGAGCTCACGAGTCCCGACGGCACTAAATACATCAAAGTTAGTTACGTTTACTCGGACCGCGCGGTGGTGACGACTTCGCTCAATAGTAAGAGCGCAATCTCTTTCACGCTTTTGATGCCCAACTACAGCGACCACTACGACGCGGTAAACAAAGATTGCGGCCGCGAAGGCGACCTCGGCGGAAGCTTCTTTTGGTACGATTACGCTCCTGAGAAATCGGCGTGCAGCAAGCGCATCTCGGCGGAAACAACGGCCATTGCGAAAGAGCGCATCGGGAAGACCGACACGCAAGTCGGGACCACTGAGCTCAACCGTTGGTTCTTGCCCGTGACCGCGAAGCTCTCGCCTCTCAAGACACCCGCGCAAGCGTTCGCCCCGGAATACGATCGGCTCTACGGCACGACGGACGGCAAGAGCACGATCGCAGTCTACGCGTTTCACGGCGTCGACAAAGACGCGAGCGATCCCGACGACATCCTCGCGCAAGAAGCGATGAAGTTCTTGCGAACCGTGCTCAAAGCGCAGCCAAACTTGCGGCCCGTTTACACCGAGCCTTTCGCGATGCTGCTCGATATCAACGTCGATGGCACGTTGCTACAAAATGTAACTTACGAAAACATGTTTCAATGGATCGTGGATCGCAAGGGATACCCATCCCAGGTCGGCACCGATTCCGTCAAGATTCTGAACCTTCGCAAACAAGCACTGTCAAAGTTCGCCGAGCGCTGGGTGTACTGGCAGCTGCCCCTCGAAGTGACGGACAAGAACGGAACGACCCGCAAAGTCACGATCGAGTTGCGCAACTACTTTGGAAGTGAAAGCGGAAGCGATGACGCGATTCAAAAGGCCAAATGGCGCTACCTCGAAGCGTTCTGGTACGGGGACGTGTTCATGTACAACGGCCACTCACACCTTGGTTACGGACCGCTGGCGCCTGAAAACTACGCCGCGTGGAACTTCAACGAGCGCTACCAAGTGATGCTCGTCAATTCGTGCATCTCGTTCAACTACTACGAACAAGACTTCTTCAAGCTGAAGCCCGGCGGGTCGAAGAATCTCGAACTCATCACCAACGGAATGTCGTCGTACATTTCGGGTAGCGGCGAGGCGAGCGCCAAGCTGTTCACGAGCCTCTTTGATGGGACACAGAAGAGTTACAAAGACATTTTGAGTGCGATGCGCATCACCGCAGGAGGCGAGAGCGCCTACGATCCGATGCGGGTCGCCGACGGCGAACTCGACAACACCTACTCAGCATCGACGAATCCCATTCGCGTGAAAGTGCTGCCACCTGTTTACTGACGAGGATACCCCGGCCGCATCACGCGCTCGCGTCAGAGGCCAGGGAAGAACTTCGCTTTCTTCCTCGCAATCCAGTCCTTCACCATCGAGATCATCACCTCACTTGCAACCTCTGCAAGTGAGGTCCCTGTCACCTTGACGGCATTGCCAAAGCTCTTGCCGTTGAACTTTCCGACCCACGTTGCGTCAAACGCTACTTCGCCTTTCGCGGAAATGACCGCTTGGGTGCGAATAAAGTCGATCGAAAATTTGTCGGCGAACAGCGCGGAGTCATTGCCGTTGTCAAACGCGATCCTCCTGCGATTGACAAGGCCGTTGACTTCGTTGCGGACGGCGTCTCTCGATGCGCCGATCCACACGAAGCGAACCCGCAAGGCTTCGTCCTGCCAGTACATGCGCAGCGTCGACCTCGCACCGAGTGCTCCGTCAACGTCAGCGTTGAACCCAAGCCCGGGCGCATAGATCATTTCGCCAATTTTGACCTCGCCGGGCGCGTAGTAGAATTCAGCTTTGCGCACGTTGATCTGTCGAAAGATCCCCGGAATTCGACTGCGCACGTTCGCGGACACGGGGAGCTTTTGCAGCACTGTATCGAAGTTCGCGTTGGTGATGGCAGCACGCAGCAAAAGGTCTTTCGGATTTGATCCCACGTTGCCAGCGAGATCCCACGTCGCGCCCGCCCAACGTGCCTTGGCTGCCATGCCAACCGAACTCGGAAGACCTGTTGTCGCAAACGTCGCTGCGTCGATTGCGATCTGCATCGTAATAGAGTCGACGATCACATCACCGATGCGAATGCCACCCGAAGCGGTGAGTGCTCCCTTAAACGTCTGAGGCGGCGCGTAGGAAAACTGCCCGACGAAATCGGTACCATTGGGTTGCTTTGGAAATTTGTACCCAATGGGAATCGTCGCGCCGATCTCCAGGCCGGCCGTCGTCGATAGTGCAAAGTTCCAAGAGATGTCGCCCACCATATAAAATGGCGGCTTCAAAGTTACCTTCCCAGGTATGCCCGCATCCACTTGAAGACGCGACGACGTCACCATAATGTGCGCCGGAACCGAAGAGCTTTTCGCCCGGCCCGTCATCGAACTCGCGGAGCCGATCGCGCCAGCAATAGCGCTCGTCTTCTTTGCGTCATCGGTCAAGGAAATTGACCCAATGAGGTGAAAGCCGGCGTTCAGCACTTTTGAAAGCGTGAAGGTTGGCGAGACGACAGGCTTGTCAAAAATCTTGTCCTTGGCGACGTCGATCGGTCGCGTGGTAAAGACAAATTCGGTCCCCGTCAGCGCAAGCTGCTTGGCGAGCTCGTTCTTCGACAACGACTTGTGAATGTCCTTGAAGTCCCAATCACCATTCGCCGTGCCCTGTACAACGACCTGTAAACCGGTGTCATCATCGGCGCACTTGCCGCGAAGATGAACGCCGCTGCCGCCTGCCGAAAGGTCACCTTCAAACATGAGTTCGATTGGTGAGCCGACGGCGAGGCGACTAATGCAAACCTTTGGCTTCGAGACTCTGAGTTTGGCGACAGCAGGCGTCGAAGAAAAAGCGCGCGACTGGGCGAACGGAGTCATGTCACCCGGCGCCTGGCCGCAGAGAGAGAACACGCCGTTGTCAACGTAGGCCCCATCAAACGCGACGTCCCCCAGCGAGCCAAGCTGAACCGTAAACTTCGCAGTCGCAGTGTCTTGCGTCGCCGATACGGTTCCAAAATTTGGAATGGTGATCGTGTATGGCTTCTGGCTCGTCGTCTCGGCTTCAGAAGACGATACGAAGGTGAACGGGGAAGCGACAAGCGCGACCAACAGTGCTCGTTTCATAGGATCCCCCAACCCAGCGACGGAACAATTTCAACAACAAGTGAAGCCTACTTCCACCAGTCAAAGTAGACGGCTCAAACCCAAATAGAGTTGCGCCCTACAAACGATGAAATTCGTCCAAAGTTGGTTCTTTTGCGCCATCGGAGGGAGGCCCCGCGTTGGTTTGGCGGTGCGTCAAATGGGGTAAGCCGCGGGAAGTCAAGCGCTCGCATTGCTTTATGACGTGGCGAGTAATCGACGATCGCCCACACACGCGCACCTTACGACGAGTCCTGGTCGACCGCACAACACCCTGTAACCTCATCTGAGCATAAAATGATCAATCGCGGATCAATTTCGGAAGTCGGTAGCCTTGCTTGGAGCGATGCTGGTGGACCGCCACTCTCGGCAGCGCAAGCGCTTCGACAGTTCGCGGGCATGGGCATGGTTGTGATCACGAGTTTGCCGCACGAGTTCCAGTTCGCGCTGTCGGGCTGGGGTCTCATGCCCGAACGGCGTCTGGCGAGCATCCCCTTCCCAGAATTTCCGTCGACACCCGCCGTAGATCGCGCGCTCGAGTTGCTGGAGACCTACGCTGGCGGTCGATCGCCGCTTGCGATGCACAGCTACAGATGCACCCATATTGCATCTGCCCTTGCCAAGCTCGATCGTTGCGACGTTGACGAGGAGGTGCTGGCGGTGGCCATGTTGCTCCACGACATCGGAGTCACCCCGCGCGCCGTCGCTGAGGAGTCCTCAAACGAGTTCACCGTTCGCGCAGCTCAAATCACAACGCGTACGCTGAGCGACCTCAACTGGAAACGCGAACGAATTGAGATGGCGGCGCAAATCATCACGCTGCATCCCAACACGCACGTGAGTGCAAAGAAGTGGGGAGCCGAAGCGCACTACGGAAGGCTGGCACCCGTATGCGATGGATTTGGCGAGGCATGGCGGCTGCCGCGCGACCTCGCAGCCGAGATTTTTACGCGATACCCGCAAGACGAGGCGCAAGCGGTCGAGATGCTTGACGCCGTCGTGCGCGAGGAGGCGAAACGACAACCCGGCGGACGCTTCAGCTTGCTAAGACCCATTTTCCCACCGCTCGTACGGTTGGGATGCGGGCGCTGGAACCGAGTCACCAAGCGCTAAACGTGTGCGCGCTTACCAGAGGCCTTCATCATCCAATGGCTCTTCGAAAAGCCCCGGACGGTCCTTTTTTTCATCAACGCTCACCAGCACTGCAGCAGCGGCTTTCTCGGTTGGAATTGGCCAATCACTCACGTAGCGCGCAGGCTCGCCTGGGCGACTCGCATCGATCCACGCAACATGACCGGCGCCTTCATCCCGCTCGTCGATGTGAACGAATTGGCTATTCGGATAGAAGCCGCACCCCGTATCGTCAAGCTTCTTACAGAACGCGACAATCGCCTCATTTTTGACGCCTTCGATGCGAAAATCGAGTGCCTTCGCGCTTGCGTGAGAACTCTCAGCACTGCGCGGCCTATAGCCTGAAACGATGTGAACTTTCGTCGTCTCGCCAGGCCTTGAAAAGTGACGTACGACCTTCGCGAGACGCTCGACGACGCCCTCCGAAACGCGACGAATGCCGGGAGCAATTAACTTACCCTTCTTCGTACTGAGCGTTTCGATCGACGCAGCGGGTCGCTTCGACGACGACGGCCGCACGAGCACGCTCATCTGCGCAATTGCTGTCGGCAGAACTTCCCCACCGCACTTGGTGAGGTGCACTTTCTCCTGCTCACTGCCGGCGTGAACCACGATCGCCTTATCGATACATGCCTTGGGCGACTCCTTGTGAGTCGGCTTGGGCTTGGTTGCTCTGCGATGTTTTTTGGCGTCGCCCTCATCGTCAACATTCTTGACTAGACTAATCGCCTTCGGCCTTTTCTTGGACTTTTGCCCCTTCTTCACTGCGGAGTGTTTCGGGGTCTCCTTCGGTTTGGCAAACGCACCTGCACTAGTAACCAGGCCTAGAGCAGCTCCGAGCACAGCTGCGAAGACAAAGACTGAGCGGCGCATTGAGACACCTCCAACTTGTGAATACGCACGATCTCCGTATCTCGGGCCAAGTTTTCCATCGTGAATCGGACGCGCCCAAGGACACTTGTATCGGCCCCGATCGACCGCTTGACATCTGTGCAGCGGCACGAGAAAGTTCGCGCAAATCACATGTCCACGTTCTCCCCTCCAGACCCATGTCCCCCGGCCGCACGCGCCGCACTCGAAGCGCTCTTCATGCCCAAGAATGGCGCACCCAAGGAAAGCGCAGCAAGTCGACCTGAAGCTCCACCCGCTCAACGTGGCCGCCTTATCGTCAACAAACGGGACGACGTGCGAGACGTGGCGCGCACGAGTAAGACGGATCGCTTGCTCCTCAACTTGCTCGTCGCCGAGGGGAGACTCGATGTCACAAGAGCAGCGACCCGGCTGCGTGAAGCGGGCATGGAATTGCCTCGCACCCAGGAAGCCTCCCTTGCACTTCTCGAACACAATGACGAATCGCTCGTGCGCGACGCGATCGCGATCCTGACGCAACTGCTTCGGGACAAACCTGTAGATCGTCGAACATTGCTCGAATCGCGGCTTCGAAGGCTCGCAGAATACGCCGAAGACGCAGCAACCCGCGAGGCGGCCGAAACGCTTCGCAAAAGTCTGCCCCTGCTCCTGACGGCAAGAACGCGATAAACAAAAAAGCCGATGACCGAGCCCCTCGACCCAAAGTCGTTCGACGCCAAGTGGAGGCAACTCCTCGCCGGAGCGTCACGTGAAACCGCAAACGTGTCGTGTCTCGCGTGCGAACGCTGTGACAAATGTGCAGAATGCACATTCTGTAAAGATTCGGTCTCGTTGACGCGTTGTCAATACTGCACGCGCTGTAGCGACTCGGTCGATTGCGCGCATTGCGCAGGCTGCAAGTCGTGCATGAACTGCACACATTGCCTCGAGTGCGAACGCTGCATCGCGAGCGCGTACTTGGTCAAGTGCGTGAACTGTACCGGCTGCACCTATTGCTTCGGCTGCGTGGGCCTCGCGAAGAAGGACTTTCACATTCTCAACGAGCCGTACGATCGCCAAACCTACTTCGTGCTCGTCGAAAAGCTTACGCGCGAACTTCGTTTGGGACACGCGTAGGCAAGCGATGCGAGCCGTCGTTGCACGCGTCGCTTGGGCAAAGGTCGAAGTCGAAGAGCAAGTCGTCGGCCAGATCGGACCCGGACTGCTTGTCCTCCTTGGGTGCGGCAAGGGCGACGAAGCACGCGACGCAGATCTCCTCGTCGACAAGATCGTGAGCCTTCGTATCTTTGAGAACGACGGCGGCAAAATGGACAGGAGCGTGATCGATTT
Organism: Myxococcales bacterium; assembly: GCA_023248745.1. GTDB lineage: Bacteria > Myxococcota_A > Polyangia > Polyangiales > Polyangiaceae > JAHFDX01. The sequence continues at coordinate 22,064 of JAHFDZ010000038.1, read as the reverse complement.
CCAGGGTTCGGTCCTCGTTGTGAGCCAGTTCACCCTGTTCGCCGACGTCTCGCGTGGCCGACGGCCAGGCTTCGACGACGCAATGCCGCCCGAACTCGCCGAACCCCTCGTAGAAACGTTCGTTGCAAAATGCAAAGCGCTTGTCGCGACCGAAACTGGGCGCTTTCGGGCGCACATGCGCGTGAGCTCACTCAACGATGGGCCCGTCACGATTTGGCTCGACTCCCGCGCAATGCGAAAGGGGTGAACCGCACATCGTGTGCGTGTTAGGCGCAAATCTTCGCGCTTGCGCTACATTCGAGCTCGTGGCCGATTCGCCTTATCGACGTGCACCCGAGCACTCCACCGATCCAGTTTTCGATGCGCTATGGGCATGCGTCGAAGATCAATGGGACACGCCCGAGGCGCACACCAAGATCCTAGACTACGCGCTCGCAACCGCGAAGTTGCCCGAACTCGCGGGTCGTTACAGCGCCTATAGAGACGACGATGCACGACGCGAATTTGCAAGCAAGCGCGTCGCTGCAATCACGCTGGCGGCCCTGAACATGCTCGAAGCGGCACGCACGCCAAAGTACGTGCGACCGCCTTGGTACCTCGTCGTAAGTGCCATGATGATCTTCGCAATTGTGATCACCTTCGTCTGGGCAACACTCAGTCGCTAAGACGTTCTTAGCCGTCGTGCCAGTTCGACCGCTGCACGCATACCAGCCGCATCTGCGGTTCCTTTTCCGGCGCGGTCATAACCAGTTCCATGATCCACGCTGGTACGCACAATGGGTAAGCCGAGCGTGACGTTCACCGCGTCGCCAAACCCGACGAGCTTCATCGGAATCGTTGCTTGGTCGTGATACATCGCTACCACTGCATCAAACGCTCCCGAAACAGCAAGGCGAAATGCGCTTTCGGCGGGGACCGGCCCCGAAATAGAAACGCCACGGTTACGTTTGAAGTGCGCGCGAGCGAGTGCGATTGCTGGCGCAATGACACGGCTCTCTTCCTTTCCCAGAAGGCCGCCTTCTCCCGCATGTGGATTGAGACCGGAAACCACAATTCGAGGCGCCGCAATACCAAGACGCAACATCAACTCCGTCACATGGACCGTCGCGCGGCGTACACCTTCAACCGTGATCGCACGCGCCACTTTGGAAATGGGCAAATGGGTTGTCACGAGCGATGTCGTCAACTTTTCTGACCAAAATGCCATCGTCACCGGAGGTGCGCCCGTGCGCTCTTCGAGGTACTCGGTATGGCCTCGAAACCGTCGCGCGCGCAGTAGACCTGACTTCACAATAACTTCTTTGTTAACCGGTCCAGTTACAATTGCCGAAGCCTCCCCCTCGGTGACGAGTGACAGCGCGCGGTCGATGAATTCAAGCTGCGCAACGCCTGTCGCTTTGGTCGGCTTACCCGGTTGGCGATCGCGCGCCGCAAGCACAGCAGACGCTTGCACAACCGCAATCGCATCGCTCGGCAGCTTGCGCATGTCGCGCATGCAATCGATCGCTCGAAGGCGATCTTTCGCAACCCCTACGAGCACCGCGCGCGCAAAAAGCGTCGCGACGTCGCCCACAAGAACCACACCGCTCGAATCTGCGGCCACCGCCGCAAGCGCGACCTCAGGCCCGATGCCGCTCGGACATCCAATTGTGATCGCAATCGGCTTCATATTCGCTCCTTGGGCAACGGCAGCCGATAGCCTGCCCCTCGCACCGTCTCGAGAGCAAAAGGATCCCCCAACTTCGCGCGAAGCCTCCTCACGTGAATATCCACGGTTCGCGAACCACCATCGTAGCGAGCCCCCCAAACGCGGGATAGCAGAGCCTCCCGCGAGAAGAGTCGTCCGCGATGGGTCATTAAGAAATCGAGGAGCGCGTACTCTTTCGCCGTCAATGTAATTGACCGTCCGTGGAGTTGAACATCGTGTGCCGCACGATCGATGACCAGCGGGCCCACTTTGACTCGCTCCTCGTGCGAAAACTCACTCCTATGCCACTCGAGGCGCCGAATGCGCGCGTAGAGTTCCGCGTCTGGACAGGGCAACGCAATGAAGTCATCGAACCCCATCGATGGGTCAAGCTGCGACAACTGCGCGATCGGCGTCGCCATCAACATCGGCACATCGGGAAGCGCAGCACGAAATCGACGCAAAGCACTCGCAGCATAATCGAGCCGAGCACCCGCATCGATGACAGCAGCTCGCACGGTGTCCGCAATGCTCGAATCTTCAGGAGCCGAGAAAAGGTCAACTTCGATGACCACTGCGCCAAGCTGCCTCAAAAGGGCGGAGACGCCTCGTTCACCCGCTCTCGTCTCGTGAGCGATAACGAGTAGCTGGCCAGCGGTTGAACTGGCAGTCGAGCTGGCAGTCGCACCCACCCTCTTGCGACTCACCCGACCTTTGTGCCGCCAACGGTGATGCTATCAATCTTGATCGTTGGACAGCCAACGCCAACAGGAACGCTTTGGCCGTCCTTGCCGCACGTCCAAATGCCGTCAGAAACTTCAACGTCATTTCCGAGCATGCTCACGCGCCGCATCACATCGGGACCGTTGCCGATCAAGTTTACACCCTTGAGCGGTGACGTAATTTTGCCGTCTTCGATCAGGTAACTTTCTGTGAGCGAAAAGACGAAGTCCCCATTGGCAATGTCCACCTGACCGCCGCCAAACTTCTTCGCGAAAACCCCGCGCTTAACACTCCTGACAATCTCGTCTGGATCATGGGGACCCGCCAAGAGCATCGTGTTGGTCATTCGTGGCATTGGCACTGCCGCGAAGCTCTCGCGACGACCGTTACCCGTAGGCTGCAGGCCAAAGTGTTTCGCGCTATGGCGGTCGTGCATGTAACCAACAAGGTTACCTTTTTCGATGAGAACCGATCGCATAGGTTCGTTGCCCTCATCATCCACGTTGATCGACCCACGCGATTGAAGCAGCGTCGCGTCATCGACCACCGTGCACAGCTCACTCGCGACAACCTTGCCAATTTGACCCGAGTAGTTGCTCGTTCCTTTTCGATTGAAGTCGGCCTCGAGACCGTGCCCGACCGCCTCGTGCAAGAGAATGCCGCTGTCGCCTGGCGCAAGCACCACCTCAAATTGCCCGGCCGGCGCTTCGCGTGCGTCAAGCATCATGATCGCCTGGTCGACGGCGCGCTTGGCGTGAACTTCGGGCGAAAGTGTGTCGAAATACGCGAGCGTCGTGCGACCCCCACCACCCGAAGAGCCTTCTTGCCGCTTGCCGTCCTGCTCAGCGATTACGCGCACACCAAAACGGAGGAGCGGCTGGACGTCGTGCGCCATTTTTCCATCGGCCGTAAAAAGCAAGACCTCACGGATTTCTTCAGCGAAGCTTGCCTCGCTCTTGATAATGCGTTTATCAAAACTCGATGCCGCTTTTGCGGCGCGCTCAAGCAATTCGCGCTTCATTGGCCCAGGAGCGTCGAGTGACACCGAGCCCAGTTCGTAACGGCGAGCGATCGATACTGGCGCGATCTGTGTCGGTTTCAACGAGCCACCTCCCGCAGCGATTTGCGCAGCGGTTTCGGCCGCACGCTTCATCGAGTCCCACTCAAGATCCTCCACGTACGCGTATCCGGTTGCATCCCCCGCCTGCACGCGCACGCCAACTCCCATGGAAACGCCGCGTGAGGCGCTCTTGAGAATGCCTTCGTCAAACACCAACCCGCCCGCCGCGCGGTACTCAAAAAAGAGATCCGCGTGGTCTCCACCGCGCGACAGTGCGATGGACAGCAATTTCGTCGCGGTGGCGGCATCGATTGGATTTGCGCCCTGAGGGCCGAATGGCGCGCGATAGTGAGCCGAGGCGGTCATAAAGGCAAAGGTATCGCCTCTTTGGCGAACCGTGGGCACTCATCTTCGGTGGCGGGTAGAAGCCGATCCGCCTAGCCAGCGACACCGAGGTGTAGGCAACTTCGCAGGTTACGGAGTATCGTAAGTTCTGGGGTTAATCAGTTGGTAACAAGGAGTGCGATCGCCCGTGGCCATTGACCGCGAAAAGGTACTTGCGGCTGCACAGAAATATGCAGAGAAGCGCAAGTACGACCGAGCAATCGTCGAGTACCAGAAGCTGATCGAGCAAGACCCGAACGACGCTCGGACACTTCTGAAGATCGGCGATCTGCAGTCCAAAATGGACGCCTATGCGGAGGCCGTCGGAACGTACGAACGCGTGGGACGCTTCTATGCGCACCAAGGATTCGCGCTCAAAGCGATCGCCGTCTACAAGCAAATTCGTGAAATCGTCAGCAAGCATCTTCCACAGCACGAAGAACGCTACGCGCACGTCCTTCCGCAACTTGCCGATTTGTACCAGCAGCTTGGCCTAACGACCGACGCCCTCAACACATGGGACGAAGTCGCAACGCGATATCAGCGCCTTGGTCGCGACAGCGAAGCAATCGAAGTTTTGCAGCGCATCATCGCGTTCGATCCACAGAATCCAATCGGTCACTTGCGCCTCGCAGAAGCCATGGCGCGAGCCCGCGACGTCGAAGGCGCGACGCTCGAATTTGACACCGCCGCGCGCGCGCTTATTGGGCAAGGTCGACGAGACGACGCCTTGCGCGTTCTCGATCGCATGCTCCATCTGCGCGCCGATCCCGAGCACGCAAAGATGGCTGCCGAGTTGTTTCTCGCGCGCGGTCACACCAACGACGGCCTTCAAGCGCTCGCGAAATTACAAATCTGCTTTCAAGCGAATCCTCGCGATCTCGAAACACTCGAATTGCTCGCGCGTGCCTTCACGCAGATTCAGCAAACGCCGAAAGCCGTCGAAGTCTACAAAGAGATGGCACGTATCGCCAAGGAGCAGGGCCGCATCGATCTTGTCGGCGAGTACGTTGACAAGCTCGTTGCGCTTGCTCCGGACGACGACGGCGTACGCGCACTCGTTCGCGAGTCAGGTGACTTGCTCGCGACGCGCGCATCGGAAATCGCACTCGGACGCGCCAACGTCCACGTGAGCCAAGAAGATGAGATTGCCGATGTCGAAGAGCTCTCGCCAGATTCGGCGATCGAGCTCGACGACGATGCACTCATCGAAGAAGAGATCGTCCTCACCGAAGGATCCGCTGAGCTTCAAATTGTCGACCCTGCGCTTGCAGAGAGCGACTGGCACAGCGACGAAGCAAGCGAAGAACGGCAAGCCGTCCCGCCAGACCCACCCGCGCGCCAACCGATGCGCGCGCAAGATCCGTCCGTGGTCTTCGAAGAGAGCGAAGAAGACACGTTTGATCCGCCCACCGCCATTGCACGTGCACTTCAAGATGCGGCGTCGTTTCGACGAGCGCGCCTTCACGACAAAGCGCTTCAATTGTTACAAAATGCCGTCAACACCCATCCGAAAGCCCTCGATGTTCGATGGAGCTTGATCGAAATCCTTGTCGAGATCGGTCAACACGAGCGTGCAATCGATGAGCTATTGCAACTCGCATCGGTTCAAGTGGACGCCCTCGATGCAGACGGTGCGGCAAGTACGCTTCACTACGTCTTGCAGCTCGACCCGGAGAATGCCCGCGCTTACGAACTTTTCCGTGCGCTTGGTTACGGAGAAACCGTCGAGCCCGAAGCCACCGAGATGCGCAGCAGTTACGAGCTCGAAAACGCAGCCGCGTTGCCGTCATTCGTGCTCGAGGGTGATTCGCGCCCGAGCATGGGCGACCTCGGACAGTTCGACGATCCGTTTAGTGATCCACTACCTTCGTTCCCGCTCGCCGCCGAAAGTGAAGTCGCACTCGATCTCGTGCCCGCGCAGGCAGAAGACGAAGACCGAAACTTCGCCGATCGCAAGACGCTGTTGCGCACCGATCTCGACGTCGCTCAAGTTCGCGGTTTGCAAGCAGCCCCCTCGCGTCCCGAACCACCGCGTTCCGAACCACGCTCCGAGCCACGTCTCGATCTTGAGTCTGCGCTCGAGGAAGCTGAGTTTTTTGCGTCGAGAGGCTTGCTTCAAGACGCACTGGTTCTTTTGCGTGATCAGGCACAGCGCTTTCCAAATCATCCGCTCGTGCTCGAGAAGATCGAAGAGTTCGAAGCCATCGCGCGAGAGGTCCCTGAACAGAACATTCCAGAGCTGGGCCGTGAGAGCAGCGCCGATCTCAGCGCATTTTTGGTCGACGAGCCGATTCCCGAAGCGCCAGTCAACGAAGAATACCAAGTCGACGTCGAAGAAGTTTTCGCGAAGTTCAAAGAGGGCGTGGCGAAACACATCCCAGCAGACGATGCCCAGTCTCACTACGATTTGGGTGTCGCTTACAAAGAAATGGGACTCGAAGACGACGCCGTCCGGGAACTCGAAATTGCGGCACACAGCGACGAGCGAGCTGTCGTGTGCTGGTCGCTCATCGGGCAGATTGAAATCGGACGCGGACGCATCGACCATGGCCTCGCAGCATTCATTCGCGGCATCGATTCCCGCGAGAAATCTAGCGAACAAGAGGTGATGCTCGCCTATGAGATCGCGTCTTGTTTTGAGTCACGCGGAGACGCACCTCGCGCGGTCCTCTACTTCGAACGCGCAGTGGCGATTTCACCCGGTTTCCGCGATGCACTCGATCGCCTTGAGCGGCTGCGACGCGGCGAAGTGAGTACAGAAGCTCCGAAGGCTACTCTTGGCAGCTTCGACGATCTCGATCGCATGTTCGACGAACTCCTGCGTAAGAAGAGCTGACCCCATGTCAGGAGCGACCGTGAGCACTGCCCTCGAGATCGATCGCATCTTGCAAATATTGCCCCACAGATGGCCGTACGTGATGGTCGATCGCGTGACCGAGTTTCATCCTAAAGAGCGCATATTCGGTTACAAATTAGTGAGCATCGGCGAAGTGTGGTGCCAAGGTCATTTCCCAGGGCGCCCGATCATGCCAGGCGTTCTCGTCGTCGAATCGATGATGCAACTCTCGGCGGTGCTCGCATACGCAAGCGATCCCTTCGATGTCTCGACGTCGCTCATGTACTTTCTCGGCATCGAGAAGGCGAAGTTCCGTCGCCCTGTGATTCCGGGAGACAAGCTCGATCTCGAAGTAAACGTCGTTCAACAACGCACAAACGTATGGAAATTCCGCGGCGAAGCATGCGTCGAGGGCTCGACCGCAGCGACCGCCGAGTTTATTGCCAGCGTCGTTGATCGAGAGGCGTAACCGCGATGCTCTTTGTCAAAGTGGGTGCTTGGTCGCCATCGCGCTTGTGACTGCCTGTGCTCCGTCGTCTTCTCCAAACGCAACGCAACCCATTGCGGTGACGCTTTCGCAACCGCCATCCCAGCCTGCAGCCCAGGATTCGGCCGTAGCGGATTTCGATACGAGCGACGTGACTGTGGGAGCCATTTTCCCGGCAAATCCGCGTGCTCTTCGAGGACGATCGATACGACCTTGAGCTCGCGATGAGCAAAACCCGGGAGTTCGTGGCTCGCGACGAAGTGGTCGCGATTTTCGGCGGGCTCACCTCATCGCGAACGATGGCGATCGGATTGGTGACCAATTCCAGCGGACTCGCAGTCGTGAGCTTGACGTCAACCGCAAACAGTATCTTCGTGGGACGAGAGAACATCTTTCCAACCTCCTTCAAAGACGAGCAACAGGGCGATGCGCTCGCGCTCTACATGAGGGAAACGCTTCACAAAAAAAAAGCAGCGCTTCTCTACGCGTCAACCGATGCGTATTCCTCTTCGCTGGCTCAGACCTTTGCCGGCGCATTCGAACGTCTTGGCGGTAAGCTCGCCATCACGCGCACCTTCACGCAGGGCGAGACGAACTTCACGCCCACGCTTCAGGACATCAAGGCAGCTTCACCCGACTTCATTTTCGCCCCCGTCTACGCGACTGAAATCGCGCTCATTGCGCGCCAAGCAAAGAGTCTCGGCATTGCCAGCTCAATGCTTGTCGGCGGCGACGGCTGGGGCAACGAAGTACTACTTCACGGCTCGACTGCGGACCTCGAAGGCGCAGTGTTTGCAAACCACTATGCGACCGATGCCCCTGGAGAACGAAACGCGCGCTTCGTTGCTGCTTTCAGAGCGGCGTATGGCGCGTTGCCTAGCGTGGTGAACGCGGCAGCTTACGATGGCGCAAACGTTCTTGCGAACGCCATCCACCAAACGCGAACTCCGTCGCGCGCAAGCGTCAAGGTCGCGCTCAACGAAACAAAAAACTACGACGGCGTCACCGGCACGATCAGTTTCGTCAACCACGTGCTCCGCAAACCCGTCTTCATCGTTAAGATCGTTGGAGGCAATTTTCGCTACGTAACCGCCATTCCGTAGCGAGTCTCGTCAAGGTGCCTTGGGCTTGTCGCCGCCCTTGGTCTTGTCTTCCTTGTCCTTGTCCTTGCCGCCCGCGCTTCCGCCGTTGGAGAGGCGAATCACCTTGTCGGTGAGATCGAGATCCGATCGGAAATAGGGAGCGCCCGCGCGGTCGACGATCAAGTCGTAGCCCTCTTGCGATGCGAGGCGCTTGATGTTGCCCATCACGCGCTCGACGATCGGGTCGGTGAGCTCTTTTTGCTTCTTGAAAATCTCTTTGTTGTACGTCTCGAGCATTGCCTGGAGCTCGATCGTCTGGCGACGGAAGTCTTCTTCGCGCTTCTGGAATGCCTCTTTCGACATGACACGCATTTGCTTCTCGAGGTCGTCGCGCTGCTTGAGAAGGTCTTGCTCTTTGCGACCGAGCTCTTGCTGTTTGCTCTCGAACAGCTTCTTCATCGTAGCGCGGGCACGAAGGCCATCCTCCGTGTCGGCAACCGCACGTTGCGTGTCAACGACGGCCACTTTGAGCGCATCGGCAGCTGCAGCCGAGCGAGATGATGAGGCAACCAATGCGGTAAGCGCGAGAGCCGAAGCGGCGTGTTTGAAATTCATCGAAACGACGGCGTACCCAAGGCGGCTCCGCGGGTCAAGCAAGGCCTGACACGAAACGGCGGCAGGAGACCGTCAGATTCGTCAATTTCATGAATCATGATCCGCATGCGACGCGTCTGCATCGACTTGAATGGTCACGTACTGCAGTCCGAACGCGCGCTTCAGGTCCGTCGCCGCACTGGAACCTACGGTCACGTCCCCACCCTTTGCGCGCACGTGAGCCATCACCACGTGGTGCCCACCCCCCAACGTCCAAACATGGAGGGCCGTCACCGCTTCAACACCGGGGTGCGCTGCGAGAGCAGTGCGTAACTGGGCCGTTGGCAATCGCTTCGGGGCTGCTTCAAGGAGCACCGTCAGCGCATCTCGAATAAGGCGCAGCGCGCCGACAGCAATAATCGTCGCAACAACGAGGCTCGCGAGAAGGTCGACCTGTCGCGGCCCCTTGAACCAAATCACGATCGCCGCCGCAAGCGCTGTAAGCGACCCAAGAGCGTCGCCCATCAAGTGCAACCACACACCACGCAAATTGAGCTCTTGCTCCGAAGCAGGCGCTTTCTTTGATCCGTGCTCATGGCTGCAAGCCTCACCCTCTCCATGCCCGTGCGCATGTCCATGCCCCTGATCGTGATCCTGATCATGCCCCTGATCATGCCTTTGTGCGTGCGCATGTCCGTTCCCGTGATCATGCCCCTCATGCCCCATAGCGCCATGGAGCAACCACGCGCACATGCCGTTCACCACGAGGGCAACAGCAGAGACAGGCAACATGATGTGCGCGTTCGGCGTCATGCCTGCGCCGAGCGACTCGAAGGCATCGCGGACAATTTCGATCGTCGCGAGGAGCACGAGCACTGCGTTGAACAGAGCCGCTACGGGTTCTGCACGACGCAAGCCGAAAGTAAACCGTTCCGTCGGTTTACGAACGGAGAGGCGCATTGCGATCAAGCTCGCCGCAAGCGCAACGCAATCCATCAACAGGTGGAGGGCGTCGGTCTTGAGGACACTGCTCTTCGCAATCACGCCAGCGGTAAACTCAGCGCCAAAGAAGGCACCGACAATCAACAAAATGATCGTCAACCTCTTTGACTGCATGGCCTCGCGCGGTGTTAGCTTGGCCTCACCTACTCCACTCATCGCCCTCTTTATATCGAACTCGGGTTCCCACACCAGAAAGCAACGACGAAGGGCTACTCCTCTTCGTCCCGCGCACGTCCGCTGCGTGACATGAATTCACTCATCGCTTCAGCGGTTGCCCGCACGAGCGGCACCACCTTTGGGTAGTCCATCCGGGTTGGCCCGATCACGCCTACTGTGCCGCCTGCTCGGCCATTGGACGAGTACGACGCGCCGACGATTGCGAGCTGGCCGCCACCCAATTCGCCGGCTTCGCTGCCAACGACGACACCGCTCGCCGCCATCATATCGTCAAACAGCTTTATCAATTTTTCGCGTGAATCGAGGGCGAAGACGATTTGCTTCACGCCCGAGGGATCGGAAAACTCGGGCATTCCGAGGAGTCGCTCCTGCCCTTCGATGACCAACGTTGGTTCGACATCATGCACTTCCGAGACTGCCGCCTCTCCCAAAGAGAATGCCTGCCGCTTCACTTCGTCGTGCTTCACGTGTTCGCTTGAGAGTCGACGCTCGAAAAGATCGCGCAGCTCGCCCAGCGATCGGCCTTCGATAATATCGTCAAGAAGGTTGTGCACTTTGACCAACTCGTCCTCGGTCACTTCTGCGCGGAGGAAGCGATTTTGTACTCCGCCGTCCTGCAGCACGAGCACCGCCAAAACTTCCTGGGCAGAAGTGCGGATGAAACGAAGCCTCCGCAACGTGAGCCCCTGTGGTCTTGGCGGAACGACAACAGCAACGGTGCCGGAAAGTTCGCTGAGCAGGCGGCCTGTTTCACGCATCACACCCGTCGCCGACGTCGTAACGGCGAGAGTTTCGAACCGGGCGCGAATGCGTTCGTCGTCTTCGCTTGAGAGGGCTTTGACCTCCATCAACGCATCGATAAAAAGGCGAAACGCGCGGTCAGTCGGAATGCGGCCCGAGCTCGTGTGCGGCTGCGCGAGATAGCCCGCATCCTCAAGGTCGGCGAGAACGTTGCGTATCGATGCGGGTGAGAGATCGATGCCAGCTTTTTTTGCAAGCGTTCGCGAACCAACCGGCTCACCAGTCGTCACGTATTCGCTCACCGCGTGATAGAGGATGCGCTTGGCGCGAGCACTTAGCTGGTCGCCCATGCTCATAAAATTAGCACACCTTACTTCCGCAAACGCTCACTCATCCGCAAGGACTTGCATTCCGCCAATCTCGTGGCGCAGGCCGTCGAGTAACGCATCGAGTTCGCCGATCTGTGCGATGGGCGCCGCAATTGTGAGCTCGCCCCCTTTCTCAGCAAAGACCTGGGCGAGACCCTCGTGAGCGTCGATGATGCCTTTGAGAAAGACGACATCACGCGCGTGAACCAATACTCGCCTCGCGATCATCTGATCACCAATCATCGGCGAAACAGCCTTCTTCGACATGGGTGCGCCTATCCAAGCAGCGGATCGTCGATCAGCTCGGGCGTTGCCACCTTAGGAGCGCGACGTTCTTCGACTCGCGTACGTGCATACTGCACAAGTTTTTCGACATAAGTTTCGAGCGGTGGACATTGTAATTCGTAACGTTGCAATACATCTTCTGCATTGCGCGCGTCGTACCAAACCGACGTAACCAAAGCGTCGACAAACGCCCGTGGGCTCTTGACGAAACGATCGAGCCCCGGCGTACGCAGAAGTGCCTTTGCGAGATTCGCGGGTATCGATCCACGCGGGTCGCGCATACCGCCAACACGTGCGACGAGTTCAAACACGCGCCTCGCGGGCATCGGCGCGGGGTCCACAATGTGAAAGGTGCGACCAGGCGATTCGGCATCGAGCGCAATTGCAACGAGCGCGCGCGCGACAAAATCGACAGGTACCATGTGCAGAGGCACATCACCGCGGCCAAGAAGCGGCACCGCAAATTCAGGCGGCGCCACGAGCATCAGCAGAATAAAAAGATACGGCCCTTCAAAATTATCGACCTCACCTGTCTGTGAGTGGCCCACGATCATCGACGGCCTCACGATCGCAACGGGCAGCGTTTTTGCAGCGCTAAGAAAGAGCGTTTCTGCACGCGCCAACGTCTCCTCGACGGGGTTACGAAAGCGCTGGCCGCTGCGCAATTCGTTCTCGCGCACCACACCCGTTCGATCGCCGGAGACGAGCGCGGACGAAAGTGCCAAGAGCAACTTGAGACGCGTGCACAGCTTGGCAACCTCGATCACTTCGCGCGCGCTGCCCATGTTGAGCGACTCGGCCTCGTCGCGACGACTGCCTCAAAATGTAACCTGCGCTGCATGAATAATGCGTGTGATGCGAGGCGTCCATTCCGCAAGCTCAGCGCCCGACAGACCCAGGTCGATGTGCGTCACTTCGCCCGCGAGCAAAGTTAGCTTGGCACGCCGTTTTGGCTGAAGTCGATTTGCCCAGTTCGATGCCTCCTCGAGCGCAGACGCACTGACCACGCAAACAACCGCCGCCCCCTTCTCAAGCCATTCGAGCACCACCTGACGGGCAATCAGCGAAGGTACACCCGTAACGAGAACGCACTCCATCATCGGCCAGCGAATGTATCAGCAATCGATGGGCTCGGGGGCGAGCGTCACTCTGCCGGCATCCGAAGCTTAATCAGCTCGCGCGCAAGCCCAGCCTGCATCACGGCTCGCGTCACCAAATGCCCCGACGAAGAGTCTCGCGAAACAGAAAGCATGGCCGTTGAGGGAGGAAGGTGCTGCTTCGTCACCGTCAGAAGCAGTGGTTGAAGCACAACTGCAGCAAGCACGTCGTTACCCAGAACTTTGAGCTCGCGCGAAAGTGTACTCGCGTCGATCAATTTTGACTTAGGGGAACGGAGCGCCGCAACCTTCGCAGCATTCGCCTGCTGAGTTCCTGCAATGAGCAACTGCTTGTGATCGGTTGACCACACGATTTGCACTTCTTTCGGCAACGTTTTGCGCTTGAGCGAGAGTGCATACGTCCCCGGTGCGATGCTCTTTTCTGCGCCAAATTTCACATGCAGAGCGTCCGATATGAGCGGACGTCCGAAGAGATCACGCAACGCACCACGCGCAGCATCGGCCGATTCGACGCGACCCAAAGGCGATACAATTCGAAATGAAGGTGCGCCGTCGTCGCCCGCAAGCACGACAGACACCGTGAGTTCGTCACCGCGCGCGTCGGACCACGCCTTCGTGAAGGTCTGAAGGATCTTCTTCTCTTCCTCGCCGCGACCGCCCAATACGTTTGCAACGAAGGCAACCTGCGCTTCAGCACTCTTCTTGCGATCAGCCTCAGATTCACAGACGAAGTAGGCCGCGACACTTTGCTGCGGCTCTTCACCGATCGCATCAGCACCGCATGTTTTGCTGCCCTTCAATGTCGTGTCGAGCTCGCTTCCCGCTTTCGGTTCAAGCTCGACATCGACCACAAACTCACCGTCACGCGCGCCGACGAAAGCGTTGACCTGTGCCAATTGGTCAACCAACTTTATCAGCGTATCTTTCCCCTCCACGAGTTTGGCGATGAGCGCTTCGGGATCGCCGAAGTCGGGAGCTCGTCCGCCCTTGGCTTCGCGTTGACGCTTGTTCGCGTCCTCGAGCGATGCTTTCGTACTTGCAACGTTGACCTCAATGTTGCGTTTCACTTCTGTACCGAGGACGTCGCGCCCCGTGATCCAAAGGCCCGCCTCGCTGCGGCGCTTGGCCGCCGCGCCCAGAAGAGGCGCCGGCGCACGCGCATCCACCGCTACCTTTGTGAGCAAGTACGGCGACAGCCTCTGCAATTCCGCATCGGTCGTACTCGCGCCAATGCCGAAAACGAGGTAGCCACGTTTCGCGATTGCAACCCGAATGCCGGCGGCGCCTTCCTTTGACGAAACGGGGATAAGATCACCACTGCCCGCCGTTCCCGCATCCGCAAGAACCTTCGCCGGATTCGCCAATTGAACGGCGAGAACCACAATTGGGTCGTGTCCTTCCGACACGGATACGAGCCCTACAATCGGTGCATCTTGCAGCAATTCGGCACTGAGCCCAGGATCGATAGCAGCCGCGTTGGCAAGCACTTGCGCGGGCGAATCTGCAAGCAGGTTGACGGTTCCGCCAATGCCGGTCCGAAACGCAGTCCAGGCCTCTTTGGGATTGCGCAACGCAAATTCCGCAACGAGCCGAGCCGGCATTGGCGCTGCGACAATGGGCGCCGCGAGCACACCGGCATCGGGCGTCGGCTTCGCGGAATCGCAACCGACAGCCGACGAAAAGCAAAACAGGCCGCATACCCCAAGAACGAAGCGCTTCATGAATGCGGAGCTATCGCAAATGGCGGCCGAACGAAATGGCCGAGCTCGAAACGCATCACACCAATTTACAGGCTAGCGACCAGCCGCGCAGGCGAGTAACTTGCCGGGCCATGTTGACCGACGTCCAAAGCGAGCTCGTGCAAGCTATTTCCAAAGCTCACGAAAACCTCAAGCGCGAGCTGGTCAAGCTTCGCGCCGGTCGTGCCAATCCGAGCCTTCTCGAAAATGTACGCGTCGACTACTACGGTACGCCCACGCCACTCTCGCAGATGGCCAACATCAACGTCGCCGACGCTCGCATGCTCACCGTCAAGCCTTGGGACCGCAGCGCACTCAAGCTGATTGAGAAAGCGATTCGCGAGGCAGACCTTGGGCTGAACCCCTCAACAGACAGCGATCTTTTGCGTGTTCCACTCCCTCCGCTTACCGAAGAGCGCCGGCGCGAGTTCGTCAAAATGGGCAAGAAGTATGGCGAAGAATGCAAGGTCGCGATCCGCAAGAACCGCCACGACGCGATGAATGTGCTCAATCAGGTCGAGTCCGACGGCGAAGCCAGCAAGGACGACGTGGATCGCGCCAAAAAGAAGGTCGAAGAGATCGTGGCCGAAGGGGTCAAGCAAGTTGACAATATGGTCGCCGCAAAAGAAAAGGACATTATGGAGGTCTGACCTCTCCAGCATGTCACCCAAGCGCGCCTTGACACGATGATCCCCTAATGAAAGCCTTATCGAGTTGAAGAAACGTTACGCTTTGCGCGCAAACGCAGCCGGCATGAGCGACGTCGGGTTGCAAAGAGAGCACAACGAAGATTCATTCGTGCTTCTCAAGGACTGCGGCTTGTTTGTCGTCGCCGATGGCATGGGCGGTCATCGCGCAGGCGACGTCGCATCGAAACTCGCAACCGAGACCATCAGCGAGTTCTTCCGAACGACGGCGAACGACGACATCACCTGGCCATTCCACTTCGACACCAACCTCTCCGAAGAAGAGAATCGCCTGCTCACGAGCATTCGCCTTGCGAATCGGCAAATCTACGAGCGCGGCAGTCGATCGCGCGAGTATCACATGATGGGGACCACGGTTGTGGGCGCGATGTTTAGCGCGCGAAAGAGCCGCTTCTACATCGGCCACGTCGGCGACTCACGTTGCTACCGCGTGCGCGATGGCGCCATTTCGCTCCTCACGCGCGATCATTCGCTCATCAACGACTACCTCCTCGCAATGCCCGACCTCAGCGAAGAGCAAAGAAACGAACTGCCCAAACACGTCATTACGCGCGCGCTCGGAATGGGCGATCAAGTCGTGATCGATTTGCAGCACGACGAGCCGACCGTCGGAGACGTGTACGTCCTTTGTTCCGACGGACTTTCGGGCATGCTCAGCGACGAGGAAATCGCCGACATCATCTCATCATCGCAGGACTCACTCGAAAATTGCCGCACGCTTATTCTGCGCGCAAACGAACAAGGCGGCGAAGACAACATCACCGCCATTGTGGTTCGCATCGCTTCGGGCGAAGAAGGCGACGATCTCACGCCGCCTGGTGGAGCCGTTGCGTGATTCGATGGCGCGGGGCCTTCCAAATGCGCCTTAGATTCGAATCGAGACAATGTGAATCTTCGCGCTGGGTGACGCAGGAGCGGCGGGCGCTGCTGGTGTGCCCGGAGTCGTGGGTGTCGTTGCCGGAGCCGCTTCACCTTTGCACGCGAACTTGATGCGCCATTCGGTTTTTTGTGTCGACGAAGCCTGTACGCCGCCCAAAAATGCGCGATGCGCTTCCGTATTTTCGCCGATAACCGCTTCGCCCTCTTCAACGACTTCGTATCCGCCGTTGCACTGCTGCGTCATGTAGGCGTTCGCCTTTTCACGCGCTTCACCCTGTGAGCCCACAAGGGCAAGCTCGCCGCCACCTTTGACGACCTTGACGACTCGGTAATTTCCGAGTGCGCAGCCAGCGCCGAACCACAAGATAGCCGTCCCAATCGTCAACTTAATTGAGTTCCATTTCATTGGGCAATCCCTTAGCAAGCCCCAACCGGCGCGCAAAGAGACCCGCACACAATTTCATCACAATGGCCTCCGAAAGGAGAAGCTACCGTAACGCCGCCATGACGCGCGCGGCGGCGTCCTCGGCTTGCTTGATGCAGTCGGGGATGCCGATGCCCCAGTAACCGTTACCCGCGAGGTGCAAGTCTGGATGTTGCTCAAGCAACGTGCGCACCTTGTCCATTCGCTCGAGATGCCCGACGCGCGGTTGCGGACTCGCACCGGCAAATCGATAGACGCGCGAAAACAGCGGAGTGCCAAGTCGGCCCATCAATTTGGAAAGCTCTTCGCGCGCAAGCGACGCGAGATCGGCATCATCACGTTGAAGCACTTCAGGGTCACTGGCGCCGCCGAAAAATACGCGCATGAGAACATGCCCCGGAGGCGCACGCGATTCCCACTTGCTCGACACCCACGTTGCCGCGAGCGCGTGAAGGCCGGTTCCTCTGGGAACAAGGAATCCAACGGCGTCAAGCGGATGGCTCACGTCAGATCGCCGAAATGCGAAAAATGTAAGCGCTGTTGATCGATATTCGATCGCATCAAGACATTCGGCGAGTTGTGGCGCAAACGCGCGAACGCAGGATCCTGCCACCGCCGTAAGAATGACCGAACTCGCGCGCACGACCTGCCCATCGTCGAGCACCACGTCGTAACCGCCAGCCACTTTGTCAATTTTGTTGACAGCACTCCTAGTGCGCACTGCCTCCACCGGCAGCGCCTTCACAAGCGCGTCCACCAGAGTGTCCATGCCGGGCCTCAAACTGACGAACGCGCTTGGCGTTGCCTGCCCCGCAGGTGGCGGCTTTCGTGATTTGCGCATCCCGCGCACAAGCGATCCGTACTCCTGCTCCATTTGAACAAACTGTGGAAAAGTTGCGCGAATCGAGAGTTCTTTTGCGTCACCCGCAAAGATGCCACCCAGCAACGGACCGGCGAGGCGATCGGCAGCTTCGTGACCCAGTCGGCGCGACACAAAGTCGGCAATTGACTCATCGCTGTTGCTCACACGCCGCTTCACCAGTGGCTCGAGCGCCATGCGCGCTTTGCCCAACACGGAAAAAAGGCTCGTCTCGACAATTGGCCGCATACGAGTCGGTACCCCGAGCACCAGACCCTCCGGTAGCGGGTGGAGCTTGCCATCGTGTGCGATATACACGCGACGCGTTGCTTCAATCGTGGGCATCAACTCGCCTTCAAGGCCCAATTTCTTCGCAAGCGAGGAGGCGTGAGGCTTTGTCACAACCCAAGAATCGGGGCCGCAATCGAGAACGAACTCACCTTCGCGCTCAGTCCGAATGTTGCCACCCACGCGGTCTCTGCCTTCGAGGACCACAACGTCAACACTCTTTTGGGTAAGAAAATAAGCCGCTGCAAGCCCGGTAATGCCACCCCCGACGATCACAACACGGCGCTTCGATGGGTCCATTCGCTAAGCCTCGAGCTCCCTTGCGACCTCTTCGAGGACGTCAATGAAAGGCTCGTTCGCATTGAGCGACGGCGTGCGACGAAGCCACATGCCGCGATCGTCAGCCCACTTCCGCATCTCGATGTCGATGTCGTAGAGAATCTCGGTGTGGTCGGCGAGAAACCCAATGGGTGCAACCACCACTCCGCGCTTGCCCGCTCTACCCAATTCGTCAAGTACCTGTACCAAGTCAGGACCGAGCCATTCAATGGGCCGGCCCCCAGGTTCCGAGCTCAGGCCTTGGCTCTGAAACGCAACTTGGTAAGCCGCAAGACGAGCGCGTACCGCAATCGACGCCGCCGCACGTCGGACGTCATCTTCGTAGGGGTCGCCCGCTTCGACGATTGAGACAGGGAGACTGTGTGCCGTCATGACAACCGCAAAGGACTCGCTCGGAGCACGAGAGATTGTGTTTCGTATTGCCGCCGCGAACGTATCCGTCAATTTCATTGACTGACCCCAACTGGCCGCATAGCGGAGTGTCAACCCAGGGATCTCTTGTGCAACCTCTCGAACAGCATCGTTGTAGATATGAGCCGAGTGCTGTGCAAGCGCGATGACTCCGATGGATCTTGCGCCTTCGGACCGCAGGGTCGAAAGAACAACTTCGGGGTGCGGATGCCAAAGACGATTGGCAACGCGCACAGGCCTCTCGAGGCGCCCCTCAAGAAGGAAAGCAACTTGACTATTGATACGGTTCAGCGGTGAACCTCCGACCGCGGAGTAACGGCGTGTGACCTCTGCGATCAACTCAGGCGATGCCACATGTCCGCGGCGTATGTTGCGTAGAAACGGCGGGATGTCAGCAAGGTCATCCACCGTGCCGTGAGAAACGAGTACGTATGCATCGAGCATCCGAGTGAATTCCGTTAGGCGGTGCGCTTGTAGGCGTGAACGAAATCGATCACCGATTGCACGGTTTCAACGGGCGTTTCAGGCAAAATGCCATGGCCCAAATTGAAGATGTGCCCGAGGCGCCCCGCGGCTTCATCAAGAACCAACTTTGCCCCCTGTTGTGCAAGCATTGCGGGTGCGAAGAGCAACGTTGGATCGAGATTTCCCTGCACGGCGCAATCGTAACCTAAGCGCTGCCAGCCATCGCCGAGCGACGTTGTCGTGTCGATACCCATGACATGCCCTCCGGCTTCGCGCATATCGGCAAGCAAGTGCGAGGTACCGGTTCCAAAATGGATCACGGGTACACCAGTTTTCATGACGTCCTGCAAAATCGCGCTGACGTGCGGCTTGATGAACGTTCGGTAGTCCGCAACCGTCAAGTGGCCGACCCACGAGTCAAAGAGCTGCAATGCATCGGCGCCCGCCTCGACTTGCGCACGGAGGTAGCGTCTTACCGTCTCCGAGAGCTTCTCCATGAGCAGGTGCCAAGCTTTCGGTTCACCGTACATCAAGCGCTTTGTTTTGACGAAGTGAGTGCTCTTACCCCCTTCGACGAGATAGCTCGCCAGCGTAAACGGAGCACCCGCAAAACCAATGAGCGGCAGCTTCCCCGCGAGCTCGCGCTTGATTAATGCAACTGAATCGAGCACGTATTGTAGCCCTTCGTGCGGCTCGACGATACGCAGCGCCTCGATCTGTGAAACTCGCGCGATCGGCTCATGAATGACGGGTCCTTCGCCCTTGGCAAATTCGAAAGGCGCGCCCATAGGCTCGAGCGGAAGCAAAATGTCTGCGAAAAGAATCGCCGCATCCACGCCAAGCCGCAGCGGCTGCATCGTCACCTCGAGCGCGAGCTCCGGCTGCTTGCAGATCTCGAGTAGCGTGTGCTTCTCGCGCAGCTTGCGATACTCCGCCATGTAGCGCCCAGCCTGGCGCATGAACCACACGGGCGTCGCATCAACGGGTTCGCGTCGACAGGCCCGAAGGAATCGGTCGTTCATAAGTCGGCGAGCGTAGTCGCGGAACGAGCGAGGCACGCGTCAAAAAGGACGCAACCGCAGGGAACGGTGCGCCGAGTGCAATCCGCACAAAGGAGCGCACATCATGTCCACGTCATTGATTCAATCGGTCACTGCAAATCGCACCTGGGACAAAGTCCTCAAAGGCACCGACGAAGTCGCCTCGATGATCAGTCCAGCAGCCAAGCTCGTGAGCGCCGGCGTGAAGCTTGCCGCAAGCAGCCCGTCGGGCGTCGATCTCGCAAAGAACATTGGCCGGTGCGCCAAACTCTTTGGTGCGATTTACAACTTGGCCACCATCATTCCTCGGCAATTCCGCGAGAACATTAACGCGTGTGGAGGCGCCATCAACGCCAACAAAACCGCCATCGTGACGGACCTGAAAGAACTCAAAGCCGCGATCGAACAATTCCAAAAAACACCGATGGGACGATCGACCAAAGACTTCGTCCAGCTCAGCCTTAGCGCCGCAGTCACCATTCAATCTGCAACGACCGCGATCGAATCCGCGGCGATTCCGGGCGGACAAGTTGTCGCCGTAGTCGAGGGGATCATTGCAATCGGTTCACTCGCGAAGGCTGGCGAAGCAAAAGCAAACCTCCTTGCGGACCTGCCCGAGTTCATCAAAGACATGGGCCCTTCGCTCAAGAGCCTCGAACGCATCGTCGAAGCCATGCGGAACTTGGCCATCCACAGCGCTCCCGTTGCAACCGAATGCACGCCGGATTTTCGGCCCAATCCCGCTCGATAACACAAGATTCACTGGGTGGCGTTTCGAGAAAGTAACCACCGGTAGCTTAAGCGTTCGGAGCGAAGACCGTCCATCCAAGTGTGGACGACTTCGGGAGGAATCAAATGAATTTTGCTAAGTGTATCGCTCTGTGTGCGGTTTCAATTTTTGCTTCAGTAACTGCGACCGCGGCTGCTGACGACAGCGGTTCAGACCGCTACGAGTCCGGCGCGAGGGGAAAAAAGGACTCGAAGTACTCAATTCTTCACGTCAATCCCATCAAGGGCTCAAACGTGTCCTACTACTTCAACAGCGGGACTGAACTCGACACGTGCCTTACGCGCCTCGGCGAGAAGCAGCCGCACAAGAGCCTAGAAATCAAGTGGCACAACTACACGTTCGTCACGGGCGATCTGAACGGCAAGACGTACCGTCAAGCCGACTCGTGCAAATGGGTCGCTGAGAAGCACTGAAACCCGCCGCGTCGATAGAGTGTCGACGTTAATACTTCGCGCCGAACGTCCTCGACGTCTGGCGCGTTGTGCATTTTGTGCGCGGCTGAAGGCGCTTGAGCGCATTTGCACACCTTGCGCCACCACAATATGAGGACTTCACGGAATGCCGCGCAAATGCTCCCCTCAAATTTGAAGCTGCTCCGTCCAACGAAAGCGGACCGGGGTTCTAACTTCGTATTGAGAGCCAACTAAGAAAGCTGTGGGGGAAGAAACATGGCATTACGTCTGAGTGGCGCGGGCATTGGTCTGGCGGTCGGCATCGCGAGCGTGAGCGCTCACGCTTGGAAGCCATCGACACACGTTTATCTAGCGCAGCAGGCGGTCGAGGATCTTCTCGACGACGGCAAGGTGACGATCGAGGAACTCGATCCAAAAGCGACCGACCCGACTAAACGCATTAAGGGCGTTATCGGAACGTTCACGGCATCACCAGCAATCGTCAAAGCGATCCGCGAATTTCCGGGTGCCTATTACACCGGCGTCGTCGGCCCCGATGGGCTCCCTGATATCGGCACCGGTCAATGCGTCATCCACCCGCCAGCAGGCACGGATCCGTTAACCAACATCGGCGGACCGGGCACCGACTACTGGTGGCAACGAGGTTGGAACGGGCTGAGCGAGCGCAACTTCAACACCGTCGAAAATCGCGCCTTCATGATGGGCATGTACGGTCACGGTGGCGGCGACGCGTTCGCGCACACGTTCGTCAACGCGCACACTGGCGGCATCTGGGATCTAACGGGCAACGGTGGCGAGAACGCCATTCGTCACATCATCCTCGAGGGCTATCTCGGGGAGCGCACGCCTGATCTCGCCAATCACCGCTTCGCGCCTCACGAAGGAAAGACAGTTTACCAACTCGTCAAAGATCAAGGAATGACGGATGGGATTGCGAAGTTCAATCGCACCATTCTCGATTCCTACCAATTGCGCGATCACGCAGGCGCACAGAAGAGCAAGTCCATCCCGTGGCACTTTGGTCAGCTCAAAGAGAAGCTCAAGACAACGCGCGATCGGTACAAGCATCAGCGCGACGCGATCAAGGATCGCTACGAGACCGCAAAAGCTAAGCTCACAAAAGCCAAAAAGAAGAAGTCTGCAGCACTGAAGTCCGGCAAAGG